>DFFD01000194.1 GCA_002369495.1 Lachnospiraceae bacterium UBA3785 | reverse complement strand
AAGGGCAAGATCTTTACGATCATCGGCCGTGAGATCGCGGTAGCGGTCAAGGAGGGCGGCCCGGATCCGTCCAACAACTTCAAGCTTGCCACCGTCATCGCGAAGGCGAAGGCCAACAACATGCCGAACGACACGATCGAGCGCGGCATCAAGAAGGCGGCCGGCGACGGCAGCGGCGCGAACTACGAGACGATCACCTACGAAGGCTACGGCCCGGGCGGAACGGCGATCATCGTCCGCACGCTTACCGACAACAAGAACCGCACGGCGGCGGACGTCCGCGCAGCCTTCACCAAGGGCGGCGGCAACATCGGAACGCCGGGCTGCGTCTCCTTCATGTTCGACGAGAAGGGCCAGATCATCATCGACAAGGAAGAGTGCGAGATGGACTCCGACGATCTCATGATGGAAGCCCTGGACGCCGGCGCGGAAGATTTCCGCGAGGAGGAGGACTGCTACGAAGTCATCACGGACCCGGCTTCCTTCCAGGAGGTTGAGGAAGCCCTGAAGGCGAAGGGCATCCCGATGGCGGAAGCGGAAGTCACGATGATCCCGCAGACCTATGTGACCCTCACGGATGAAGGCGTGATCAACCAGCTGAACCGCATTCTCGACATGCTCGATGCGAGCGACGACGTCCAGAATGTCTACCATAACTGGAACGAAGAATAACTGAAAAAAAGAAGCTGCTCAAAAGGAGTTTGGGGAGATGAATTTTCTGCAGTCTGTCTTTTTGGGGCTTGTCCAGGGGATCACGGAGTTTCTGCCTGTCAGTTCATCCGGGCATCTCGCGATCCTTGAACGGCTCATGCATTTTGAAGGGGATATTGAATTCTTTAACGTCTTTCTGCATATCGGGACTCTGTTTGCCATTTTGATCGGTATGCAGAAGGACATTATCAAACTGCTGAAGGCCCTCTGGGGCATGGCGGCGGATTGTATTTACAATACAAAGCTGTTCTTTGAGAGCGGCAGTCTTGCGAGGGAGCCGCATTATCGGCGGATCATTTCCAATAATTACCGGAAACTGGCTCTGATGATCATCGCGGCTACAATTCCGACCGCGCTGGTCGGGTACCTGCTGAACAGTCTCGCCTCAAAAGGCAGCTGTTCGCTGCTGCTTGTGGGCATCGGGATGCTGATATCCGGCGTCCTGATGAACGTCGTGAGCCGGGTAAAGCCGAGAGGAAAACTTCCGAAGGACGTCGGCTTCCTGCCGGCGTTCATCACGGGGATCTGCCAGGGCCTTGCCGTCCTGCCGGGCATTACACGCTCGGGCATGGTGATCACCTGCGGGATCCTGATGGGGTTCTCGACAAGGCTCTCGATTCGCTTTTCCTACCTTCTTTCCGTTCCGGCGGTCATCGGAGCCCTGATCTTTGAGCTCTCGCGCATCAGCGCGGCGGGAACCGTCAGCGTCGCCTTCCTGGGATGCTGTGCCGCCGGCGCCGTGAGCGCCCTCATCGTGGGGCTGTTCGTGATCCACGCCATGATGCATATGGTCGGAAATAGGGGGATCGGCGCATTTGCCCTATACTGCTTTGCAATCGGATTTGCCGTAATTTTGTTATCGTTCATGATTTGACAGGCGATGCAGAGCAATCTGTATCGCTTTCTTATAAATGGGGAGAAAAATGGCAGCCACAAAAAAAACCAACACTACAACAAAAAGGAGAAGCACTTCCGGCAAGAGCACCGCTGCCGCCAAGAGCCCGTCCGTGAAAAAGGCATCCGCGAAGAAGAGCACGGCAGGAAGCCGCTCAAGGTCAGCTGCGGCGAAGACGGGCAACGCGGCGAAGAGTCCGCAGCACTCCGGCATCGGTCTGGACGTTGCCTTCATCATCCTGCTGGTCGCGGCCGTGCTGAACTTCATCAGCACGCTCGGCTACGGCGGAACAGCCGGCGCGTTTATCGCCCGGGCCTTTTTCGGCAGCATCGGCGTTCTCGCTTACGTGTTTCCGTTCCTGCTGCTCGCCGGCTTTATGTTCTACGCTCTGGTGCGGAGGACACGCTTCGCGGGCAGGAAGATCGCCGGGATGCTTCTGGTCTTCATGTTCACCTGCGCGATGGCGGAGATCATTTTTTCGCGAGAGAATATCGTCGGAGCCGTACCTCTCGGCGTGTTCGAGCGTGCTGCCTCGCAGCATGACGGCGGCGGCCTGATCGGAGGGACGATCACGTTCCTGTTCTCGTCCGCCTTCGGTTATATCGGTACGATTGTTCTGACTGTCTTCGGACTTGTCATCTCAGCCATCATCATGACGCAGAAGCCTCTCTTCTCATCAATCGGGCGCAAAGGCCGGGACGAGGCGATCAGGATCAGCGAGCGCAGGGCCATCCGCCGCGAACAGAAAGAGGAAGTGATCCGGCGCGAGGAGGAGCGGCGGGAGAAGATCCGCGAGGAGGAGAGGAAAGCAGCCGCTGAAAATGAAAGGAAGCGCGCAGCTCTGGCCGAACAGGATATCAGGGTGACACCCGATTACCGCGATCTCGGTCTCTCTGACGTCGAGATCCCGGCTTCAGTCAGGAAAGAAAAGCCTGCCGGAAAGAAGAACGCCGGATCTGTCGATCTTTCAGGGATCCCTTCATTTCTGAGGAGCCATGCCGCCGGCGGAAGAACTGCGAAGGAACAGCCGGTCAAAAAAGGACCGGTCGAGACGGAGGCGGAAGTACGCGCCGAGGTGGAGCGCACCAGGGAGAAGATCCTGTCGCCTGAATTCACGGTGGAATATGTCGAGAATATTGAGGGACCGGCGAACGCTGCCGCGCCTCAAAAGCCGATAAAACCTGTCAAGGAACCGGCCATCATCACGGCGGAGCCCGCACCGGTGCCCGCCGCAGAGCCGGCTGAGACGCCTGCCCCCGAACCTGCCGCGAAAACGGAGAAAACCGCCGTAAAGAGCGCGGGAAAAGGGAAGGCTTCCGAGAAAGTCACCGGGGCCGATGCGGAGCAGGCCGCCAAAGAGGTGGCCGAATCGATCGGCAAAGAGCCTGAGATCCCGGTTTACCGTCTGCCGGACGTCGAACTGCTGACGCCGGGCGGCGCGCAGACTGCCGATTCGAGAGCCCATCTTCTGGAGACCGCCGGCAAGCTTGAGAAGCTTTTCGCTGATTTCAATGTCAGTGTCCATGTGACCAACGTCAGCCAGGGGCCGACCGTCACCCGCTACGAGCTGCAGCCCGAGCAAGGCGTCAAGGTCTCGCGGATCATTT
>DFFD01000022.1:6371-7242 GCA_002369495.1 Lachnospiraceae bacterium UBA3785 | reverse complement strand
GCGTGCGGTTGAAGCCGGCCGCGACAACGAACATCGAGAGCATCATGACGCCGTTGGTGTTGCCGAAGTAGCCTACCGCGGTGTTGGGGTTAAGGCAGCCGGTGATGACGAAGGCCACCATGCTGAGCATTGCGGTGAGCCCCATCGGGAGCTTTCCGACGATGTAGTTGATCATTGTCAGCAGGCAGATGATGAGACAGATCGTTAAATGTGACATTCCTGGTTCTCCTTTCTCTTTCGAGCCTCATATTGTTTCGGAAAAAATTATTTCCTGTCTTTACAATACACCAGGAATATCATAAACTCAATTTAATGATATTTATGATACCATTTATCCAGCATAATAAAGGAGTTCGAAAATGGAACAGGACATGCACTATATCTATCAGGTCTATCTCGACGGGAGTTTTACAACCGCTGCGGAGCATTTATACATGAGCCAGCCCGCTCTCAGCCTTGCGGTGAAGCGCGTCGAGGACAATATCGGCGCGGAGCTCTTCGACCGGAGCCGCCGGCCGCTTGCGCTGACCGACGCCGGCAGGGCCTACATCGACGCGATCCGGAACGTCCGGCATCTCGAGGAGGACCTGGCCCGCCAGATCGAGGATCTCCGCAGCCTCGGTACCGGGAGCCTGAAGCTCGGGGGGACGCATTTCCTGAACTGCTATATCCTCGCGCCGCTCCTCTCCTCCTTCTGCCGGGATTATCCCGGGATCCGGCTGGAGCTCGTCGAGGACAGCCCCACCAGCCTGCAGCACGCGCTGCAGAGGCGGAATCTCGACCTGACCTTCAGCTGCGCGCCGAATGTCATCGAGCAGTTTGAGCACATCCCGGCCTTTTACGACCACGTGCTGCTCGCGGTCCACAAAAG
>DFFD01000022.1:0-6246 GCA_002369495.1 Lachnospiraceae bacterium UBA3785 | reverse complement strand
CTGGATCCGGACTGCCCGAAGACCGGCCTTGCACCGTTCCGGGACCAGGAATTCATCCTGCTCAAGGAGGGCAGCAACCTGCACGACCGCAGCCAGTTCATGTTCGAGGAGGCCGGTTTTGCGCCCCGCGTAAAAATGACACTCTCCCAGATGGTCACCTCCTATCGTCTCGCCGACAACGGGCTCGGCTGCGTGCTCATCAGCGACCGTCTGGTGCGCTCCAGCCGCTCCAACCTCAGGTTCTTCAAGCTGGATTCCTCGGAGAACACCCGCCTCTTCTACTTCCTGCTGCCGAAGCGCAACTACACCGCCTTCGCCGTCCGTGCCTTCATCAAATACGCCTCCGAGTACATCTCACGGCCGGGCTTCGGCCCCGGGCAGGCGTAGCCCGTTGGGGACTACGGGGATTCTGGGGACGGTTCCTGGGAGGCCGCCGAAGACGGCCGGTGGGAACCGTCCCTGAAGGCTCACCTGAACTTCACAGCTCCTCCCAGTCAATCCTCTCCTCCCGGAAGAAGAACTCCCGGTCATGCTCCCCGATCGCCCGCAGCACCCGGCAGGGGTTTCCCACCGCGACCACGTTATCCGGGATATCCCTCGTCACGATGCTGCCCGCACCGATCACGGAGTTTTTCCCGACCGTCACCCCGGGGAGGATGATCGCGCCGGCGCCGATCCATGCATTTTCCCCGATATGAACGTCCTTGTTGTACTGGAGGCCGCGTGCCCGGAGCTCCGGCTCGACCGGGTGGTTCGCGGTCGTGATCGTCACGTTCGGCCCGAACATCACCTTGTCGCCGACGTAGATGTGCCCGTCGTCGACCAGCGTGAGGTTTGCATTTGCGTAGACGCCCGCCCCGAAATGCAGGTGCGCCCCGCCCCAGTTCGCGCGGAACGGCAGCTCGATGTAGCAGTTCTCGCCGCACTCGGCGAAGACCGCCTTCATGTAGGCCTGCTTCTTATCATAGTCCGTGGGTTTCAGTCGGTTGAACTCCCACAGTTTATCCTGGAAGGGCGTCTGCTCCGCCATGATCTCCCCATCTGCGGGGTCGTAGATGAGCCCGGCTTCCATGCGTTCATACTGCGTCATGTTGAATACCTCCTTCCAGGCGAGAGCGTGATAACGCGCCTCCTTTCGGACATGTGTCTGAAACAGCTCCCATTATATCATTTTTCCTTCTCCCCGTCTCCATATACGGTCGGAAAATGAGAAGAAACTTGCAGGAATGCGCCCTCTGTCCGATAATAAACGTGTTTGGGGACGGTTCTCCTCCGCGGAGAACCGTCCCCAAACACGTTGAAACCCTTCCTCACTCCACGCTCCGCACCAGGCTCTCCCGGTACACCCGCCGGTACTTCGCCGGCGAGAGCCCCTTCGCCTTCCGGAAGACGCGGCTGAAATAGAGCGGGTTGTCGTAACCCACGATCCCGGCGATCTCCGCGACCGTGCTGTCCGTCGTCTCCAGCAGCACCTGCGCGTTGCGGATCCGCTGTTCCATGATATATTTCATCGGCGGCATCCCGACCGCCGCGGTAAAGCTCTTCGAAAACCAGCTCGTGCTCATATTCCGTGAGGCCGCATACTGCTCGATGCTCACCACCTCGTTGTAGTGCTCCCGGAAATAATCCTTCGCCCTGTCGACCTCATCCTGCACGAACCCGACCACCTTCGGGATCTCCGCGTGCATCCGCCGGTTCATCGCAATGAGGAGCTCCCGGAAGAGGTAGGTCAGGCTCTCCTCGTAGCAGAAGGCGCACTCCAGAAGCTCATCCCGCATCCGCCGGAACAGCTCCTCGTACTCGTAGGAGAGGCCCGTGCGCAGGATGTGCCCGTCAAGCGGGATCTCATAGTGCTTAAGAATGCTCTTCACCTGTCTCCCCGTAAAATGCACAAACCAGTACTGCGCCTTATCCTCCCCTAAAAACCAGTAGTGCTGCTCCTGCCGGGGCTGATAAAGCACCATATTGCCGGCGGGCACGACGACCTCCTGCCCGTCGAGCATAAAATGCCCCTCCCCGGCCGAAATATAGATGATCTGCCAGTCTGCCCGCCCCTTCGGGCGCCAGGTCGGCAGCTTCGGCCAGTCAAAGAGCTGGTAGGTGCCGGCGCTCAGGATGCGGAGAGCTCTTTTATTTTCCTTGAACGGGACCCGCGAATTGAAGAGATACCCTGAATTGACATACATGGCGCGCTTCCTTCCGTCTATTCTACAGTAACGAACGTACTCGCGGCAGAAAGCCTGCCGGGTGTCTTTATTTTACACAATTTTTACACAAAATGCTACTGCCGAAGGAATGTGTGCAGAAACCATACTGTTTCGTGCATATGCTTTCCTCCTTCCGGGCGATATGCTGTTAAGTGGAACACTGTCACCGAAACCGGAAAGGAGGTATCAGCATGCACATAGAAAGACTCTGGGAAGACCCCGGCACCCTGCACGAGAACACCCTGCCTTACCACAGCTATTTCATACCGCTGCCCGCCGCGCCGGAAACCCCCGGCAGGCCGCCGCGCGAGGACTCCGCCCGGATGCAGCTTCTCACCGGCCCCGGATGGGAGTTCTGCTGGTTTCCGGGCGTCCACGCGCTCACGGACGAGTTTTTCCGCCCGGAGTACGCGCCAAACGCGGCCTGGCGCACCGAGACCGTGCCGTTCGCCTGGCAGATGCGGGGCTTTGACGCCCACCAGTACACGAACATCCGCTATCCGTTCCCGTTCGACCCGCCTTTCGTCCCTCAGGAGAACCCCTGCGGGGCTTACCGCCGCGCCTTCACCTGGCACGCCGATCCGGCGGCGCCGCTCACATATCTTCATTTTGAAGGCGTCGACTCCTGCTTCTATGTCTGGCTGAACGGGACATACGTCGGCTACAGCGAGGTGACCCACCACACATCCGAGTTCGACGTGACGGACCTCCTGCGCGAGGGCGAAAACCTCCTCGCGGTCCTCGTCCTCAAATGGTGCACCGGCTCCTACCTCGAGGACCAGGACAAATTCCGCATGTCCGGGATCATCCGCGACGTCTACCTTTTAAACCGCCCCGCGCAGCACATCGCGGACTATGTGATCACGACCGAACTCTCCGACGACCTGCGTACGGGCTCCCTCACCGTCCGCCTCCTCTTTCATAAGGAGCCGGTCCCGGCCGTGATCCGCCTCTATCCGGAAAATGAAAACACGCCCCTCCTCGAAGCCCCCCTCATCGGCGGCGATACGGCGGAATTCACTGTGAGCCATCCACTCCTCTGGACCGCGGAGACCCCGCACCTCTGCCCGCTCGTCATCGAGACGGCCGGCGAGACCATCATGGAGCGCGTCGGCTTCCGAAAGATCGAAGTGCAGGACGGCGTCGTGCTCTTAAACGGCTCCCCGATCAAGTTCCGGGGGGTGAACCGGCACGAATCCGATCCGGTCACAGGCCCGGTCATGTCCCGGGAGCAGGTCGAGAAGGACCTCCGCATGATCAAAGCCCACAATTTCAACGCGGTGCGGGCGAGCCATTATCCGAACGTCCCGTATTTTTACCAGCTCACGGACGAGCTCGGCCTCTACGTGATCGACGAGGCCGACAACGAAAGCCACGGGACCGCCCCGCTCTCTGTCACGGAGCCGGACTACGCCGAGCGCATGAAAAAAGCTCACGTCCGGATCGCGGACAACCCGGCCTTCATCGCGCCGACCCTCGACCGCGTGCGCTCGATGGTCCTCCGGAACCGCAATCGCCCCTCGATCCTCGTCTGGTCCATGGGAAATGAATGCGGTTACGGCCGCACCTTCGAGGAAGCCCTGAGATGGACCAAAGCGGCCGACCCGGACCGCCTCACCCACTACGAGAGCGCCTGCTACCTCCCTCGCGACCGGGAATACGACCTCTCAGACATCGATCTCTTCGGCCGGATGTACCCGGCCTTCGATGAGATCGAGGACTACCTTAAAACCGACCCCGAAAAGCCGCTCCTCCTCGTCGAGTACTGCCACGCGATGGGCAACGGGCCGGGTGATTTCCTGGAATACCGGGAGCTCACCGAGCGTTACCCGCGCCTTTGCGGCGGCTTCGTCTGGGAGTGGTGCGACCACGCGGTCTTTAAGGGCACCGCCCCGAACGGGAAGGCAATGTACGCATACGGCGGCGACCACGGGGAGCTGCAGCACGACGGCAATTTCTGCCTGGACGGCCTCGTCTTCCCGGACCGGACGCCCCACACCGGGCTTCTTGAATACAAAAATGTCCACCGCCCGCTCCGTGCCGCATGGGATCCCGACTCAGGTCTCCTCACAGTCGAAAATCACTGGGATTTCCTTGACCCGGCGGGCCTTATCGAGGCTGACTGGCAGCTCACCCTCGACGGGGAGACTGTCGACGCCGGGACGCTCGCTCTTCCGCCGATTGCTCCGCACGGGAGCGCGCCCTTACCGCTGCCGCTGCAGATCCCGGAGGAGGGCCGCTGTTTCCTTACGGTCCGGTATCATCTGAAGAAACCGCTGGGGATCCTCCCGGCCGGCCACGAGCTCGGCTTCGACGAGATCCGCCTTGAAAACAGGGACTCCCGGAACCGGAAGGCGGCGGGGATGTGTGCATTTTCCGAAGGGGAAGCCCCGCAGGTGACCGAAGACCGCACCGATCTTGTGATTGCCGGGAAAGACTTCATCTACACGTTCGATACGCTCTCGGGGCGCTTCACCTCCCTCAAAGTCAAAGGCCGCGAGCTTCTTTTAAAGCCGGTCGACTTCAACCTTTTCCGCGCTCCGACCGACAACGACCGGCCGCTCGCGGACCTCTGGCACTGGGAGATGCTGGACCATACGCTCCCGCGGGCCTACGCGGCAAGTCACGAGATCCGGGACGGGGAGGCCTGCATCCTGGTCTCCTTCTCGGTCGGCGCGCCGTCGCTCATGCCGTTCGTTAAGGGTCTTGCCGAATACCGGATCCGGCCCGACGGGGCGATCCGCATGGAATTCCGCCTCAAAAAGGACC
Organism: Lachnospiraceae bacterium UBA3785; assembly: GCA_002369495.1. Taxonomy (GTDB): domain Bacteria; phylum Bacillota; class Clostridia; order Lachnospirales; family Lachnospiraceae; genus Chordicoccus. The sequence goes on along the minus strand of DFFD01000022.1, from coordinate 1,270 downwards.
CCGAGATCCCCTCGCTGCCGCGGATCGGCCTCCGCTTCTTCCTCGATCCCGCGCTCACCGGGGCCGAGTACTTCGGGATTGGGCCGCACGAGAGCTACATCGACAAGTGCCGGAGCGGCCTGCACGGGCTCTTCCGCTCGTCCGTCGCGGATCTCTTCGAGGATTACATCCGGCCGCAGGAGAACGGGAGCCACACTGACACGGATTACGTGTGCCTTTCGGGCGGGGACCTCGCGTTTTACGCAGGGACGGCGGACGGGCAGACATTTTCCTTTAACGCCTCGGTTTACACCGAGGAGGAGCTGGAGGCGAAGGCCCACAACTATGAGCTTCGGCCCTGCGGGGCGACGGTCCTCTGCCTCGACCACCGGATGGCCGGGATCGGCTCGAAAAGCTGCGGCCCGGACCTCTCCCGGCAGTACCGCGTTGACGCCGATTCCTACCGCTTCGCCTTTCTCGTGAAGCCGGAGGCGCGCTGATTATTCTTTTCAAAAAAAGGAGGATATTATGCAGGAAAAGACTTACTTAAAATGGTACAACAAAGTCGGCTACGGCTCCGGCGACATCGCGGGCAACGTCGTCTACGCGCTGCTCTCGGCCTTTGTCATGATCTTCCTGACCGACACGGTCGGCATGAACGCTGGCATCGTCGGCACGCTGATCGCGGTCTCGAAGCTTTTTGACGGGGTGAGCGACATTTTCTTCGGCTCGCTCATCGACAAGACCCACACGAAGATGGGCAAGGCCCGCCCCTGGATGTTCTACGGGTTCTTCGGCTGCGCGGTCTGCCTCGTCGCGATCTTCTGCATCCCCGCGGACCTTACGCCGACCGCCCAGTACGCCTGGTTCTTCATCGCCTACACGCTCCTGAACGCGGGTTTCTACACCGCCAACAACATCGCCTACTCCGCCCTGACCGCCCTCGTCACGAAAAATAACCACGAGCGCGTCGAGATGGGCTCCATCCGCTTTATGTTCGCGTTCGGCACCAGCATGCTGATCCAGACGATCACGGTCGGGCTGGTCGCTTACTTCGGCGGCGGCGCGGCGGCCTGGCGGACGGTCGCGATCATTTATGCGGTCGTCGGCGTCATTTCCAACACGCTCTCGGTCTTCTCGGTGAAGGAGCTCTCCCCGGAGGAGCTCGCGGAGGGCGAGGTTCAGAAGGCTCCGGAGGAGGAAGAGAAATACAGCCTCATCGACGCCTTCGGCCTCCTCATCAAAAACAGGTATTACCTCATGATCTGCGCCTCCTACATCCTGATGCAGA
>DFFD01000201.1:5880-14862 GCA_002369495.1 Lachnospiraceae bacterium UBA3785 | reverse complement strand
GTGTCGGACCCGATGTCATAGAACGCAAACAGCCTCGGCCCGAAGATATAGTCGAAGAAGACGACAAGCGCCGTCGCCAGAATAAGCCCGAGGAGCACGAAGATCGTCCTCCTTTTTGCGTGTATCAGCTTATTTTCTTTGACGGCGCTCTTTCTTCTTTCAGGCATTCTCTTCATTTTCCTTTAAAATGGCGACATAGCGGGCCAGCGCATCGCGCCAGTCCGGCAGCGGCGTAAAGCCGTTCTCCACGATTTTGGAGCGGTTCATGCGGCTGTTGTAGGGGCGTTTCGCGGCGGCTCCGTACTCTTCCGAGGAAACCGGGTCCACGGTCATGTTGGTGACGCCGGCGGTCTCAAAGATCGCCTTCGCGAAATCATACCAGGAGATGTAATCTCCCTCGTTGGTCACATGGTAGATGCCGTATTTGTCGGTACCGATCATGTCGACGACAAGGCGGGCGAGATCGTAGGTGTAGGTCGGGGTGCCGATCTGGTCATTGACGACACGCAGATGATCGTGCGTCTTCGCCAGGTTCAGCATGGTCTTGATAAAGTTCTTGCCGTTCACGCCGAAGACCCACGCGATGCGGAGGATAAAGAACTTCTTCACATGCTCCTTCACCGCGACTTCGCCTTCCGCCTTGGTTTTCCCGTAGACGCCGAGCGGCTCGTACGCATCGTCCGGCTCCCACGGGCGGGTGCCGTTCCCGTTGAAGACATAGTCCGTCGAGAAATACATCATCGGGATGTCAAGCTCCTCGCAGACCTTCGCGATATTTTCGGTGCCGACCGCGTTGATCTTATGGACCAGCTCCGGCAGCTCCTCCGCCTTGTCGACCGCCGTCCAGGCCGCGCAGTGGATCACGCCGTCGACGTTCGCGGCCCTGATCGTCCGCTCGACCGCCTCCGCGTCTGTGATGTCCATGCCGACATAGGGCATCGTCGTGACGGGAGTCCCGTCCATCACGCCGCTGTAGACGTCCTTCAGGTCGGTTCCGACTCCCTCGATGCCGCGCTTCGCCAGTTCATTCATCACGTCGTGGCCGAGCTGTCCGGCTACGCCTGTCACAAAATAACGCATATTGTTTCCTCACTTTCTCTTATGTATGTTGCCGGCGGCTCAGTTCCTCTTCAGGGAGAAATCCTGCGTCACCATCGACAGATTCGGGTTGTAATAGGGATCGCCGTCCCTCAGGATCTCCGGCCATCTTTTCCGGAAAATATTGACCTCCTGCTCAAACCGCCGCACCTTCTCCGGGTTGCCCTGGTCAAGGCCGCGGGATTTGGACTCATAATGGTAGAGCTCCGCGAACGGATCGTAGACGATGAGGTAGCCGGCCTTCCGTATCTTCATGCAGAAGTCGATGTCGTTGAAGGCGACCGCCAGCTCCTCGGTGAGCCCTCCGACCTCGTCGAAAACGCTCTTCTTCACCATCAGGCAGGCCGCGGTGACCGCCGACATGTCCTGCTGGCAGATGATGCGGTGCTGGTAGCCGGTCTCGCCGCGCTTCTGGTTGACGAACGCATGGCCCGCGATGCCGCCCCAGCCGACGATGACGCCGGCGTGCTGGATCGTGTTGTCCTCATAGTAGAGCCGCGCGCCGACCGCCGCGACGTCCTCCCGGCCGAGATAGCCGGCCATCTCCCCGATCACGTCGTCCGAGATGAATTCCGTGTCGTTGTTGAGGAGGAACAGGTACTCTCCCGTCGCGGCCTTCGCCCCGAAGTTGTTGATCGCGGAGTAGTTGAAGGTCCCTCCGGCGTCATAATAAACTACTTTGACACGCGGATCCTGCGCCTCGAGTTCCTTGTAGTAAGCAAATGTCTCCGGCTCCGTCGAATTGTTCTCGATCACGATGATCTCAAGGTCCGGATAGGCTCCGCCCTTGTCAATGCTCGCGAGGCATTTTTTCAGGTCGTCGATGTGGTCCTTGTTCGGGATCAGGATCGAGACGCGGGGCTTCTTATCCCAGTGCCAGATCGTCCGGTAGAGACCCGGGTACTCGCCCTTCACGACCTCCGCCGGCCATCCGAGCCTCTTATAGTGGGCCTCGATCGCCCGCTGGCCCGCGTCGAACGCGTAGGTCTTGCTCTCCGGGTTGGCCGCCGTCGAGCCCTCGAAGAAGCGCCAGTGGTAGAGGATCTTCGGGATGTGGACGATCTGCTTCGTCGCCTCCGTGCAGCGGAGCACGAAATCATAGTCCTGGGCCCCGTCGAACGCCGGGTCGAGCAGGCCGACGCGGTCAAGAAGCGTCTTCTTCACGACCACCAGGTGGCAGATATAGTTCACCGACGTCAGGAAATCGGGATCGTAGTCCGGTTTCAGGTTCGGCTGCATGTATTTGTCGCCGATGCCGATCTTGTCCTCGTCGCTGTAGAGGAACTCCGCGTCCGGGTTTTTGCGGATCGCGGCGGCATTTTCATAGAGCGCGTTCGGTGCAAGAAGGTCGTCGTGGTCGGAAAATGCAATAAAATCGCCCTTTGCCGCCTTAAGCGCCTCGTTGGTGTTCTCGGCGATGCGGAGCTGCTTTTCATTTTTCAGGACCCGGATGCGCCTGTCGGAGGCCGCCAGCCGGTCGAGAAGCGGCGTGAGCGGCGAATTCTCCCCGCTGCCGTCCGAGAGGATGAGCTCCCAGTTCGCGTAGGACTGGGCCTTTACCGAATCGACCAGCTCGTTGAGATAGTTCTCCGGGGTCTTGTAGAGCGGGACCACGACGGAGAACAGCGGTGCCGGATCAAAGACGTCCGCACGCTGCTTCGCGAGCAGGCGGTCCGAGGGCAGATGCTTTTTGATCCAGTCCGCGTAGACCACCGGCTTCATCGCGGGGTTGAAAAGCTTGTCATAAGTCTTCTCGGCCAGGGCCTTCACCCCGTGGTAGCGGAAATACTCGATACCCTTCTTCGCCAGCTTTCCGGCCTTCTCCGCCTTCACGGAGAGCTCGTCGGTCCGGTATTCCTTAAGGAGCTTCGCGTCGCCGGAACGGAAAGCCGCGTAGATCTTCCCCTCCGGGATCGGACGGATCTCCACATGGAAGCCGGAATTCTCGTCGACCTTCATCTCGTCGAAAAGGTCGACCACATCGAGACGCTTGTAGCGCTCGATATTGACGTTCATGCGCTTCTTATGCTGATCCAGGATCACCATCTCGACCGGCCCGGTCGAGACAGCCCAGCCCTGCAGGCGGACAAATCCGTCCTTGCGGCTCACCGTATAGTCGTCGACGAAATACTTGATCCCGTTCATCTTCTCGTGAAGCTCGCGGGCGGAAATCTCGAAGCAGAGACGCCTTCCTTTATCGTCCCGCACGAAGACCTTCAGCTTTCGGAAGCTCCCGATATCGTCCGGGATCCGGAAAATGGCCTGCGCCTCGGAGCCGCCGAAACGCTCGTCGACATTTTCCGTGAGCATCCGGACTTCGAGCGGAAAATCTTTCCCGTCGAGCTCCGCGGAGAGTTCCCTGCCCGGAGCCAGGTGGCCCCGAAGGATATAGCAGTGCTGATCCGTCAGGGAGAAGCGGTCATTTTTGATAAGAAAACCGTTATTTCTGATCATTCTTTGTCACCTCGTCGCGGGCCTTCTGGAGCGCGGAGTAGTTCGGCGGGATCGTGCCCACAAGCACAAAGTCGGAGGTATCGTAGTCGAGGTTCGGGTTGAAATACGGATCGCCCTTCTCGAAGATCTCCGGCCAGCGGCTCCGAAGCCGCTTCGCCTCCGCCATCTGCCGCGCATGCTTCGCGGCGTCCTTCGCCTCGTCGTCGGAACCGCGGGAGAGCGATTCGTAGTGGTAGAGCTGCGCCCATGCGTCGTAGACGACTAGATACCCTTTCTCTCTCACCTTCAGGCAGAGGTCGACGTCGTTGTAGGCGACCGCAAGCTCCTCGTCGAAGCCGCCGACTTCCTCAAAGACTTTCCTCGGCATCATGAGGCAGGCCGCCGTCACGGCGGAGACGTCCTGGGATTTCACGATGCGGCCGAAGTAACCGCCCGAATCCTTCTTCTCCATGTGGCAGATGTGGCCGGCGATGCCGCCGATCCCGACGACGATGCCGCAGTGCTGCAGCTTGTCATTCGGGTAATAGAGGCGCGCGCCGCAGGCTCCGACGTCCGGTCGCTGGCAGTAGCCGAGCAGCTCCTCGATGAAGCGGTCCGTGATGACCTCCACGTCGTTGTTGAGGAATAGCAGGTACTCGCCCTTCGACTGCTTCACCGCGAAATTGTTGATCGCGGAGTAGTTGAAAGCCTTGTCCCAGGTCACGACCTTCACATTGTCGTGGGCTGCCGTGAGTTCTTTGTAGTATTCAAATGTCTCCGGCTCGGTCGAATTGTTCTCGCAGATGACGATCTCGAAATTCCGGTAGGTCGCCTTCTCGAAAATGGAATCGACCGCACGCTTCAGGACGTCCCGAAGGTCCTTGTTCGGGATAATGATCGAGACAAGCGGGTTCCCCTGGATCTCGTAGATCGAGCGGTAGCTGCCGATGTCGGCCGCCTGGACGACCTTCGCCGGGATGCCGACGCGGTCGTAGTGCGCCTGGATCGCCTTCCGTCCGTTGTCGTAGGCGTACATCTTGCTCTCCGGGTTGCCGGCCGTCGACGTCTCGTGCGCTCTCCAGTGGTAGAGGAACTTCGGAACATGGTGGATCTTCCGCGCCTTCTCCGCGCAGCGCAGGATGAAATCGTAGTCCTGGGCGCCGTCGTACTCGGAGCGCTCGAACTCTTCATTTTCCCCGCCGACCTCCTTCACGAGGGAAGTCCTCGCGCAGAAAATGTGCGTAATGTAGTTGTTCGACCGAAGCAGGTCCGGGCTGTAATCCGGCTTGAAATTCGGGCTGTAGTAGACGTTCGATGAGTACATGAGCTTGTCCTCGTCCGTGTAGACGATATCGATCTCCGGGTCGGAGTTGATTGCCTTCACGATCTCGAAGCAGGCGTCCTTCTCCACGGTGTCGTCGTGGTCAGAGAGCATGATCCAGTCGCCTGAGGCCATCTTGATCGCCTCGTTGGTGTTGCCGGAGATGCCGGCGTTCACCTTAAGGCGCTGGTATTTCACGCGGCGGTCCTGCAGGTACTTCTCCCGCACCTGCTTTTCGGTGTCGTCCTTCGTGCTGCCGTCCGCGAGGCAGATCTCGATGTTCTCATAGGACTGGCCCAGAAGGCCTTCCATGAGCTCGTCGAGGAACTTCTCCGGCGTGTTGAAGAGCGGGATCGCGATGCTGATGAGCGGCCTGACCGGGAACTGTACCTTCCGCTGCTCGCTAAGCTCCGCCTCCGTGATCCGGTGTTCGTGGAACCAGTCGTCGTAGCCCGCGCTGTCCACCGCGTAGGTCGGCACCGCATGCTTCCGGATATAGGCGTCCCTCTTCTTCTTGTCGAGGATCACCTTCAGCTGCTTCGCGACGTAGCCGAGCTCATTTTCAAGTTCGAAGGTGATGACCGGATGCCGGACCTCACTGAGCGGCAGCCGGATCGAGAAACCGGAATTGAACGAAGCGTTGATGCCCAGAAGATCGTTCACATCCGCCCTCGGGTAGCGCTGGATGTCAAATGAAAGGACACGGCTCTTGTCACGGATCACGACGTTCGGCAGCATCCCGCACTGGTCGTAGGACCAGCCGCGGAGCACCAGCTTCTCGTTCTTGTAGCACTTCGAATCGATGTTGAAAAGGATCCCGGCCTCCGCCTGGGTCACCTCCGGCCTCAGCGGCTTGAACGGATCCTCGCGGCCGGCCGTCACCGCCGCCTTGCGGTAGGCGCGGAGCACCTTGTTCGACGCAAGGACCGCCGCGTAATCCTGACGCCTTAGCGCCTCCTCCCTGGCCTTGAAATAGCGCTGCTGGAGCGTCGTAAACTCCTCTTTGAGTTTCTCGTATTCCTCTTTGTAGTTCATGTCTTCCGTCATGGCTTGTGCAGTACCTTTCTCATTTTTTCCATGGCCTGGTAGGATTTTGCGCTTGTCACGTTCTCAAAATTCTTCTTCCAGATGTCCCTGTCTTCCTCCATCAGGCGGTAGGACTCCATGAGGTGATTGTAGCGGTTGTCGAAATCGACCTGCTGTCTGTCGGCTCTTGCCCGGACGTCGTCCCAGCGGCGGAACCATGCGTCGTCGAGCTCCGCATACTTCTGTTTCTCCGCGGCGAGCGTGCGGTTCAGAGCATCGATCTTCCCGTTCAGGACCTTGACAGCCTCCTCCGACTCGCGCCAGGCGTTCTCCGCCGTTCCGCTGATCTCCGCCCCGCCGCGGGCTCCGTAGTGTTTCTTAAGCGCCGAGTGCTTGGCGATCGCGAAGCTCTCGCCCTTCTCGTCCGAGACCACATGCCCGAAGAACGCTTCATAGCTCTTCTGCAGCTCTCCGGCCGGAGTCTTCACCCCGATGAGGCGAAGCGCCTCGGAGAGAGGCAGGAGCTCCTCGAGCCCGTCGATATGGTACCAGGCGTCCCGGATGCAGTGGTAAAGAACGAGATCCTCCGGCAGCGGAAAATCAAAGACCCACTCGTAATCGATGAAGAAGATCTCATCTCCCTCGAAAATGATATTGCCGGCCGTCCCGTCGAAATTCGAGACCTTGAAGGCCTTCTGCCCTTCGTAGATGTCCCCGGGGCCGAACCAGGCCTCATATTCCGGGGTGACGGCAAAATCCGTCCGGTTCTCTTCATTTGCCGAAAGAAGCTTTTTCTGCAGGAGGATCAGCTCCTCCGCGCCGGCCTTATCGCCCTTCCTGACCGCGGCCCTGAGCCTCTTCTCAAGGCTCTCGCCCGACAGGCAGTCAAAGACGAGCTTCCCGTCGTCAGTCAGGACAGCCGGGCAGGCTTTGACCGGGGCGTACGCTTTCTCGAGGAGCGGCCCGTAGGAGGCGACGTTCATAAGGTGCCCCTGACCCTGCGGATAGACCGCTTCCTTGACGACCCTCCTGCCATTCTCTGCTTTCTCGATCGTCGTCGTGATCGCGTAATCGCGCGTCCGCTCGTCGGAGCACTTGATGTAAGTCTTGCCCGAAGTCACGCCCGTCTTCTCCGCTCCCTTCACCGCGCAGACGAGGAAGGAGTTGGCAAATGCAGCCCTCTCCTCCGTCCCGCGCAGGCCGTCAAATGCCTTGTTCTGCGAGAAGAGATGCATCACGTCGAGATCGTAGTTGTGGAATTCTGCGTAGTCGATGTCGGCGTCTTTGATCGTATCGTCGGAGAGCAGCATCGTCGGAAGCTTGTAGTCCGGGAACGGATAATAAAACTCCTCCACGCTGTAGCCGGTCCTCTCAAGAAGGCCGGTGAGCTCGGACTTTGTGAACGTGCGGACGTGGTCGCCCGCGCGGTAGCCCTCGATCCCGGCGAACGGGCGGCTCAGGTGATCCTCGTGATAGCCGGCAAAATACTTCATGCCGAGCTTGTTTTCGATCGCGATATAGAGACGGCCGCCTTCCTTGAGGCTTCCCGCGATCTTCTTAAGGAAATCCTCGTACGGGCTCTCGCCGCCGACATAGTAGCAGGCGTACTCGAGAACGCCGATCAGGGTGACCACATCGTATTTTCTGCCGGTCTCGATATCCTTGAAGTTCCCGACGAAGATCTCGATGTTGTCCATGCCCCTGTGCCGGTACGCGTTGACCAGCGAGCGGCGCTTCGAAAGCTCGATGCAGTCCACCTTCCTGACGTAAGGAGCGACGCCGCCGGTGACCGCGCCCATGCCGGCCCCGATCTCCAGGACTTCATCGTCCGGATGAAGCACCATCGGGAGGCAGATATTCTCTCTCTGACGCGTCAGGTGATAGAGCACCGGCCAGCTCGCGTAGTCGCGGTGGCAGTAGTCCCAGCCGTGCTCATTTTTCACGATGTCGAGGATATGATTCTCCATGTCGTCCCCGTCGCTGTAGAGATCCTGCCCGCTGTACCATGTGAGATTCAGTTTTACGCCGCCTATTATCTCCTGTTTATCCATGCTTTAATCCCTGTTCTTTATTTTATCGATCTCCGACCAGAAATAATCCGGCCCGAACCGTCTGAACACGACCTTGTTGTTCTCCCGCATCGCGTAGTCAAGATTTGTCGCGAGCGTCCCCGCATAGCGGCTGCCGGCGATCTGCGCCGTGAGATACCCTTCTTTCTGCATAAGGTAAGGCAGGATGACCCTGATGAGGAAATCGTCCGCCCCGATGCCTTCAAGCTTCGCTGCCGCCTTTGCGAGGACTTCGCCCCTGACCCAGAAACCGCCCCCGAAGCTGTAACACGGAGGATTCTTATCCGAGATCGGAAATGAAACCCCGAGCTCCCGCGCAAGCGCGAGAACCTCGTCAAAGCGTCCGGCAAAGCCGTCGCCGAAATTCTCGAAATAGTTCCCGTAGACCGGGACCGGCGGGACCAGGAGGCCGATGCGGGTTTCATTTTCAAATATGTCGAGCACATTCCCGACAAAAGGCCTGCCCGCGATGAGACACTCGAGCTCCTCGTAGAGAAGAGACGCCCGGTTCGACTTAGGATCGCCGAAGGAAGGGATCCCCTCAGGATCGAGGACCGCAATATACTTATATTTGCTCCCGTATCCGCCGGCGGTCCTCAGCTTCTCCGCATAAGTGAGCGAAGGATCCTCAAAGACCGCCGTGATCTCGGCGGGCAGGGCTTTCACATACCGTCCGCAGAGCTTCATGAAGCGCTCCTCGTCTCCGAAGACAACAAGGCAGGCTTCCTTCTCCCGAAAGACGTGCTTCGTCGCGCGGACGGACGGATAGCGGGCGAAATGCATCACCTGCCGGATCTCCGCCGGATCCTGAAGACGCAGGATATTGTCCCAGACCAGATCCGTGTCGTAGCCGGTCTCCTTCATTGCCTCATAGGCGCGGACGGAATTCTCTCCCGCCGTGTTCTGCAGGAAGACCGTGTAATCGCCGAAGAAATTGCGGCGCTTTAAGATCGGGCAGTCCTTCTCGCGGATGAGGTCCGCCGCGAGGTAGGCGAACGGCGCCTTGTTCATCTCCGTGAGGTAATCCGACCCGAC
>DFFD01000201.1:0-5682 GCA_002369495.1 Lachnospiraceae bacterium UBA3785 | reverse complement strand
CTTCGAAGCGCGAAGAAGTGCGAGTTGAGGTGCTCCGGAAAATAATCGTACGGGATCTTCCCCCTGTACGGATTGTCGTCGATTCTGTGATGCTTCGTGATCCCCCAGAAATCAACGTCGTGCCCGGCCATCTCCTCGAACATGCCGGCAAAGGACTTAAGCGGCCCGAAGAACGTGTAGTTCATGAGGACCACCTCGTCGTAGGACGCGAGGGTCTTAAAGCCCAGATGGAAAATGCCGTCCCGGTAGCCCCCGAGGTCGAACCCGACGTTCGGCCGGATGAGGATCTCGTCCGAGTACTGCCGAAGAGCCGCGCGGCTCTCCTCATTCACATACCCGTTCACGACCGTGAGGATCGTCGAAGCGCTTATCCTGAGATCCTCCAGCATGCGGAGTATGTAGCGATCCGCGATCCCGTCCTTGTCGAAGAACAGAAATATGACCAGGCGGTTTTTTGTTTTTCTGTCAATGATCATGACGCCTCCTTAAAACCATCCGGTCAGGAATGTCTGACACGGTCGAGAAACTCCGGGAACGGGCGGTACCCGCCGGTCCTCTCCGCCTCCGCCTTCATGAGCGTCCGGTTCATGTAGCTCCAGTTGTCCATGTGGACCGGCGCGTAGCGGTCGGACATGATCCAGGCGGAATAGTAACCTTCGTCCTGCGCACAGAACGGATAGATGCGCTCGATCGCGTGCATCGCGGTCCCGTCCACCCCGACGGGCTCCTCCGGGAACTCCTCGTACTGCCAGTCGTGCGCAAAAAGACTTCTGAGCGCCTTCGTGCGCACCCAGAACTCGGATCCGAGCGGCGCGACCGGCTCTTTCGCCTCGTCCATCGGCACCTTAAGCCCCAGCATGTCCGCGCAGTCCCTCGTCGCCTGATAGTTTTCGCCCCACTCGCCGTTCCCGGTCGTCGGAAAATACGGCCCGTGCAGCGGTACCGGCGGCGTGAGAAGCCCGAGCCGCGGGTCCTCCTCGAAGCGGGCGATGACATTTTTCACAAATGTCTCCGTCGGCAGCAGGCACTCAAAGCAGAGGTACTGCCAGGCGTGGCCGATCGAGAGGATCGGGATCTGTTTCACCTTCTTGTCGTGGATCTTGAGGACCAGGTCGTAGTTCATCACGATGTCCTTCAGCGTCACGACAAACGGCGCGACGTCGCGCCCGCGGTTGCCGGAGATCCGCCAGGTGATCTTATGCTTCTCCTCAAGCGCGGCAAAATAAGGCTTCACGCGGCGCAGCTTCTCCTCATCTGGCACGGTGATGAAGAAATCGATCCCCTCCGGCATATTGGCCGCGTACTCCGCGCAGTCCCGCGCGAGCTCGTCGTAGTAGATGTGGATAATCAGCGCGGTCTTGAGGCTGCTCTCCCTGCCCTCCGTCTCGTCGATCTCCGAGGAGACGATATCCGTAAGGGCGAGCCGCTTCTTCAGGTCCGCCATATGGCAGGTTCGAAGGAGGTCTTCCCAGATCGCGTCGACCGGGTAAGATGTCTCATTTTTGATATAGTCGAACGCCAGGCGCGCGCCTTCGCCGCCGCTCCGCCCGAACGCTTCGCCATAATCGTGGTAGAAGGTCCGTTTTTTCATAACCGGGCAGCGCATTTCCCGAAGGAGATACTCCGGAAAATCGCGCAGCGGATCCCAGGTGTAGTCCGAAAAGGCCGACGCGTCGCAGTAGACGCCCCAGCGGTAGCCCTTGTCCGCCATCGCCTTCGTAAAGACCGCCTCGTGAACACCGATCGCCTCCTCGTAGCGGCTGATCGCGGGCATATTTTCCCACCAGGACCGGAAATCGTCCGTCGCCATAAAGTCCTTCCGGAAGACCTGGAAGAACGACTGGACGTGCTCAGGCAGGTACCCGTAGGAGATCGTCCCGAAGGGGTCGAACGGAGCTCCGTGGAAGGCGGTGATCCCCCAGAAATCAAGGTCCATCTCCGCCATCGCATCGAACATCTCCCGGAAGGGCACGACCGGCCCGTAGAGAGTATCGTTGCAGATGACCGCCTCATCATAAGAAAGAAGCTCTTCCCGGCTTATGTGAAGAAGTCCCTCGCGGTAAGCCGTGATGTCGTACCCGACATTCGGCCTCACGAGGACTTCATCAGAAACCCGGCTGAGCTTCTCCATGCCTTCGCTGTTCACATCCCCGTTCACGACGACGAGGATGCGCTCCGAAACTTTTCTCAAACCTTCCAGAAACAGACATACATAGTCTCCCACGATGCCGTCGTCATCGTGGAAGACATAAACCGCATAGCGTTTTGTACTGCCGCCGGCAAGAATCATGTCAGTCCCTCTTCCTCACTTTCCCGTCGATCATCGTCGTGGAATCCATGTCGTAGAATCCGACCGTGTTCTTGTCGGAAATGACGTTGATGTCGCAGACGTCGTAGAGACGGTGATAGACGGTAAACCGTCCTCCTCCGAAACCGACCACGCCGAGCGAGAGCAGGTAGCTCCTGCCCTGCAGGGTCATCTTCTGCTTAAACTCGACCACATGCTCGGTCCCGGCCTTGTAGAGCCCGGTGTCGATGCGCTCGAGCATCGTGTTGGTGCCGGTCACCTCGGTTCCCTGCGGGTCCTTGATCGTGAAGCAGAACAGCGGGTCCGAGATGTCCTCGTGGAACTCGACTTTCATTTTGATCGTAAACTCAGCGCCCTTGACGATGCCGGAATTGATCTTTCCGTCCTCGTCCACCAGGGCGAAATCCACGATTTCCGCCTGCTTCTCGCCGTAATCGAGAAGCTGCGGGTTGACTTCCAGCTGCGAGTACCAGCGGCCGTTTTTATTTTCCGGCTTCAGGTAGCGGGAGATCTCCTCCTCGAGGTTCTTCCTCTGCTCTGCCGCCGGCACGGACACCAGCACCTGCTTGTAGATGTCGATAACTTCCTTGGGCTCGCCCTCGGTCTTCTTGACGCCCTTATTCAGAAGGACGACGCGGTCGCAGTATTTCGCGACCGAGCCCAGGTCGTGGCTGACGAACAGGATCGTCTTGCCCGCCCGCTTGAACTCCTCGAACTTGTGGTAGCACTTCGCCTGGAAGAACACGTCGCCGACCGACAGGGCTTCGTCGACGATGAGGATCTCCGGGTCGATGTTGATCGCGACCGCAAAGGCCAGGCGCACGAACATGCCCGACGAATAGGTCTTGACCGGCTGGTGGATAAACTCGCCGATGTCTGCGAAATTGATAATCTCATCCAGCCTCGCGTCGATCTCCTCGCGGGAGAAGCCCATGATCGTGCCGTTCACGTAGATATTTTCGAGGCCGGTGTACTCCTGGTTGAAGCCCGCGCCGAGCTCGAGAAGAGCTGAAATACGCCCGTTCACGACCACACTGCCCATCGTCGGGTTCAGGACGCCGGTGATGATCTTCAGGATCGTCGATTTACCGGAACCGTTCGTCCCGATGATGCCCACGCACTCTCCTTTCCTGACGTCGAAGCTGACGTCCGAGAGCGCGTAGACTTCCTTGTATTTTTTCTGCTTTGAAAAGCCCAGGGACTCCTTCAGGCGGTCCGTAGGCTTCTCATAGAGCTTGTAAAGCTTCGTTATGTTGTTGACGCTGATTGCAATATCCGCCATGCATTTTCCTCACAGTGTGTCCGCAAAATGAACCTTGAGCCTCTTGAAAATGAACGCCCCGAGCACGAAGAAAATGCCCGTGACCGCCCAGAAATAGACCGTGAGGTTCAGACGCTCGAAGAACCAGACGCCGTTGATCATCGAATCGCGGTAACCGCTCACGATGTAGAACATCGGGTTCAGCTTGAAGATCTGGAGCAGCCAGCCCGGCATACGGCCGGAGGCCGCCATATCGTTGAAATCCCACATGATCGGCGTGAGCCAGACCTGCACCTGGATGATGATCGTGATGATCTGGGACAGGTCGCGGAAAAATACGACGATCGCGCAGGTCGCGAACGAGACGCCCAGGCAGTACATGAAGAGGCAGCCGCTGTAGTAAAAGACCTGCAGCCAGTGAAGAGTCGGGAAATGCCCCGCCAGCGTATAGAGCAGCATCATGAGGCCGATAAAGAAGAGGTGCACGAAGAGAGCCGAGATCTCCTTCACGATCGGCAGGATGGATATCTTGAAGACCACCTTCTTGACCAGATAGGTGTACTCAAGGAGCGCGTTGGTACCGCCCACCAGGGTGTCCTGGAAGAAAAACCAGGGGACAAGGCCGGCCATGAGCCAGAGGACGAACGCGTAGGTCACGCCGCCGGGGGACATCTTGTCGCCCGCGCCGAGACCGATCTGGAAGACGAACCAGTAGACGACAACCGTGACCGTCGGCTGGATAAACGCCCAGATGATGCCGAACACGGAGCCTGCGTACTTGGTCTTGAAGTCATTTTTGGCGAGCTGAAGGATCAGCACGCGGTTCTGCCAGAGCTCGACGGGCAGGGTCGAAAACCTCTTCCGGAAAATGAACAGCAGAAGGATCGCCGCGTCAAAGATCCCGGCGAAAAGGAAATTCCGGATGGTGCCCATGAGACCGGCGTGGTCGGCTGCCGCCTGCTTAAAGCCGTGCGGACCTGCGGACGCGGTGATAAAGGGATCTTCCCCCGTCACCTTAAGGCTGAACATCCCGTCGTCCGCGATGAGCTCCCCGATATCGCTGACTTCCAGCGCAGTGTCCGGCGCGAAGGCGAGCATCGAGACGCGGTAGTTCGTGCCTCTCCAGGTGTAGTTCATCCCGTAGACCGCGTAATCAGCCGGCAGAGACCCGAAATCGATCCGGATGCACTCCGCGTCCGAAGGCACGGTGAAGGAAAGCTCTTCGGTCTCCCCCGGCGTCTTATAGACCGCGGTGGTCTGGTTTTCGGAGGCAAAATGACTGTCCGCCCCGTAATACACCTGGATATTGGCCGCCTCTGACCCCTCGATGCTGAAGCGGAGGACCGTATCTTCCCGCGTCTCCTTCGGGTAGGTGATAAGGAAAACGTTGATCAGCAGGGCAAAGAGGGCAAGCAGGGCGATAATTGCTTTTTTCTTCAATGATATGTACGCTCCGCTTTACTTACGATATTTTTCCGTATACTCTTTGATACCGCCCCACTTCGTATCCTTCTCGGAGAGGTTCGGGACTTCGCCTTCGGGGATCGGCCACTCAACGCCGATCTCCGGGTCGGACCAGAGGAGGCCGCCCTCGTCGTTCGGGTGATAGAAATCGGTGCACTTGTAGCAGAACTCCGCGACGTCGGAGAGGACGTAGAAACCGTGGGCGAAGTTTTTCGGGATGAAGAACTGCTTTTTATTTTCCTCGGTGAGCAGGACTCCGTACCACTTGCCGTAGGTCGCAGAACCCGGGCGCAGGTCGACGGCGACGTCGTAGACAGCGCCCCTGACGACGCGGACCAGCTTGTCCTGCGGGAAGTTGATCTGGAAATGAAGACCGCGCAGCACGCCCTTCGAAGAGCATGACTGGTTGTCCTGGACGAATACTTCCGGGATGCCCGCCGCCTTGAAATCATTGTAGTTGTATGTCTCCATGAAATAGCCGCGCTTGTCCCCGTAGACAGCCGGTGTGATGACCTTCAGTCCTTCGATATCGCAGGTCTCGACAGTGATTTTACCCATTTTATACCTCGCACACTCATTTCAGTTTATGATCGTTCGCAATGATCCGCCTGATCTTTTCGGGATTGCCCCAGACGGCGGGGGAAGCGTC
>DFFD01000118.1 GCA_002369495.1 Lachnospiraceae bacterium UBA3785 | reverse complement strand
CCCGGTCTCCGCGAGCTGCCCGAGCCGGCAGCGAAGCACTTTCTCCTCCGGCCAGGAGGCCTTGTAAACGATCGCGGCGGGCGTCTCCTCCGTGTAGGCGCCTTTCAGCAGCTCTCCCTCAAGCTCCCGGAGCATGCCGGCTGAGAGGAAAATCACCATCGTCGCCCCGTGGGCGGCCAGGGAAGCGATGCTCTCCCGCTCCGGGACCGGCGTCCGCCCCGCCATGCGGGTGATGATCACGCTCTGGGAAATGCCCGGCAGCGTATATTCATCGCCGAGCGCCGCGGCAGCCCCGCAGAAGCTCGAAACCCCCGGCGTGACGTCCCAGGGGATCCCGGCAGCGTCGAGGAGATCCGTCTGTTCCCGGAGCGCGCTGTAAAGGGAGGTGTCTCCGGTCTGGAGGCGGACGACTTCGAGGGTTTCATTTTCCTTCATGGCGGAAAAGATCTCCGGGAGCGCCATCTCCGCACTGTTCAGGACCTTGCAGTCCTCCCGGCAGAGCCCTAAGAGCGCCGGGTTCACGAGGCTCCCCGCGTAGATCACAACGTCCGCTTTTTTGAGGAGCTCCGCCCCTCTCACCGTGATGAGGTCCGGCGCGCCGCACCCCGCTCCGACAAAATGCACCATAGTTCTCTCCTTCTCACACCTCACCCGGCATTCCGGCTTCTCCGGGGAAATTCCACTCCCTCAGCATCTCCCGCGCCTCCCGGGTCACCCCGACCGGCCCGTGCCGGTTGGTGAACACGTAGGCTCCGGCCCGCATGCCCGCCTGGGCGCGCCGCAGCATCTGCCCCCGGATCGCCTCCGTAATGCTCTCCATGACCTCCGGGTACGTTCCGCTCTCCATCAGGATTTCGAGACACGCGTCCGTCGTAGCTGCCTCCATCAGCCGCCGGCAGGTCTCCCGGTCCGCCCCTGAGAGCGCCGCGTGCGCGGTGAAGATCTCCGTCCGGCAGTCCGCCGTGCGGCTGTGCGTGTTCATGATGCCGCCGGCCAGCTTTACGAGCTTTCCGGCGTGGCCGACGAGCAGCAGGTCGCGAAAACCCAGGATCCCGGCCTCGTCGATCGCCTCGCCGATAAAATTCGAGCACTTGACGACAGGGATATCCTCTCTCACAAGCCTCTCCCGCGCAAGGAAATCCATCCCGTAATTCCCCGGTACGAGAATCACCCGACGGTTTCCGAGCTCGTACGCCTGCCTGAGCTCCACCCGCACCGTCTCGACGAGCGCCTGCTCGCTCATCGGCTCCACGATCCCCGAGGTGCCGAGGATCGAGATGCCTCCCTCGATCCCGAGCTGCGGATTGAAGGTCTGCCGCGCGATCTCCTCACCGCCCGGCACCGAGACGGTCACGATCAGCCCGCCGTGGTAACCCGCGGCCTCCGCGATCTCCCGGACCGCCGCGGCGATCATCTCCCGCGGCACATGGTTGATCGCCGCCTCGCCAACCGGCTGGTCGAGCCCGGGTTTCGTCACCCGGCCGACGCCCTCGCCGCCCCGGATGACGATACCGTCTCCATCCGTCAGCGTCACATTCGAGAAAATGAAAACCCCGTTCGTCCGGTCCGCGTCATCCCCGCCGTCCTTTCTGACGGCGCATTGAGCCCAGCCCGGGCCCTCCGTTTTCTCCTCTGGCAGCACCTCCACCCGGATGCCCTTCGGGGTCATGAGGGCGACCGTTTCGGGCCATTTTCCGAGAAGGAGCCTCTGTGCCGCGGCTGCCGCCGCGAGAGCCGCGCTGGTCCCGGTCGTGTAGCCGCAGCGGAGCCGCCTGCCGCCCGCCGTGACATAGTGGTCAAACGTCGGCAGGGCGGGTTTTCCGGGATCCACGGACTCCGCCTCCTGCCGCTCAGACAGTTCTCCGGGGTCCCCAGGCTCCGCCTCCCGCGCTCCCGGCCCGTACTCGAGCGAGTCAAAACAGGCATCGTATCTGCCGCCCGCCATGTGGAAGAGCAGGGCGATATAGTCCTGCTCAAAGCACTCTTTGGGGGTGCCGATGCGGTCGATCCGGTTTTCCGCCACGCAGACGATGCGGTCCGAGACTCTTCGCGCAAGGTCGAGCTCGTGGAGGGACATGAGGACGGCGAGGCCTTCCTCTCTGGCCATTTTCCGCAGGGTCGTAAGGAGCGAGAGCTTGTAGCGGATATCGAGGTAGGAGGTCGGCTCGTCGAGGATGAGCACCCGCGGCTCCTGGCAGAGAGCCCGCGCGAGCAGCACCAGCTGCCGCTGCCCGTCGCTCACGGTGAGAAAAGGTTTCTCCGCGATTTCAGCCGCGCCGACCAGGGCGAGCGTTTCCGACGCGATTCTCCGGTCTTCGGGACCAAGGAGCCCCATCCGGCCTGTGTAGGGATAACGGCCTGCCGCTGCGACATCAAAGCAGGTCATGAGCTCCGGCTTCACGCGGTCCGTAAAGAGGGAGGCCATGCTCCGCGCAATCTCGCCGCGGGGCATCCCCGCCATGTCCTTCCCGTCAAGGAATACGGCGCCGCCCAGGAGCCCGAGCTGCCCGGCAATGCTCTTTAAGATCGTCGATTTTCCCGCGCCGTTCGGCCCGATCAGCGTCACGATCTCCCCGGGAGTCACTTCAAACGAAATGTCCCCGATCAGGATCTTCCCGCCGTAGCCAACGGCAGCGGAATTTATTTTCAGGATCCTCTCACTCATCATCGTCTCCCCCGATGCGGCCGTCCGCCGCTTCATTCTGGTGATCCGCCGTCCGCGCTGCCTTAAGGATGCAGGGCAGGACGGGAAATGCCGCCGCGACCGGACAGAAATAGCGGAAGCAGTCGTTCACCGGCGACGCCGCGCAGGTGCCGGCGAGGAGCAGCATCGACAGGACCGGCAGGAGGTACAGGTATTTTCTGTGCAGAAGAAGGTATACCCCGCAAAGCACCGTCAGCCATGTATACAGGGCGCACACATCGGTGAAGGATAAAAGCGGGATCTTGTCCCAGACCTTCACCCACGCGTGGAGAACGCTTCTTACCCCGTGCAGTCCGTCGATATAATGAAAATCAAACTGCTCGTCAAAATCCCCGTTGCAGCCGATCCAGTCGAAGACGGTCATCCCGCTGTTCCAGTTTCCTGACCGCTCGGGCAGCCTCGGCGTGAACGCGTAGTAACCGTAGCTCTGCCCGACCGCAGCCTCCCAGTAAGTGACCGGAAATCTCCCGAGGAAACGCAGCCATATCTTACCGAGGACCGGAGCCGCCTCCCGGAGGCTGATTCCCGGCCTGAGCCCGCTCTTTACCGGATCCGATACCGAGGGGTCATAGCCCGCAATCTTATCCATGTCAAACACGCCCGCAAGCATGTCCGTATCCTCAATAGAGAGCGCATCCCGGTCATCCCGGTATACCCGCGCGATCTGCTGCAGCGGGATCGACAGGGCCTCCATCGGCGAGCCGGATCGGATCTCCAGCCTGTTCAGTGCGAAGCGGTACCCGAAGAGCATCGCGACGGACAGCAGGAGCAGCATTGCCTCCTTCCGGCGCCTTCCCGTCATGAAAACCGCCGCGGCGATGATTTCCACCGGCACCGTGACATAGATGAAATTGTGCCTGGTGAGGCAGGTAAGGAGCGCGGCCGCGCCGTGCAGGGCGGCTGCCGGTGCGGCGGTTTTCATTTTTCTGTCCGGATTGCCGCAAAAGTCACGGATCAGAAGAAACAGCGTCAGCAGCCAGGCTGCATAGCAGCCCATGGAGAGCGTATCCTTAAAGGCATGCTTGGCGTATGCCCCGAAGAAGGGCGTCGCCGCATAAAAGAATGCGGTTCCCCGGCAGAGCGCCTTCGAAATCCCGCTCCTGCGCATTGTGTCGACGATCTTCGCAAAGACGAAGGCGATGAACAGGTCCCGGAGCAGGATGTAGAGGAAGATGCCTGCATTTTCGGAAAAATGTGCTTTCCCGAAATCATAACAGAGCCCGAGCAGGACGGTCGTGAACCAGGGGTGATGGTCATTGTGGTCGTACAGCCAGGACCTGAGCTGATTGAACACATCGTTGTCCATGCTCGCCGGATAGTACGCGATGATCCAGACCGACCAGAAAAGCAGGATGAGGAAAAAGACCTTCCACACATATCCGCGCTGCGGCTCCTCTTCCGGCCCGGACGGAGTGCGGTCCAGCCGCATGAGGCCGGCGACGGCGGCGAGATAAAAGAGAAACGCCCAGCCGAGCACGAGGAGCGCGCTCCCCGAAAGCTGCCATATGCCGGAAAATGAAGGGATATCATCAAGCTCACGCATCATAAGGCCCGAGACCTGCAGAATGCCGAAAACGACCGCCATGAAGACGATCAGCGGATTCCCCGCATAGCGGCTGCCAAAAGCGCGCTCCCGGGTGCGGCAGATGATCCCGGCAAGGACCGCCGCCAGCACACCGGACATCAGTCCGTAGCCGGGGACCGTGACTTGCCTGATCATCTCCAGCAGCATCGGAAGACCTGCCTCCGGCACATGCTCGACGGTCGCCAGCACAAGCGTCTCTCCGCTGACCGCCAGGTTATACGATACTTCCAGCACGAGCGCCAGAAAGATCCCGGCAGCGATCGAAAGAGCTGCTCTCTTTCCGTCTGCGCTGTTCATTTTTTTATGATCAGGTGACATTGCGTTCCTCCGCTTACATGGTAAGCATCATTTTATCACAAAGCCGGCATGCTGTCACGAAGACCGGCCGCCTCGTCTCGGATACGCAGATGGTGCCGGCCCTGCATTTCGGCCTCTCTTTGAGGGGATCGTCGCGGCGATGAACGCGGCGGAAGAAAACTGAAGCAGATCCTGCCGGAACGCGGCGGCGGCCATGAGGCTGCCGCCGCGTCTTATTTTCCCGGATTCACTCAGCGCCCGCTCTTCTCCTCGCCAGGATCACCAGCACGACCGGCGCGCCGAAGACCGCCGTCACCGTACTGATGGAGAGCTCCGTCGGCGAAAAGAGCGTTCTGGCCAGAAGGTCCGCAAAGAGGCAGAAAACGCCCCCACCCAGGAATGACGCCGGGATCATGACAAGCGGCTTCGACGTCCCGAAAAGGCGCTTCGCCACATGGGGCACCGCGATGCCGACAAAGGACACCGGACCCGCGAAGGCCGTGACCGCCGCCGCGAGCAGACTTGATAAGAGCACGAGCAGCACGCGGAAAAGCCCGACGTCAACACCGACGCTCTTCGCGTGGCTCTCCCCCATCTGGTAGGCTGCCATCGGCTTGGAAATGAAAACCGCCATCAGAAGCGCCGGCAGGATCACCGCGGCCATGACCCGCACATTGGCCCAGGTGATGCCCGAGAAGCTCCCGCGCGACCAGTTGTGGAGGTTCACAATGTCCGCGTCCTCAGCAAATGTGACAATGAAATCCGTGACCGCCGAGCATATGTAGCCGATCATGACGCCGCTGATGATGAGGATGGACATTTTGTCGACCAGCCTGGCCATGAGGAGCACAAAGCCCATCGCGAGCATCGCACCGGCGAAGGCTGCCAGGATCAGTCCCCAGGAGCCAGGGACGCGCATCTGCCCCAGGGAGAAGACCATGACCACCGCGACCATGAGCTTGGCCCCCGAGGAGATCCCCAGGATGAAGGGGCCCGCGATCGGGTTGTGAAAAAATGTCTGCAGCAGATACCCCGCCAGCGCCAGCGCGCCGCCGAGGATCATGGCCGCCGCCGCCCGCGGCAGGCGGATCATCAGCACGATGTAGGCGTGCGGGATCTCGGAGATGGGGATCCTGACGCTGCCGATCGAGGCGCTGAGCAGAAGGAGCCCTGCCGAGAGCGCTGTGAGGAGCGCGAAGGCCGCCCCGCAGTGAAGTCGCTTCATTTTTCACTCCAGTCTTGTGATAAAGGTCATCTCCGGATCCTCCTCCGTCAGCATGCGGTGAAGGTCCGTGACGAAATCGCCCATCTCCATGACCGACTGAAAGAGGTTCCCGGTCGTCATGAAGACGCGGCCCTCGCGGACCGCCCGGCAGTCTTTAATGGGGGGACATTTTTCGATCAGCTCGTCCACGCCCGAGAGCGCCCCCGGCACGTCGCTGCTGTAAATGAAATAATCCGCCTCCCTGGCCGCCTCGTAAAATGCCTCCGCCTGGATCGTCGCCGTCGCGAAATGCCCGCCGGTCTCCGGCAGGAGGTCCGAGAAGACGTAGGTGCCCCCGGCCATCCCGATGAGCTTCGGGATGTAGTCGTCCGCCGTGCGCACGACCGCCGCCCCGTTCGTGTTGATGTAGAAAAATGCCACGCTCTTCCCGGCCGCCTCGAGCCCTTCGAGCGCCGTAAATTTCGCCAGCTGCCCCGCGAAGGCCTCTTCCGCCTCCGCCTCATGCCCGGAAATGAGCCCGTAAAGCTTGATCCACTCCATCCGCCCCTGCGGCGAGGTCTCGTAGGACGAGCGGTCCACCAGGACCGGGATGCCAAAGGATTCGAGCATTTCCCGGACCTCCGGGGCGTGATAGATCATGGTGTTCTCGACCGCGAGCCCGCAGCCTGCCGCGAGGATCGTCTCGTAGTCCGGTGCGGAATACTTCCCGACGTAGAGGACAGCCCCGTCCTGTGCGGTCATGGCTTCCCGGATCTCCGGCCTCGCCCAGTCGGTCCCCTTAAAGCTTGCAAAGCGGACCGCATTAAGTGCGTGCAGGGCGGCGAAGAAATCCATGTCGGACGAGGAGGCCATGTAGATGTCCCGCGCGGGTGTTCTGATGACCGTGATGTCCTCCGGGAGGCCGGCCGGGAGTTCATATTCCTCCGGAACCAGCAGGAAACGGCTGCCGTCCTCCGGGATGTTCACGAGGGCAAGATTTCCCTCATAAAAGTCGACGGAGAACTGTTCCGCGAAATCCAGGTCAAGGCTGCCGGTCTTTGTCAGCCCGGTGAGCGGTTCCGCGGGCTCCTGCGGACTCTCGGCGTCTGCGGCAGTTTCAGTTCCCCCGGAAGGCTCCTCCCCGAAGGTCAGCGTGTAGTCCACAAGGTGGGGCGTGCTCATCGCGGTCGTGTCCGCCTGCACATCGATGCTGCAGGGCGGCTTCGGGATCGGGATCTCAAAGACCGACCCGCCCTCGGTCGTGACCGGATAGTAAATCTCCCCGTCAACGACCATGTAGTCGTAGTTTGAGCTGGACCAGCGGATCACGGCGGTGAAGACGCCGTTCTCTTCCCGGACTTCGGCGGGCGAGGCCACCGAGGCCCGCCCGGACCCGCCCGTGAGGGTCACGGGGACTTCAAAGCTGCCGTCCCTGCCGCAGCCGGTTGCGAGCAAGGCAATCAGGCAGAGGATGAGGCAGATTTTCCGGGGACGGTTCCCTGGGAATCGATTCTCGTTTGAGAATCGATTCCCAGGAACCGTCCCTGTAAACCTTCCCCGAAGGCGATTCCCAGGAGCCGTCCCTGTCAGCCGTCCCTGAAGTCTCGTCCTCACTCCTGAGCCACCGCATCCGACACGCTCACCACATGATCGTACCAGACGCCCTTCTCCCCGATCACCG
This sequence comes from Lachnospiraceae bacterium UBA3785, assembly GCA_002369495.1. Classification (GTDB taxonomy): domain Bacteria; phylum Bacillota; class Clostridia; order Lachnospirales; family Lachnospiraceae; genus Chordicoccus. The sequence goes on along the minus strand of DFFD01000118.1, from coordinate 1,943 downwards.
CGAGATCAAAATCCTGATCCAGCGCCATGAGCGGGATATCAAACCCGAAAACCTCCTCGCTCGTCCCGTCCGCGTAGGTCACGGTATCGACGGTCGGCATCAGGAGATCGCTTTCCGCAGCGTTCTTCGCGTCCTCGGCCTTGCCCAGGTAGAGGTTCAGGATCTTCTTCGAGACGAGACTCACATGAAATGTCATCTTCCCGTCCTTCACCGTGAGCGTGCCCTTGCCCTCGCAGGCTTCATTGGCCCGGAACATCGAGCTGTCCGTGTTGAAGGAGGCCGTGTAGACGCCGTCCTCGAGCGGTCCGGCCGCGGAGGCCGTCCGGGCAGCCGTGAGCCCTGCCTTTGCGAGAGCATCGGCAGTATGCGCAATATAGATCTCCTGAATCGCTCTGATACGGCCCATGCCTTCGATCTGGCAGTCCACACTGTCAAATTTGCCGGAAGCCGTGAACATGCTCGCCCAGGAGTCCTCGTCCTCGCCGGCCATGTCGTTGTACGCGTGGTCGCCGGCCACGACCATGAGCGGCCGCAGGATGACCTTCTTATAGCCGGCTTCGGCGACCGCTTCGATGATATTTTCGCAGGCGGTCTCCTCCGGCTCGCCTTCGACGGTGCCGATGAAGACATTTTCATAGCCCAGCGCATCCATCTGCGCCTGCATCTGGCTGTAGCTTACCTTCGCGGTGTGGGAGGTGCCGTGGCCCATGAAGACAAATGCAGCCCCGTCAGCCGCCGCTGCCTCAAGGCTCTCGTATTTTGCGGCAGCGACCGCCTCCGCAGTGACTGCCTCCGCGACGTCCTTCTTGTCCTCGTTGATCTCACTGACGTCCTTGCCGACTTCCCCGAGGAGCGGCTCAGCGACCGCCAGCTTCTCGAATTTGTCCGCGTACTCTTCGAGTGTCTCCGTAAGCTCGTCGTACTCCGCCCCGTGCATGAGGTGCGTCGGCTGCACAACCAGGTTCTTCACGTTGTTTGCGACAGCGCGGTCGAGCGCCTGCTTCACGTTGTCGATCTTCTCGCCGTCGCGGGCGAGGACGTGGTTCATGATGATCTGGGACGTAAATGCCCTCCTCACCGACCAGCCCGAATACTCCTCCGCGATCGCATCCTCAATCCCGCGGATGTCGCAGATGCGGCTCGTGTTGAACGAGGTGCCGAAGCTGACGACCAGGATCTCATTTTCCCCGATCGCGTCACCGTTTCGCGGATCGTCCAGGGACGCGTCGCCGGTATCGCGGCCGAAATAATCCGGGTCCGCCTCCTCGCCTTCGACCAGTTCTTTCTGCGCGTCCGTGAGCGCATCCCAGCCCGCCTTCGCGGCGGCGCACTGGGCTTCAGTCTCCTCCGTCCACTGCTGGACGTAGATCGCGTCGATGAGCGCGGCGACTTCATCCGCCGCGGCCTGGTCCGCCTCGGCCGACGAACTCTCCGCAGCCGTGCTCTCCGCGGCCGTGCTCTCCGCCGTCTGCCCGCTCTCCGCAGCGCCTCCGCAGGCGGTCATGCCCGCTGCCAGCGTCATCGCAAGTATCATCGCAATTCTCCTCTTCATGTCTGCCTCCTTTTATTCCTGCAAATTCATTAATAAGAAAAAGACCGCGCCTGCGGTCTCTCCTCTCCCTGCTCTTCGCGAATGAAACAAGACCGGCACGCGGGTCTTAAGCCCGGCCGGCGTTTCTTCGCTCCGATATGGGAAAGCCGGTCCGTGTCCCGCAGATCCGACGATCCCCATGAAGGCAGGTCTCCTGGCTTCGTTCACCGCCGCGCCTCTCTTCCCGGTCTCCCAGTGATCATAAGACGCGGCTCCCGTACACAGTGACGGCATCGCTCCGGATTCGCACCGGCTTCCCTTTTCACCCGCCTTCCGGCGGACACCTCCATGGTTATCCTTACTATACGGTTCTTTTCGCCTCCTGTCAAGTGACAGCTCCGGGGACAGTTTT
>DFFD01000079.1 GCA_002369495.1 Lachnospiraceae bacterium UBA3785 | reverse complement strand
GACGACCGCAGGAAGGCCGTGATCGCGAGATACACCCCGCTTTCGACGGAGGAGCTCAATAACGGGTGCTTTGACACCAACTGGTTCTTCGAGGTCTATCAGAAGCTCGGAGAGAAGAACTTTGCCCTTCTCTACAAGGCCGCAAAATACATCGCGGACGGCAGCAAGCACACCCGGGCGAGAAAATACGCGGACGCCGCAACCGGCAAAGTCGACCGGGATGAGCTCGAGAAAGCCATCAATGATAAGAGAAATAAGGACCTCCTCATGAGCTACGGCCTCATTCCCATGAAGGACAGGCAGGATGCGCTCCACCGCTACGAGTTTCTTCAGGCATTTCTTAAGGAGAGCCGGCAGTTCGGAGCGCAGCGCAGGCAAAGCGAGGCGCTCTCCGTGCAGATCGCGCTCAAAAATATGGCCACGACGGCGGGCTACGCCGACGACCTGCGGCTCGTCCTCGCCATGGAGACGGAGCTTGTCGCGCAGAATCAGCGGTATTTCGACGGCGTCGAGACAGGCGGCTATACAGCCCGGGTAATCGTGGACGCGGACGGAAAAGCGGAGCTTTGCGTGTACAAGGGAGAGGGCGGAAAGGCCCTGAAATCCGTGCCGGCAGCCCTCAGGAAGGACGAGACGTTCGGTGAGATCAGGGAGTTCACGGCCAAGCTGAAGAGCCAGTACTCGCGGTGTACGGCCATGTTCGAGCGCGCCATGGAGGAAGAGGAGGCCTACAGCCTGGGAGAACTCACCGGGCTCTGCAGGAATCCGGTGACGGCAGGCATCTTAGGTCGGCTGGTCTTCATCAGCGAGGCGGCCGTAAAACGCATCGAAGACGGAAGCGAAGCGAAAGATGCGGCGTCCGGAAGCTTCCTCGGCACCCTCAGCGAGCTTACGGCGGCGGAACCCGCGATCGATCCGGCGACGCTGTTTTATGTGGCGCATCCCGTCACCCTCTTTAAGCTGGGCGAGCTTGCCCGCTTCCAGAGACTCTTCTTTGAGAAGCAGAAAGAAAGCGGTACAAAGCAGCCGTTCAAGCAGGTCTTCAGGGAGTTCTATCCGAAGCTGGAGGAGGAGAAGGACGCCTCGGATTCGAGGCTGTTCGCGGGTTACCAGATCCAGCCGAAGAAGACGATTGCGGCTCTTCAGGGACGCAGGTGGGTGGCCGACTACGATGAGGGCCTCCAGAAGATTTATTACCGGCAGGGCATCGTGGCGACGATCTACGCGCTTGCGGACTGGTTCTCGCCGGCGGACACGGAGAGCCCAACCCTTGAATATGTCTCCTTCTATGACCGGGAGACCGGCAAACCGAAGAAGCTCTCGGAGATCCCCGATATCCTCTACTCGGAGGTTATGCGGGATGTTGATCTCGTGGTCAGTGTGGCGCACGTCGGCGGCGTTGACCCCGAGACCAGCCATTCGACGATTGAGATGCGCCGCGTGATTTTCATTTTCAATATGGAACTGTTCGGCCTTACCAATGTGACCTTTGAGGGCTCCCACGCCTTCATCAAAGGCAAGTACGACAATTATACGGTCCAGTTGGGCAGCGGCGTGATCCACAGGGAGCGCGGCGGCATGGTCAACATCCTGCCGGTGCATCCCCAGCAGCGCGGCAGGCTCTTCCTGCCCTTTATCGACGACGATCCCAAGACGGCGGAGATCCTCTCGAAGATCCTGCTGCTCGCGGAGGATCAGAAGATCAGGGATCCGTATATCCTGAGCCAGATAACGGCGGGGTGATGAGGGGGCGAGGGAGGATTCCCTCATAAAAGTGTAAAAACACTGGGAGGATTCCCTCATAAAAATGTAATAGCGGCAGTTAATAAGGAAAGCAGCGGTCTGCTATGTCAGATGGGCAGGCCGCTGTTTTTTTTCGGAAGAACAAGATAAGATATTGGCAATACGCAGCCTCTAGTCCGTACTTTGGGACAACAATTTAATTATTATATAGTCAGCATCCGACAGGGCAAGTGATTGAAAGAGGTGAACCATGTCAGAACCACAGCTCAGCCCCCAGCGGCTCCGGACGCTCTGCGTCATGAAAATACTGCTCAGGTACTCCGATGAAGAGCATATTCTGTCCGCGAGCGATATCGTAGGTTATCTGAGGACCTGCGGCCTGGATGCGGAGCGCAAGGCGATTTACTCGGACATCAGTATCCTTCGCCAGTTCGGGATGGATATCGAGACGATTCCGAGGGTCGGATTCTACCTGAGCTCCCGGGAGTTTGAACTGCCCGAGCTGAAGGTGCTGGTCGACGCGGTCCAGTCGTCCAAGTTTATTTCAGCCAGAAAGTCAAATGAACTGATCCGTAAGCTCGAGTCTCTGACCAGCGAGTCGAAGGCGAAGCAGCTCCAGCGGCAGGTGTTTATCCGCAACCGTGTCAAGGCGGAGAGCAAGTCCGTCTACTACAATGTCGACAAGATACACGCTGCGATCAGCGGGAATGTCCGGATATCCTTTCAGTACTGTGAATGGACCCTCGACAAGAAGCTCAAGGTCAGGAAGAACGGCGAAAAATATATTGTAAGCCCCTGGGCGCTGATGTGGGAGGATGAAAATTACTACCTCATCGGCTGCACAGAAATTGCAGGCGAAACCTGCGTGCGCCATTACCGCGTCGATAAAATGAAAAACACGGAGATCCTTGATGCCGCGCGCATCGGCCGGAAAGAGTTTGAGGGTTTTGATCTGCCGGCGTACGCCAAGAAGACCTTCGGGATGTTCGGCGGCGTCGACTATACGGTGAGCCTGAGCTGCGAACGATCGCTCATCGGCGTGGTCCTCGACCGGTTCGGCAGGGATGTCTCGATTATTCCGGAGCCGCCGGACCGCTTCCGCGTGAATGTCCCCGTGGCGGTGAGCCCTCAGTTCTTCGGCTGGGTGACCGGGATCGGCGAGGGGATGACAATCACCGGGCCGGAGGAGGTGGTAAATGAATATCGCGAATACCTTGGGAAGCTGATTCGGAAATACTGATAGGGAAAAGGATTTATACGGAGTCAGCGGGAGCGCCGGCCGGGTGGCTGGCGCTCTTTTTTCAGACAGTATAAAGAATAATCCGCCGGAAACAACAAATATGAGATTTGTCATTTCCAACGGATTATTATATTAACCGGTGATAAGCCTTATATCAATTCATCCGCCTCACCCGAACCGACAATCGGAGAATCATCTGTAATCCCCGCTTTCTCGCGCCACGCTTCATAGTCCTCAAGGTCTGAACTGATGAGTGTCAGGCAAGCCGTGGCAACCGCAGCGTCATCCAATTGCCCGACTACCGGGATCACGTCAGGGATCAGGTCGACAGGCGCGAGCCAGTAGGCAAGAGCGCTCACTGCCGCAATAACGGATCCGATTGGCACATCCGTATACTCATTTTTGGAATACTCACTTTGTTGATGATTGCTTTATTAACGGATTCAAAATGCAGGACATTCTGATCCTCTTTGTACTGAGTACCGATAAATAGTTTGCAGGCATTGTCAGCGATAATTTTAGTGGAGATAAAGTCAAAACCGCCGCCGATCACCCCGCCGACAACAGGAACCATTTTTCCGAGATTGATAATACCGGTCTGGCCGAACTTGGTAATCAGGCGGAATCCGACCTTTTTATTGATAGCCTTGATCGTTTCAAAGGAGAGCTTAAGAAATAATTATAGCACCGGCAGCAGGTTTTATAAAGTATACATTCACTTGATAAGCTGTAAGTGGTACAATTGCAGTATGAAGAATTCCCAGAAACTGTATGATATGACCGTCAGCGAGAAGCTCAGAGACTGGGAAAAGCTGATGAGCGATTATGTCTATATGAAGGGGAAGATACGTCTGCATGATGAAATCCGATTTGATGAGATGTATGATCTTCTCTCGAGAATCAGGACATTTTCCTCGGAGATGATTCGGGATCTTCTGAATGGTTCCTTGGATGAGAATCGGGTGCTCATGGTTGTCTACCAGCTGCTTCCGGCTTATGTGATCCTTATAAGGGAGTTTAACAGGAGATATTATTTTGAGAAAAACGAACGTCCCGAAAACTACGGTATATTTCTCGGCTATTTTGATGAGCTGGTAAATCCGGAACTCCGTCAGCGAATCAAGGAGCACTATTTCCTGGAAGAGCGTATGCACGACGAGGATGTTTTGGGAATACTGGATGCGCAGATGCTCATCGTGATAAACGGCAGAACTCTGATTACAGATGAGATGGCAATGATGGAAGCCTGCAAGAAGGAATCAGTCTACAACGAGTTGCAGGGACACCTGAAGGAGGCCGCAGAGCAGGAGCTCGTGGATGATATTCTTGCCGGGGAGGAAGAGAACGGGCTCTCGGAAGCGGCGTGCAGGAGGTGCGTGGCGGGGGCGTTTGCGTAAATAGTTATTTATGATGATTATATAAAGAGGACCGAAAAATGAAAAAACTGCTGATCGTCATCGACATGCAAAATGACTTCATCGACGCCGCGCTCGGCACGAAGGAGGCCGTCGCGATCGTCGAGGCTGTGAAGGAAAAGATCCGGAGCTACCCTCCGGAAAATATCATCGCGACCATGGACACCCACGGTGAGAACTACATGGAGACGCAGGAGGGGAAATATCTGCCCGTCCCGCACTGCATCAGGGGCTCCGAGGGCTGGCAGATCCGCGCGGACATCGCGGAGCTCCTTCACGGCGCGAAGATCTATGAGAAGCCGACCTTCGGGAGCACGGCGCTGGCGGCGGACCTTAAGGACATTTCCGAGAAGGAGGAGATCGAACTCGAGCTCGTCGGCCTCTGCACGGACATCTGCGTGGTCTCCAACGCGCTCCTTCTCAAGGCGGTGATGCCGGAGGTGAAGATCTCCGTGGACGCCGCGTGCTGCGCGGGCGTCACACCTGAAAAGCACCTGGCGGCGCTTGAGACGATGCGCTCGTGCCAGGTGCAGGTGCTGAACAGTTGAAAACCACTGAAACATCTACGCGGCCGCACCGACCACATGAACCCCGCCAAACAGGAGATCGCCGAGCTCACCAATCCCAAGCTCCGCAAGGGAAGTCTCAAGGATGCCATCGAGGGCGCGGACGTATTCATCGGCGTTTCCGCTCCCGGCGTGCTGACCACCGAGATGGTAAAGACCATGAACCGCGACGCCATCATCTTTGCCTGCGCAAACCCCACCCCCGAGATTTTCCCCGAAGACGCCAAGGCGGGCGGCGCTTTGGATGTGCGCGCAAGCGATATCAACGACGCCATGAAGCTGGCTGCCGCCTCTGCCATCGCGGGCCTGGTCTCCGACGAAGAACTCAATGCCGACTATATTCTGCCCAAGGCATTTGATCCGCGCGTGAAGGACGCGGTAGCCAGGGCGACCGCCGAAGCAGCCCGTGCCAGCGGTGCTGCAAGAATCTGATAATTGCTGCAAATATTCACAGCGGAGACCGCCTCATCAGCGGCCTCCGCTGTTTTCATATAACATCACCAAAAGCATAAAACGGTTTTATGGAAAATACCGAAGCAAAGGATGTACAATAAATATTCTTGATAGAGAACCCAAAAATCATGTATTGGACAGGGAATAAAAATTAGGATATTCTATATACAACAAGAAAAAGCAGGAAAACGATAAATAATTTTTATCAAAACAAGGAGGAACGCTTATGAAGATCACAGACGTCCGCGTAGAGCACTACCGCTGGCCCAAGGCAAAGCCTATCGCGAACGGAAAACACACCTACACCCACAATGAGCTGAATCTTCTCATCGTTGATACCGACGAAGGCATCACCGGCTATGGCTGCAGCTGGGCCATCGAATTTGCCGAGACCATGGGCAAGGCCATCATCGGCATGGATCCCCTGGATACCGAGCGTATTTTCCAGAAGACTTATGTCCCCAAGTTCATCGGCCGCCGCGGTACCAGCCTGAAGACCGTCTCCGCCATCGACATTGCTCTCTGGGATATCAAGGCCAAGGTCGCGGGCATGCCCCTTTACAAGATGCTCGGCGCGCACAAGGAAAAGGTCGAGTGCTATGTGGCGGGCGGCTACTATGCTCCCGGCAAGGGCCTCAAGGAGCTGCAGCAGGAGATGGAAGAGTACCGAAGCTGGGGCGTCAACGCAGTCAAGATGAAGGTCGGCGGCGTTTCGCTGCGGGAAGACGCGGCCCGCGTCAAGGCCGTGCGCGAGGTCATCGGCGAGGATGCCAAGCTCATGATCGACGCTAACTGCGCCTACCGCTTCTTTGAAGCCGTTGAGTTTGCCAAGATGGTGGAGGAGTACCACCCCTACTGGCTGGAGGAACCTGTGGATGCCGATGATTATGATGGCTACAGCAAGGTCGCTGAAAAAACCGTCATCCCCATTGCAGGCGGCGAGAACGAGGTCTCCCGCTTCGGCTTCCGCGATCTCATTACCAAGGCCCGCGGCATTGCCATCCTCAACCCTGACGCCACCTGCCTCGGCGGCGTGACGGAGTTTATGAAGGTCGCCGGCATGGCGGACGCCTTTGGCCTGGACATGAGCCCTCACGGCCAGCAGCAGGTGCATGTGCATCTCGACTGCGCCGTTCCCAACGCCACCATCGCCGAGTTCTACCCGCCCCAGTACGACGCCAAGGTCTACGAGGCCTTCAAGAACCCTGTTGTCTTCAATGCTGACGGCACAGTCAGCCCCTCTCAGGCACCCGGCGCCGGCCTCGACATCAACTTCGACGTGATGGCCCCCTACCGTGTGAAGTGAGGATTACAGTATGAAAATCACCGACGTCAAGGTTCTGCGCGCAAACCGCGCGGTTTATTGCAAAATCTACACCGACGAGGGCATCGTCGGCCTCGGTGAGAGCGGGGCCTGGGGCTTCCTGGAGGCCTCGGCCCAGGCAATCCTGACCATGGGGGAATACCTGATCGGGAAGGATCCGCTGGACATCGAACACCACTGGCAGTACCTGTACCGCTTCTCGCATTTTCGCGGCGCGGCGGTTATGGGCGCCATGTCCGCCATTGACATTGCACTCTACGATATCGCAGGCAAATATTTCAATGTCCCCGTGTACCGCCTGCTCGGCGGCAAGTGCCGGGACAAGGTGCGTGTCTACAACCACACCTCCGGCAGAACCGAGGAAGAGCTGGTGGAAAACGCGATCAAAGGCGTGGAGCAGGGCTACACCGCCCTCGGACACCTGAACCCCTACTTGGACGAACCGCGCACCGCGCCCTTCTCCGACGGCAACGCCGCCCTGCTGTACAAGGCGGAGCGCCGTATTGCCAGGGTACGGGAGGCGGTGGGGGAGGAGGTAGACCTCTGCCTTGAGCTGCACCGCCGTCTGGAGCCAGGCCTTGCCGTCCAGCTCTCGGCCCGCCTGGAGCCCTATAACCCCATGTTTCTTGAGGATCCCATTCGCCCGGACAACTTTGACGAGATGGGCCGGGTCGCCGCACAGTGCCGTATCCCCATTGCCACCGGCGAGCGCATCAACACCTATCATGAGTTCGAGATGCTGCTTGAGCGCGGGGCCTGCAGCTATGTGCGCGCCTCACTCGGCGTGTGCGGCGGCTTTACCGGCGCAAAAAAGATCGCCGCCGTAGCGGAGGCGCACCATAAGAGCCTGGTGCCGCATAATCCATGCAGCCCGGTCATGACCAATGCGGTTTTGCAGTTTGTCGCGGCAACTGACAACATCGCCATTACCGAATACCCCAACCCCTTCGCTGCCTCGACCGCCGATCACCTGACCGGCAGCGGCGTGAAGCTGCGCCAGTGCGATATGGTCGATCACATCCCGGAGATGAAGGACGGTTATCTTCCGGTTCCGGAGGAGCCCGGCATCGGCATCGACGTGATAGCGGATCTGGAGGAAAAGTTCCCCTTCCGTCCCCATAAGGTCATGACGCGTCTGAATCTGGACGGCTCCATCTGCGACCAGTAATGCTATTCTTTCATGGCATGGAACAATGAATATTTAGAATTTGAGTAATAGGTTAACGCATGATAAACTGAACATAGCAAAA
>DFFD01000146.1:290-8119 GCA_002369495.1 Lachnospiraceae bacterium UBA3785 | reverse complement strand
CTGCCGGACGTCTGCCCGGTCTGCGGCGGCAGGATCGTCCGTGAACCCGGCATGTCGGACATGAAATGCGTCAATCCGGCCTGCCCCGCCCAGCTCGAGCGGCACATCATCAATTTCGTCGGCCGCGACGCGATGGACATCAAGGGTTTCGGCGAGGAAAATGTCATCAAGATGCTCCGCGAGGGGTTCCTCAGGGACGCTTCGGACATCTACACGCTGAAGGACAGACGGCAGGAGCTCCTTGACGGCAAGGTGATCGGGCTTGAAAAGAGCACCGACAAGCTCCTCGCCTCAATTGAAAAATCAAAGGAAAACGAGCCCTGGCGGCTTCTGACCGGCCTCGCGATCGACAATGTCGGCCGGACCTCGGCGCGGACAATCATGAATTTCTTCGGATCCTTCGAAGCACTCATGAACGCCGACATGGAGACGCTTCGTACCGTCCCGGACATCGGGCCGGTCACGGCGGCGTCCATCTATTCATTTTTCCGGGAGGAAGCCAACCGGGCGCTCATCGAAAAGCTCGCGGCGCTGGGCCTTACGATGAAAAATGCCGGGGAGGAGCATACCGCGGAGCTTGCCGGGAAGACATTTGTCGTGACCGGTGATGTGAATCATTTCAAAAACCGCGCGGAGCTCGTTGATTTTATCGAGAAGCGCGGCGGAAAATGCGCCGGCAGCGTCTCCAAAAAGACCACCGCGCTCATCAACAACGACGCAAACTCGCTCTCCGGGAAAAACCGGAAGGCGAAAGAGCTGGGGATCCCAATCCTCACGGAGGAGGAATTCCTTACCATGCTGAAGGAGGAAAAGTAAAATGCCGATTAAAGTTGCGAACGGACTGCCCGCAAGGGAGATTCTCGAGAAGGAAAATATCTTCGTCATGGACGAGGACCGCGCCATGCACCAGGACATCCGTCCGATCCAGATCCTCATCCTGAACCTGATGCCCCTTAAAGAGGACACGGAGCTGCAGATCCTGCGCGAGCTCTCCAACACACCGCTGCAGATCGACTGCACCTTCCTTCGGATGAGCAGCCATCAGTCCAAGAACACGTCGAGGAGCCATCTGGATACTTTCTACACGACGTTCGACAAGATCCGGAAAAAGCACTACGACGGGATGATCGTGACCGGCGCGCCGGTCGAGCTGCTCGAGTTCGAGCAGGTGGATTACTGGGAGGAGATCGAGCAGGTATTTTCCTGGATCAACACGCACGTCACCTCCACGATCTTCCTGTGCTGGGGCGCCCAGGCGGCCATGTACTATTACTACGGGCTTAAAAAGCGCTATCTCGGCAAGAAGCTTTTCGGGCTCTACTCCCACAAGGTCTTCAACCGCAAGGTGCCGCTGGTCCGCGGGTTCGACGACGAGTTCGTGATGCCGCACTCCCGCTACACGGAGGTGCCGGCGCGCGCGATCGCGGCCTGCCCGGAGGTCACGATCCTGGCCCAGTCCAAGGAGGCCGGCGTGTTCCTCTGCATGGCGGAGAACGGCCGCAAGATCTACGTGATGGGCCACCCGGAATACGACCGCATGCAGCTGCGCCGCGAGTACGAGCGCGACAAGAAGAAGGGGCTGGATATCCAGATACCTGCCAACTATTTCCCGGGCGACGATCCCGGCAACAAGCCGCTCCTCCTGTGGAGAGCCCACGCGAACAACCTCTACACCAACTGGCTGAACTATTATGTCTACCAGTCGACCCCGTACGACCTCGACGGAACGCCCTGGGGCGAGGAGATCCCGGACACGTACAGTGAAAAATCCATCATTTGAGGTTTGCATTTTCAAATGATTGCGATATAATATCCACTATATGTCACTCCAGGAATAGATGAGAGGTTACAGAATGGCAGACGATAAATATCGCTATCTCGAAGAACTCGAACGGTCAGAGAGAATAGACGGCGCCAACCGGAGGAAGGGAAAGAGACTTTCTCCGGAACAGAGAAGAAGAAACAAACAGAGGAGAAGGAGAAAGAGAATTCTCGGCTATATCGGCAGAGTTCTGCTCCTTGTACTGCTGGTCGCCGCCTTTGTCGGGCTGATCCATACCGTGATGAAGCGGATCGGGGGAAATGAAAACCCGGACCCGAAGCCCGCCGGCAGCACGGTCACGCCCGCGTCGGAGGAGACAAGTCCGGCGGAGAATGTGACGGAGACGCCAGCACCGACGTCTGAGCCGACAGCTGAACCGACCGCGGAGCCGACGAAGGCACCGCAGGAGAGCTCCATGGTCAGGATTTACGGCGCATGGACCTACAGCACGGACGCGCAGGCCCCGGATGGGGAGATCGTCCCGGAATCCTATCTCATGTATGATTATGAGCGGATGCGCCAGGATATCTATTTCCTGACAAAGCGCTATTCGGATTACTGCGAGGCAGTGAGCCTTGCGACGACGGCGGACGGGCGCGAGATCGTCGACGTGGTCGTCGGAAGCCCGGACGCGGAGAAGGATCTGATCATCCAGTATTCGATCCACGCAAGAGAGTACATCAACACGCAGATCGGCATGCGCCACCTGCAGTCCTACCTGCAGTCGGTCTCGTCAGGGGAGCGGAGTCATATCTGGCAGAACCTGCGGATCCATTTTATTCCGATGATGAATCCGGACGGCGTCACGCTTTCCCAGTTCGGATTTGACTCGGTCAACGACCCCGAGATCCTCGCGAACATCAAGACGATCTGGGGCCGCGACAACGAGGCCGGCAAGGGCGATCCGGACTCGATGGGTTACTGCTCGCGCTGGAAGGCCAATATGCTCGGCGTGGACCTGAACCGGAACTTTGATATCGGCTGGGAGACGACCGGCGGCAGCGCCGCAGCCTCCTGCACGCGCTATAAGGGTCCTTCGGCTGCTTCGGAGATCGAGACCCAGGCGCTGGTCAAGCTTGCAAAGAACACCAACTGCGTCGGCCAGGTCGCTTATCACTCGGAAGGTAACGTCGTCTACTGGGACTACGGGACGACCGGCGAGCTCTATGAGACAGACAGCGCGCTCGCGGAGGCCGTCGTAAATGTGACCGGCTACCGCAAGGCGTCCACCATCGCGACCGACCAGAACCTGGGCGGCTGCAGCGACTATTTCATACTCGTTCTCGGGGTCCCGGCCATCACGGTGGAGACCGGCGGCTGGTACGACTGGCCGGCCGACTACGAAGCGGAATGGCCGGCGCTTTATGACCGGAACCGGGACGTCATCTTTGCCCTGTCGGATTTCTTCTATAATCATTGACGGATGAGCAGCGAAAAGGAAGTGAGCAAAGTGGAAAATACGGATACGATCGACAATCAGGCTGAAGCAGCGGGTGCAGGTTACCGTGTCTGGGTGATGATCATCTCTGCCCTGTTCGGAGCGGCGTGCGCTTCGTTCCTGTGCGCGCTTCTGGCCGGTTCCTTCGGGATTGCGTTCTACGGCAGCATCGCGATCGGGGCGGCGCTCGGATTTCTCGGAGCGGCCGTCATCTACGTGGTCACCGGGAAAATAAGAACCTCCGAGGCGGCCGACGATGTGCGCATTGTCGTGATGCTCGCGACGGCAGGCATATTTTTCGCGGCGGGCACCATGGTTTTCATTTCCTCGAAGGACGTGAAAGCGCCGGAGATCGCATTTTCGGATGAGATCATCACGATGCGAGAGGGCGATCCGGAGGAGGTGCTGTTCGCCAACATGACGGTCTCCGACAACGTCGACGGCGATCTCATCGACCAGCTGAAAGTAACTTCGTTCCGGTATGCCGAAGGCGGAAAGACCGCGGATGTGACCTATTCCGTCAGCGACTCTTCCGGCAATAAGACGATCGCCGCCCAGCTTGTGTATGTGGAGGGCGAGCCGTGGCCGGCAGGGTGATCATTTCACAAGGAGTATTATGAAAAAATTACAGACGATTCTGACTGAAAAAATGAGCGCCGCCTTCGAGGCGGCCGGCTACGACGCCTCTTACGGGCTGGTCCGGCTTTCCGACCGGCCTGATCTCTGCGAGTTTCAGTGCAACGGCGCGATGGCGGGCGCCAAAAAATATCATAAGGCACCGTTTATGATTGCGGAGGAGACCGTCAGAAAGGCGGAAGAACTCTTCGGGAAGGATGTGATGGAGATCACGGTCGTAAGGCCGGGCTTCATCAACATCAATGTGGCGCCGGCATTCCTCGCAGCCCACACGGCAGAGATCGGGGAGGACCCGAATCTCTCGATCCCGCAGACGGACGCGCCGAAGAAGATCCTGATCGATTACGGCGGACCGAACGTCGCGAAACCTCTTCACGTCGGGCACCTGAGAAGCGCGGTCATCGGCGAGAGCATCAAGCGCATCCTGCGCGCATCCGGGCATGAAGTCCTGGGCGACGTGCATCTGGGCGACTGGGGCCTGCAGATGGGTCTCATCATCTACGAGATGAGCTTAAGGAAGCCGGAGCTGCCGTACTTTGCCGAAAATGTGCCGGAGGACGCCTACCCGGAGGAAGCCCCGTTCACGCTTGCCGAGCTCGAGGAGATCTACCCGTTCGCTTCCGGCAGATCGAAGACGGACGAGGACTACAAGGCGAAGGCCATGGAGGCGACCCACGAACTGCAGCAGGGCAGGCCGGGCTACCGGGCGCTCTGGAAGAAGATCATGGAGCTTTCAATCGCCGACCTGAAGAAGAACTATGCCCGCCTCGACGTCTCCTTCGACCTCTGGAAGGGCGAATCCGACGTGCAGCCCTACATTCCGCCGATGGTGGAGAGGCTCAAGTCGGAGGGCTACGCGCACTACGACCAGGGAGCCCTGGTCATCGACGTGGCGGAACCCACCGATAAAAATGAAATTCCGCCCTGCATGGTCTTAAAATCCGACGGTGCGTCCCTCTACAACACGACCGACCTCGCAACGATCGTGGAGCGCATGGAGCTTTTCAACCCGGATGAGATCATCTACGTTGTCGACAAGCGCCAGTCCCTGTATTTCACGCAGGTTTTCCGGGCAGCCCGGAAGGCGAAGCTCGTTGGTGAAGACACGGAGCTGATCCACGTCGGCTTCGGCACGATGAACGGCCGCGACGGCAAGCCCTTCAAGACAAGACAGGGCGGCGTCATGAGGCTGGAGACCCTCCTGAACGAGATCAACGAGGGGATGGTCCGGAAGATCCGCGAGAACAAAAATGTCCGCGACGAGGACGCGGAGACGACCGCCGAGACGGTTTCGCTCTCCGCAATCAAGTACGGCGATCTCTCGAACCAGGCCGCCAAGGACTACGTGTTCGACACGGAGAAGTTCACGGCCTTCGAGGGCAACACCGGTCCGTACATCCTCTACACGATCGTCCGCATCAAGTCGATCCTGAAGAAGGCTGAGGAGACAGGCATTTCCTTTGAAAATGCAGCCCTTCTTCCGCCGGCCGCTCCGGAAGAGAAGGCCCTCATGCTGGACATCGCCGGCTTCGGCGGCGCTGTGGAGGAGGCGGCTTCGGAACTCGCGCCGCACAAGATCTGCGCGTTTATCTATGCGGCGGCCAACGATTTCAACCGTTTCTACCATGAGACGAGGATCCTCAGCGAGACGGATGAGGCGAAGAAGGCGAGTTACTTAAGGCTCCTTGACATCACGAAGAACGTGCTGGAAAAGAGTATTGACATGCTGGGATTCTCCGCCCCGGATCATATGTAAGAATGCGAGTGACAGGGGAGACATTTCGCAAGAAGGGGAGTAATAAATAATGGAAGAAAACAACAGAAATTCAAATAACGGGGTACTCAAAGTGATACTGGTCAGCGCGATCCTGGCGTTTATTGTGGGCGTGCTGGTCCTGGTGTCCGGGATCCTTCATCGGAAGGATCCGGTGAATTCGGGTGGCAATACTGAGTCGGCCGTGGAATCCGTTTCGGGTTCGTCCGTCACCGAGAGCAGCGAGTCGCTTCCTTCGGTTTCGGGAAACATGATACCCGTCACCGGTATTCCGGAGAATCCGGACAGCTCTGCGGCGGAATCCGTACCGGAGGAGGAAGAGGATAAGATCCTCGTCTGCATCGATCCCGGCCATGAGACCGAGCAGATCAAGGATCCCGAGCCGAACGGTCCCGGTTCGGACGTCATGAAGCAGGGCGTCACGAGCGGCACCTACGGCGAGACCTCCGGCAAGAACGAATACGAGGTGAATCTCGAGGTGAGCCTGAAGCTCCGCGACGAGCTCTTAGAGCGCGGCTACGACGTGGTGATGACGCGCGAGATCAACGACGTGAAACTCTCGAACGTCGACCGGGCGAAGATCGCGGAGGAGGCCGGCGCGGATATCCTCGTCAGGATCCACTGCAACGGCGTGGACAACCACTCCGTCACCGGCGTCCTGTGCTACGGCCCGTCGAACGCGAACCCGTATCTCTCCGAGGACCTGATCGCGAAGAGCCGGAGACTTTCCGAGCTCCTACAGCAGCATCAGGCGGAGAAGACCGGACAGCGGATGATCGACAATATCTATCAGGATGACATGACAGGCATCAACTGGGCGGCCATGCCGGTATCCATCGTCGAGATGGGCTTCATGACCAACCCGGATGAGGACCTCTTCCTGGCCTCCGAGGAGGGGCAGGATCTGATCGTTCAGGGTCTTGCGGACGGTATCGACGCATACTTTGCGGAGTTCCCGGAAGCAGAGGAATAATAAGGAGCCCGGCGCCCTGATGCGCCGGGCTTTTGAAGAGGCAGGTTACTATGGAAAGAAATGTGTATGACGATTATTACGGTGACGACGGTATCCCCGGGGAGCTCCCTCCGCGGGAGAACCCGTTCTATGAGCCGCCGCGGCGGCAGAAGAAAGGTGCGGGGATCATCCTGAAGCTCTGGCGCCTTGTCTACCCGGTCCTCATCCACGGGGTGGGTACCGGCATCGTCTCCGAAATATTTATAACGGTTTTTCTCTTCTTGACAGTTCTTCTGGGGATGTTCCGGGACAGCGGCGCCGCCTACGATTTCCTCTACAACAACCAGATTGCGCTCTCCGGGGCTGCGGAGCTGATTATTTTCGTGCCGCTCCTCAGCCTGTTCATGCGGGATGAGCGGATCCGGCGGGCGGACGTGCCGGAGGAGTGCCTCGCCAAAAAGAAAATGGGCATCTCAGACTGGCTCACAGTCCTTGCGTTTGTGATGTGCCTCGCGATCGTGGTGAACCTCGTCATCGCGCTCCTGAACCTGCCGGAATCGGAAATCGAGCAGGAGATGGAAGAACTTTACGAAAAGACAGGCCTGCTCGTCCAGGTCATCGTGATCGGGGTGATTGCGCCGCTGGCCGAGGACATGACCTTCCGGGGTCTCGTCTTCCGGCGGCTTCGCGAGGATCTTGATCCGCTTTTCGCCGCGCTGCTTTCCGGGCTTGCCTTCGGGATCTACCACGGAAACCTCACGCAGGGCGTGTTCGCGACGGTCATGGGCTTCGTGTTCGCGATGCTCTACGAGCACTACGGGACGATCATGGTCCCGATCGCGGCCCACATGCTGAACAATCTCTATGCGACGCTCGCAAATGAACTGCTGTACAGCGGAAATTTTGATATCCCGGACCCTGTCTACTACGCGTTCCTGGCCGCGGCGTGCGTCGGCACGGCGGCGCTGGCGGTTTTCATTTTTAAAGACGATGAAAAATGCAATCAGTATTGACAAAGTCTCTTATTATGTGTAGAATAGAAAAGTCGCAAAAAAATCACATATGCGGATCACGCCGTTCGGTGCCCTCAGGGTCTCGGCGCACGGAAGCATATGGGTGACAGGAAAAACCAAAAAGGAGAAACGAAAATGAGTGTTATTTCCATGAAACAGCTGCTCGAAGCAGGCGTCCATTTCGGACATCAGAC
>DFFD01000146.1:0-189 GCA_002369495.1 Lachnospiraceae bacterium UBA3785 | reverse complement strand
AACGGCATCTACATCATCGACCTTCAGAAGTCGGTCGGGATGGTTGACGATGCTTACAACGCGGTTGCGAACATCGTGAAGGACGGCGGCAAGATCCTCTTCGTCGGCACGAAGAAGCAGGCCCAGGATGCGATCCGCACCGAGGCTGAGCGCTGCGGCATGTTCTATGTCAACGAGAGATGGCTCGGC
>DFFD01000043.1:22416-22838 GCA_002369495.1 Lachnospiraceae bacterium UBA3785 | reverse complement strand
TGCTTCAGGCGCAGCTCCTTGCCGGACATATGGTTGTCGTTCGGATAGAGGACTTCCGTGATCGTCTTGGCCAGGTTGTTCTGCTCGACCGCCTTCGCGTAATCACCCCTGTCGAAGGAAGCCAGCTCGAAGTCGTTGATCGCCTCGGCGTCCCAGATGCGGAGCGCGTTGACGACGCCGTTCTTGAAGCCGACGACCGGGATATCGTAGGGTACCGCGCGGACAGAAGAGTAATTCTCGTAGATGTAGCGGTTCTTGCCGAGCGCCGGATCGTACTCCGCGCGGGTGTTGCCGCCGAAAAAGACCTCATGCGCATGCTCCGGACGCTTCAGCTCGAACGGATAGCCGTTCTTCAGCCAGTTGTCCGGAACCTCACGCTGGAAGCCGTCCTTGATCTTCTGCTTGAACATACCGTAGTGATA
>DFFD01000043.1:21618-22296 GCA_002369495.1 Lachnospiraceae bacterium UBA3785 | reverse complement strand
AGTCTTCCGAGACCGCCGTTGCCGAGCGCCGGATCCGGCTCCTGGTCCTCAAGCACGTTGATGTCGATCCCGAGCTCCTCCAGAGCCTCGCGCACGCCATCGTACTCGCCGAGGTTTAACAGGTTGTTGCCCATCAGGCGGCCGATCAGGAATTCCATGGAAAGGTAGTAGACGATCTTCGTGTTGTTTTCCTCAAAGCGCTTGCAGGAATCCATCCAGTTGTTGATGATCGTGCTCTCGATGACGTTGCAGACCGCCTGGAAGATCTCCTGCTGGTCCGCGTCCTCAAGATCCTTGCGGTAAAGGACTCTCATGCTGGCCATCACATCGGCCTTGAACTGCTCCTTGTTGAACTTTTTGGTTTTAGCGGCCTTCGCCGCATTTTTCTTATCTGCCAAAATAATCCCTCCGTACTGACTTCTCATAATACGGCTCCGTCCGGGACGGAGCCCGCTCCTCTTATTTAATTCCTCTTCACGCCGAGCGTGACCTTCTCCGTGTTGATCTTCCAGCTCTTCACATAGCCGTCCGTCTCATTGAAAATGAAACCATCCGCCAGCACATCCGCCGCAATGCTCTTCTCGTTGTCGCGGATGATCTTCTCGATGTTTTCATTTCCTTCCGCATAGACCGTGATGCGGTCCATGACCTCGAATCCGGCCTCCTTGCGCATGGTCT
>DFFD01000043.1:20192-21570 GCA_002369495.1 Lachnospiraceae bacterium UBA3785 | reverse complement strand
CGCATGGTCTGGATCTTGCTGACCAGCTCGCGCACGAAGCCTTCCTCGATGAGTTCCGGCGTGAGCGCCTTGTCGAGGACGACCGTGACGCCGCCGTAAGCCTGCGTCTCAAAGCCCTCGGTCTGCGCCATGTCGATGAGCAGGTCTTCCTTCTCGAGGACGACCCTTGTCCCGCCGATCTCAAGCGCCAGCGTTCCGTCCTCGTTCAGCTCCTGCATCGCGGCCTTGCCGTCGATTTCGGAGAGCGCCTTCCTGATGCCGCCGAGCAGCTTGCCGAACTTCGGTCCGACCGTCCGCATCTGCGGTTTGAAGGTGTAGGAAATGAAGCTGTCCGCGTCGTCCGAGAGCTCCATCTTCTTGACGTTCAGCTCCTCGGTGATGATATCCTGGTAGAAGACCGGGACGTCGAACGGCGCCTTCACGATCATGCGGCCGATCGGCTGCCTGTTCTTGATGCCGCTCGAATTGCGGGCCGCGCGGCCGAGCACGACGATGTCGAGCACGTGCTTCATGTTGGCCTCGAGCTCCGGATCGATCATGCTCTCGTCCGCGACCGGGTAGTCGCAGAGGTGGATGCTCTCCGGGGCATTTTTGTCGATGCCCGCGACCAGGTTCTGGTAGATCTCCTCGGTCATGAACGGCGTCATCGGGGCCGCCAGCTTCGAGATCGTCACCAGGCTGGTGTACAGCGTCATGTAGGCGTTGACCTTATCCTGCTCCATGCCCTTCGCCCAGAAACGGCTGCGGCAGCGGCGGACATACCAGTTGGAGAGGTCGTCCACGAACGCCTGCAGGGCCTTGCCGGACTCGGGGATCTTGTAGGCCGCCATGTCCGCGTCGACCTCGCGGATCGTGGAGTTGAGGCGTGAGAGGATCCATTTGTCAATGACCGGCAGCTTGTCATAGACAAGCTCGTGCTCCAGCGGATTGAACTCGTCGATGTTCGCGTAGAGCACGTAGAATGCATAAGTGTTCCAGAGTGTTCCCAGGAACTTGCTCTGGCCTTCCTGGACCGCCTTGCCGTAGAAGCGGCTCGGCAGCCACGGGGCGGAGTTCACGATGAAGTACCAGCGGATCGCGTCCGCGCCGTATTTCTCGAGAGCCTCCATCGGGTCGACCGCGTTGCCCTTGGACTTGGACATCTTCTGGCCGTTCTCGTCCTGCACGAGTCCTAAGACGATGACATTTTCAAAGCAGGGCTTGTTGAAAATGAGCGTCGAGATCGCGTGCAGCGAATAGAACCATCCGCGGGTCTGGTCGACCGCCTCGGAAATGAAACTCGCCGGGAACTGTGCCTTGAAAAGATCCTGGTTCTCAAACGGATAATGATGCTGCGCGAACGGCATCGAGCCCGAGTCGAACCAGCAGTCGATGACTT
>DFFD01000043.1:18747-20069 GCA_002369495.1 Lachnospiraceae bacterium UBA3785 | reverse complement strand
TAGGGCTTGTGCAGCTCGATATCGTCCGGGCAGTTGTCGGACATGGCCTTCAGCTCTTCCTTGGAGCCGATCGCGTGCTGCTTTCCGCAGTCGTCGCAGATCCAGACCGGAAGCGGCGTGCCCCAGTAGCGGTTGCGGGAGAGCGCCCAGTCCTGGATATTCTCGAGCCAGTCGCCGAAACGTCCTTCGCCGATCGACTTCGGGATCCAGTTGATCATCTTGTTGTTGCGAACCAGATCGTCCTTGACCGCGGTCATGCGGATGAACCAGGACTCTCTCGCGTAATAGATGAGCGGTGTGCCGCAGCGCCAGCAGTGCGGATAATCGTGCTCGAACTTCGGAGCGGCCGCCAGGAGTCCGCGGGCCTTGAGATCCTTTAAGACCTCCGGATCGCAGCTCACAGCGCCTTCCTTCAGCTCCTTCTCGGTCGGCTTGCAGCGGTAGCCCGCGAACGGGGTCTCGGCCGTCATACGGCCCTGCTCATCGACAAACTTGATGAACGGAAGATCATAGTTGCGGCCGATGCGGGAGTCGTCCTCACCGAATGCCGGGGCGATGTGGACGACGCCGGTGCCGTCGGTCATGGTGACGTACTCGTCGCAGGTTACGAAAAATGCCTTCTTGCCCTGCTTTTTGGCGGTCTCCTCGCCGCAGGCGTAGAGCGCCTCGTACTCGCGGCCTTCAAGATCCCTGCCGGTGCAGCGCTCGAGGATCTCTGCATTTTCCCCGAGGACCTTCTCAACCAGCGCTTCCGCCATCACATAGGTGTACTCCCCGTCCACGACCTTCACGTAGGTCTCGTGCGGGTTCACGCAGAGCGCGGTGTTGGACGGCAGGGTCCACGGTGTGGTCGTCCACGCGAGATAGTAGAAATCCCCGTCCTTCGCCTTGAAGCGGACGATTGCGGACTTTTCCTTCAGCGTCTTGTAGCCCTGCGCGACCTCGTGGCTCGAGAGCGGCGTGCCGCAGGACGGGCAGTAGGGAACGACCTTGTAGCCCTTGTAGAGGAGGCCTCTGTCAAAGATCTGCTTGAGGGCCCACCACTCGGACTCAATGAAATCATCGTGATAGGTGACATAGGGGTGATCCATGTCGGCCCAGAAGCCGACGATGTCGGAGAATTCACGCCACATGCCTTCGTATTTCCAGACGGATTCCTTGCACTTCTCGATGAAGGGCTCGACGCCGTAGGCCTCGATCGCCTCCTTGCCCTCGATGCCGATCTCCTTCTCGACCTCGATCTCGACCGGCAGTCCGTGGGTGTCCCAGCCGGCCTTTCTCGGGACCAGCTCGCCCTTCATGGCGTGGTAGCGCGGGATCAT
>DFFD01000043.1:0-18681 GCA_002369495.1 Lachnospiraceae bacterium UBA3785 | reverse complement strand
TCCTTGATGACGCGGGTCAGGACATGGCCGATGTGCGGCTTGCCGTTGGCTGTCGGCGGCCCGTCATAGAACATGTAGGTCGGGCAGCCCTCCCGCTGGTCGATGCTCTTCTGGAAAATATCCCTGTCCTTCCAGAACATCGCGACCCGCTTCTCTCTGTCGACAAAATTCAGATTTGTGTCTACCTTCTTATACATCTGTTTGGCTCCTTTTCTCGTCAGGTTATGCCTTTTTCGCTCCGTTTTCGACTAAGCGCAAAACGGTTATGATAGTATACGCTCAAAACCCCGCTCTTGTCAAGAAAAGAGCGGGGTTTCAATTCAAAAGTAGTAATTTGTCCCAATCCGGACCCATCCTCCGCCGTCATAACTGCGGAAATTGATGCATCCGTGGTTGCGCACGCCTCCGTTCAGGCAGTCATTGACGGCCGCCTTGACAAAATCGGGGACATTGCCGCCAAGGCGCCAGTTCCAGGCCGACGCCGGGGAGATCTCCGGCGAATAGCAGTACTGGCCGGGAGCGGTCAGCTGCGCGAGCGCGCTTGCCCCGTACCCGTCGTAATTCATGTCCGCCCGGTTCATGACGCTCGTGATCACCGCGAGCGCTCCCTCGTAGGAGGTGTCGTCCTCCTGGGCGACCAGTGCCCAGATAAGCTCGATCTCGCCGGCGCTGTAGATCCGGTCGTCGATGCGGGCCCGCGGCACCTCCGGTTCTTCCGGTACTTCCTCCTCCGGCTCCGGGTCGAACCTCGTGAGGTCAAACTCCTCGATCAGGGCCCTGATCCGCTGCGTGTACTCCGTGTGCTCTCCGCCGCTGCCGAGAGCAGCGAGAAGAACCGTCTCCGCATCGAGCTCCCGCTTCAGTTCGGGATGGATCCCGACCATGAAGGCCGCGTAATCCATAAGGCAGGCGTCCACGCTCTCATAGACGCGGATCTCTGTCTCCTCGCCGAAGAGGGTCCGGATCGCGCTGATGCCTCTCCAGCAGCTCTCCCAGCGCCCGGTCAGAAAATCCGCCGGGATGCCGAGCACATTGTTGTCGGCCGGCCTGATGCTGCCGGTCCCTCCCGGGAACGTCAGCCAGTCTGTCTCGTCGATCACCTGGGCGATCGCGACGGATTTCAGGTACCCGTAACGCCGCCACTCCGCCTCCGCGGCGGAAGCAAGAAGCTGGATGATCTCCTCCCTCGCGGCCGCATCGCCTTCCAGCGCTTTTGCGCCGAGCCCGCTGACGGACGCCGCCTCCAGCGCGTAGCGGTAGTTGTCCGAGGAGCCGTACGCCAGGGAAGAGACAGCCGAGGCGCCCTGCGCGGGCGTTTCTGCATTTTCCGCCGTTCCGGCACCCTCTGCAGCTCCCGCAGCCGCCGGATCATCCGCCGTTACGGGAGCGGCTGCGCTCTCCGTATTCGGCAGGCTCTCGGTGCCGGGCAAATTCTCCGTGCTGATCACACTCTCCGTATTGGGTACACTCTCGGTGCCGGGCAAATTCTCCGTGCTGATCACACTCTCCGTATTGGGTACACTCTCCGTGCCGGGCACGCTCTCCGTGCCAATCACACTCTCCGTGTTAATAACGCTCTCCGTGCCGGCCGTGTTCTCCGTGCCGGGCACGCTCTCTGTGCCGGGAACACTCTCCGCACTGATCATGCTCTCTGTGCTGATCGCACTCTCCGCACCGGGCACGCTCTCCGTCCCGGCTGCGGCACTCTCCGCCGGCGCAGGGCCGGCCTCATCCGCGGGCGCAGCCGCGCTCTGATCCGGCCGGCTTTCCGCCGATTCCGCGGCTGCCGCAAGGGCGCTCTCTGCCGCGGAGCCCTCACTGCTCTCCTCCGGCAGGTCCTGCGTCGTCGTCAGCGTAAAGCTGACCGCCTTGTTTTTCTCCGGGGCGACAATCGGGGTTCCCTCGCTGACATTTCCCGTGATGGCGGAGATCCTGCCGTAGGAGGCGATCGCGTCGCCGGTCAGGAGCCATTTTCCGTCTACGAACCCGCGGAGCTCGCTCGATTCGATGTAGACGCGCTCCTGCCCTGCCCCGTAGAGGATATAGCAGAAATCCCCCGGGTGCAGGAAGCCGACGATCCGGCTCTTTTTGTCCGCCCGCTCCCGCACATTGAGGAAGGTCGGGGCATCCACCAGCGCGTAGACCTTCTCAACCTGCGTGTAGCCGGAGAAAAGGCTTGTGTCCGCCCCGGCCGGCAAGGCCGAGAGGGGCAGCGAGAGGAGCCCTGCGGCGAGGAGAACGCCCTGTATCTTCTTATTCATCATCCTCCCTGCCTTTCCGCCGCCGTTTCGCCTTCAGAAACGACTGTTTCTTCAGGATCTTGTCAACGTCCGTATCGCCGATCATCTTCGTCGTCTTGATGCCGAAATATTCGCCGTCCGCGGCCTTCCGCACGCGGACCTTGCTCTTCACATACCCGTGGTTCGGGCATTTGCAGACCGTGTAATAATTCTTTCCCGCATCCGAGAACCAGGGGATCTCGCGCCGCACGTACTCGCCGCAGGCGAAGCACCGCACCTGACGGATCAGCCGGTCGCCCATGACCGCTTCCTTGCTCTTGAATTCCCTGGAAATGAACTTCTCGTACGTCTCGTACCGCACCCGGATCTCCTCCTCGCGGGACTTCGGCGTCCTGTAGCAGTCGATTGAGAAATTCTTCAGGATCACGTCATCCGGGATCCTCTGCAGGACCTTCGCCGTGTAGACCGCGTCGTCCAGCGCCTGGTGGAACTCCCCGTTGTCCTCAATCCCCAGGAAATCGACCACGTAGGACAGCGCCCGCCGCTCCTTCCGCGTCTCGTAGGCGATCGCGAAGAGCTTCTGCACGTCCTCGTAGAAGACCGGGCCCTTCAGAAGGTCATCCAGTTTATAATAGGAAAGATTCCGCTGCAGCTCGGTCAGGTCCAGCGTCCCGAAGGTGCAGAACCGGCAGTCATCCCCGCACCACCTGAAAAATGCACGCACAACTTCAGGGAAGGGTCTCCCCTCCCTCTTCAGCTCCTCGAAGGACACCGCGATGACTTCTTTTGTCCTGAAATGAAGCCTGTGATAGACCGCAGGCCTCACCAGCCCGTGAAAGGTATCCACGATCTCCTTCTCACTGTTCAGTTTGACCGCCCCGATCTCGACGATCTCGAACGGGAGACGCCTGATCTCCCGGTCCTTGCCGTAGGGGCACTGGTTCCATTCAAGGTCCAGCACGATGTAGTTCATTCTGTATCCTCATTTCCCGCCGAAAGCGGGATCCGGGGCGCGATCCGGTTTACATAATATTCAGAAGTCCATGGCCGCCTTCGAGGACTCCTCCTCGGTGAGCTCCACAACGTTCTTCTCCATGACCCGGTAGACCCGCTCGCACATCGAAAGGACCGACGGCCTGTGCGTCGTCACGATACAGGTCCTGTTCGGATGATGCCGGATAATGTTCCGGAGGACCTCCCGCTCGGTCCGCACGTCGAGCGCCGAGGTCGCCTCGTCGAGAAGCAGGATCGGCGCGTTTCGAAGGACCGCCCGCGCGATCGCCACGCGCTGCGCCTGCCCCTCGGACAGCCTTGCGCCGCGCTCGCGGACCGGCGAGTTGATCCCGTCTTTCATTTTCGAGACAAATTCCCAGGCGCAGGCGGTCTTCAGCGCCTCGATGATCTCCTCGTCGGTCGCATCCTCGCGCGCGAGGCGCATATTTTCCGCGATCGTCCCCGAGATCATTGTATTTCCCTGCGGCACATAGGCGAAAAGATGGCGGGATTCCGCATTGGCGGGCACCGAGGGGGCATTTTCCCCGAGCGCCCGGATCCGGACCTCGCCGCTCTCCGGCCTCACAAGGCCCAGGATGAGCCTGAGCATCGTCGTCTTGCCTTCGCCCGAAGGGCCGATGAGCGCGGTGATCTCGCCCGGCTTCGCGACGAAATCGGACTCCGTGATCACGCGCGTCCCCTCCTCGTAGGAGAAATTCACCTGTTCCATCCCGATCTCAAAGCCGTTTTCCGCGAAGGCGTCCATCTCGGAGCTCTCCGGGATGTGCACTTCCTTCGGCAGCTGCACAAGCTCGCGGATGCGGTTCGCCGAGACCGAGCTCGAGAGGAAATTCGGGATGATCGACACCACGTTCTTGAACGATGACGAGAGCGCGCTTCTCTGCTGCAGGAAGAGCGTCATGGTCCCGTAAGTGATCGAGTGGTTCCAGAGCAGGAAAAGACAATAGAGAAATGAAACCATCTGCACGAAAAGCCCCAGCACCGACATGAAGGCGCTCGTCGCGATCGAGAACTTGTTGTACGCAAGCGTCACGTCCCGGTATTCTTCCTGGCGTTCCTTCATTTTCCGGTTGTAGAGCCCCAGGACGCCGAAGGACTTGATCGTGTCGATGTTGTAAAACGTCTCCATCTCAAATCCGACCATCCGCCCGGTCACCTCGCGCGATCTGATCCCGTACTCCCGCTGCTTCCTGATCACGAAGCGCGAAGCGACCAGCATAAAAGGCGCGCTGATAAACGCGATCAGCGCCATGACATGGTCGTAGTGCCAGATCACGACGAAGGTCGCGATGAAATTGTAGACCGCTATGATGATCGTCGGGAGCCAGCTCACCGCATTGTTCCCGACCGTGTTCACGTCCCCGTTGAAGCGGGCCATCACGTCGCCCTTATTGTATTTGCTGAGCGCGAGCCAGTCCGCGTCGATGATCTTGCTGTAGATATCCGCCTGGATGTCGTTGTGGATCCGGACGGAGATCTTCGCCGAGATCCGGCTGATCAGGCTCGAGGTCACGATCCCGAAGACCGAGCTTCCGATCATGCAGAAAATGAGAACCCCCAGCTTGTCTGTCTGGTACCCGGTCACGATGTCGATGAGGTATTTTCCGAGGATCGAGGAGAGCAGGCCCATCGTCGAGCCCGTGATGCCGAGCAGGACGTAGAACGCGATCTCCGCCTTGTAGCGCGCACTGTAGGTGAAGATCCACCGCCAGTCCTCGAGGATCTCCTCAAAAGTCCCGTCCATGAGGGATCCGATGAGCTTTCCCAGAAACCGGGATCCCAGAATTGTCTTTACTTCTTTTCCTTCCTGCCTGTTATTATCCATTCAAGCCCCTGATATTTCTCATGATCAGTTCAGAAAGCCGCGCCGCATTTCCTTCCCCCGAGAAGCTGTTGTGCGGGGTCACAAGGACATTATCCATGTCCCAGAGCACGCTGTCCGAAGGAAGCGGCTCCTCCTCAAAAACGTCCAGCACCGCGCCCATGAGCTTCCCGCTTCGAAGCGCTCCGGCAAGGGCCGCCGTGTCCGCGACCGCTCCCCGCGAGATGTTGACGAAGACAGCCCCGTCCTTCATGCTTAAGAACCGTTCCGCATTGAAAAAATGCACCGTCTCCGGAAGATGCGGCAGCGCCGAGAGCACGACGTCCGCCTCGCGAAGGACGCGATCTGCCTCGCTGACCGGCACTATTTTTTCAAAATACGGCCGCTCGCCGAGCACCGCGTCAACGCCCATTACCCTCATGTCAAATGCGGCAAAACGCTTCGCGCACTCCGTGCCGACGCTCCCGCAGCCGAAAACCGCAGCTGTCCGTCCGCCGAGCTCCGGAAGATCCCGCAGCTTGATCCAGCTGTGCTCTTTCTGGTTATTATGAAATAAGATCGTCCGTTTGTAAAGAGCCAGCACGCCCGCGGCGGCAAATTCCGCCATCGGAACGCTGTAAACCCCCCGCGCGTTCAGCACTTTGACGCCCCGCGCGGCTGCAAGGTCCATCGGGACCCGGTCAAAGCCCGCGGACGTGAGCTGCACGAAGCGCAGCGCGGAAAAATCCTCCATCGGATGATACAGGAAAAGTCCGTTTCCAACGATCCCCTCGATCGTCCCCGGATCGGCCGGCAGAGGATCCTTCTCCTGCTGCAGAAAGACGACTTCGTGCCCCATCTGTTCGATCTCAGGTATAAACCGGCCGGCATCCCGCCAGGCGCCTGTAACGAGCAGCTTCATGGTCTCTCCTCCCGTCAAAAAATAAGAATAAGGGACGGTTCCCGGGAACCGTCCCACCTTTTCACTTCTTTTCCGCCCTCTTCTTCGCGGCGGCCTCCTTCACTGCCTTGTCAAGCGTTTCCGCATTTTCGATAAAAAACTTTCTGTGGAACTCGCATATCTCCTCAAGGGTCCGAATCTCGCGCACCCCGCGGAAGAATATTTCCGAAGCCGCCTCGAGGTTGTCGATCTTATTCACATTACAGAAGCTGCGGCTTAAGATCGCTCCCGTTGACCCCAGCCGGTAATGCTCGATGATGATCATCTCCGCCGGGACATCGCCGCGCCCGAGCGAAGCAACTCCGCCGAACCCGACCGGAATTCCGCGCCTGCGGACCTTCCGGCAGATCTCTTCGATCGTTCCGTCCGTCAGCAGTTCGAACAAAAATGATTTCCCGCAGGAGATCGAGAGATCATTCATCCCTATATGGATCTCCTCGACGCCGGGAAGCGCAAGTATCTCATCCAGCACCTCAACAGCCTCTTTTGTCTCAAGAAGCAGTATGGTATGGCAGCGGCCGTTCACGCAGTCAAGGAACCGCTTCACCTCAGCCGCTGTCTTAAAGTACGGCAGCATCAGCACGTCCGCGCCGTTCGCGATTGCCCCGTCGATCTCATCCTCGCTGGAGGTATAGTCCTCACCGGCCTCGTGAATGGGATTCACGCGCACCACAAGCTGGGCAGTCTCAACACTCTCCCGAACGGCTCGCACATCCTCCAGCGTATGGTGATTCTGAACACTGTCGCGCCCGCCCTGGCGCAGCGCCTTCCCGATGTACTCCATGTCAACCATGATACGGTCGACGCCGTTTGACTCGGCAATTTTCGCAATCTGGGGATTATTTGTTATATAAAGAAGTTTCAGTGCCATCTTTCTATTTCCTAATCACGTGCTGTCATTTTAAATAGCCTGTCCCGAAATACAGCCTAACCATCTTATAATACCACAAAACCCGCAGCAGCGGCAATAAAAAATATGTGCATACAAAAGCAGGCAAAGGCCGTCAGATACCTGACGCGTCTTTAAAAAAGGCCTTCCTTCCGGAAGGCCTCCTTCAAAATTCTCTTACGATTTCTTCAGTTTCCGGCCGGAAATCACGATCACACTCCCGCAGACAGCTGCCGCACCGACGCCGTAGAGAAGCGCGTCGCTCTCTCCGGTTTTCGGCGATGCCGGCTTCGGAGCTACGGACACCGGAATATTGGACGGACTGGAAACTCTCGTTTCGGCCATCGCCGGAACTGCCGTCATCGTCATCACTGCAACTGCCATCACGAGTGCCGCAATCTTCTTTTTCATATTACCAGTACCTCCCTGTACAAAAATCCTCGCGTACAACCTATATATTACTCTTTATTGTAGAAAACTTCAAGTATCAATTCATAAAATTTTTTTTCATCCGGGTAAAATGCCGCGTGTTGGTCCAGTTCCACTATTTCACCGGCGATCGACCGCATATTTTCCTCATCGAACCCGTATTTGACCGCTTGGGACGCGAGATACGTGATCTCGCCCGCACCGAGGTCCGTCAGCATGTACCCGCTCACCGAATTATAGAGCGCAAGGGGGATCGACAGGTTCTGCCGCGTCGCCGCAAGCGTCTTCCGAATCAGCGCGAGCAGGAACTGTTTCTGCCGCTGCATGCGGTCATTGTTCGCCGTGTAGGAATAGGCATCACGTGACCGCACATACGTGATCGCATCGCGGCCCATGAGCGTCACCGTGTTCCCGGGCGCCATCTCCGGGTAGCGCTCCGTGAAGAAATCATCCGTGATCGTGACGTCAACGCCGCCGACCACCTCCGAGAGCGCGCCGATCCCCTCATAATCGATCGCCGCATAGGCCGCGATCGGGATCCCGTAGAAGTAATCCGACACTGCTCGGACAACATTTTCGCAGCTCTTCTCCTGGCCGTCGCCGAACGCGTACGCCAGACAGATCTGCATATCCATGAGATCGACATACTCACCCGCCGTATTGTAGCGCGCCACCGGCGCGATCGTATCGCGGGAAATGTTGATCAGCGTTATCTTCCCGTTCTTTCTGTCGACGACCCCGAGTATCAGCGTATCCGCCTGTCCGCTCTCGCCGATCACGACATTCTGATTGTCCTCCTCCTGCACCGAGCGGTCAATGCCCATGAAAAGGATCGTGACGATATCCTCATTGTAGCGGTAGTATTCCCCGTTGTAGCGGATGAGTCCTTCCTCATAGGAAGCCTCCGCCTCAGGGTCCGCGGCTTCCGCCATCCTGGACGCCGTCACATCCGGAGCGGTATCCTGCTGCGACAGCCTGCTCTGCCCTACTCTCTGCAGGATCAGGATGCTGAGCAGCGCAACGGCTGCTATGCCCGCGAGCACCGCAAGTATGACGAGCAGCACCCTGCCGGCATTTACCTTCTTCTTTTTCCTGCGGCTGCTCCGGCTCGTCCTTCTGCGGTGGCGGGCCTTGTCTTCCTCGCGTTTTTCTCTCGCCGCTTCGCCGCCGATCGCCTCCCGCAGTTCCTCGCTCAGATTCTGAAGCTCTTCCTCCGAGATCTCGTTGTGTTCGATATGTCTTCTTGTATGGCGGTGGCTGTGATGCCGTCCCGTCCTGCTCTCATCTGCCATATATCCGTCTCACTCCCTGCGCATTCCCATCAGCTGACCGGGGTCAGGTCAAGCACGCAGATCTCCGGCATATTAAATATGCGCGGCACCCTGCCGTGACCCGCAAACCCCGAACTGATCACCATTGTCATCTCCGTATTGAGTTCAAATACTCCGTAATCGTATCGCGGCCACCAGCCCTGCATCGGTGCAAGTATGCCGCCGAGCCCCGGCACGCGGATCACCCCGCCGTGTGTGTGCCCGCTGAGCACAAGATCAATGTGCCATCTGCTCTTCCCGTCGGAGAGGGCTACCGTATCCGGCAGGTGCGCGAGCAGGATCGCAGGATACGGGCTCTCCTCCAGTGCCGAAAGCACCGCGTACTCAGGCGATGCCCGGAACTGTTCGCCGCTTCTCCCAAAGAGATAGCCGTGCCCCAGCGTCCCGCCGATCCGCACGGTATTTCCGGCGATCTCATAATCCCCGAAGGCCTCGTCCAGCACGACCGCGCCGGTTTCCGCGACCGCGGCGAGGATCTCATCCCCGTTTTCCCTGATAAACGCCTGCTCATGGTTCCCCAGTGAAAAATACACCGGAGCGATCCCGCCAAGCTTACGCGTGATCCCGGCGACCCAGGCTATGTCCGCCTCCGCATCCCCGCTGTCCGGCACCATATCGCCGATCATGAAGACCGCGTCAGGCTGCAGAGCCGCCACACAGGCGATAAGACGCTCATTGTCCTTACCGTACTCGATTCCGTGAAGATCCGTCAGAAGCACTGCCCGGACCGGGCTCGAAAGCCCCTCCATCGGTATCCTGCGAACGGTGACCGTGAAGGCCAGGGATGCCGCCAATGCCGAAACGGCTGCGCTGAGCAGAAATGCGCCAAAAAGCGCGGCGAGCGCCTTCAAAACCCTCACCGGCAGACTTGTGCGGCGTTTTTTATCCTTTCTGCAGAGCGTTAAGCCGGACACTGATCCTCACCTCACACATGGCAGGCGCGTATGATCCCCACGATCCGATCGACATCCGAAAGTTCAAGCGAACTGTAGAGCGGCAGCGTCAGCACTCTCTTGCTCACGTGAAGCGCCGCCGGCGTCCTGTCCGCTGAGAAACGTCCGTGGTAGGCCTCGAATGTATTTGTCAGCGGGTAGAAATACTTCCGCGCATAGATATTTTCCGCAGCGAGCGCATCGAAGACCTCCTCGCGGCTCGCCCCGAACTCGCTCTCCTCGATCACGACCGGGAAATACGCGTAGTTGGAATCCACATCCTTCTGGATCACATTCATGCGAAGGCCTGAGAGTCCCTCCAGGCCGTCACGATAGCGCTCTGCCACCGTCTTCCGCATTGCAATCTCCTCCTTCACATGGCGGAGATTGCAAAGCCCCATCGCGGCACAGAACTCATTCATCTTGGCGTTGGCGCCGATACCGCTGACCTCCTCAGGCCCGTGGATTCCAAAGTTCTTCAGATCGTAGAGCTTCTCACCGATTCTCGGATCCCTGAAGCAGGCCGCGCCGCCCTCGATCGTGTTGAACACCTTCGTCGCATGGAAGCTGAAGCAGGAGACATCCCCGAAATTGCCCACGCCGACGCCCTTGTAGGTCTCCCCGAAGGTGTGCGCCGCGTCGTACAGCACTTTGAGCCCGTACTTGTGCGCGATACGCTCGATCTCCTCGACATGGCAGATATTGCCGTAGACGTGCACCGGCAGGATCGCGCTCGTGCGGTCCGTGATCAGTGCCTCAAGCTTCGTCACGTCCATCGTGAAATCCGCGGGGTCGATGTCGCAGAAGACCGGCGTGAGCCCGTTCCGGACGATCGCGTGGGTCGTCGAGGCGAACGTAAACGGTGTCGTGATCACCTCGCCCTGAAGGTTCAGGGCCTGGAGCGCGAGCTCGATCGCCATATGTCCGTTCGTAAAGAGCTCGATCTTATCAACGCCCATAAACTCCGCGAGCTTCTCCTGCAGGGCGATGTGCTTATTACCCATGTTCGTGAGCCAGTGGTTCTCCCAGATGGAGCGGATCTCCTCGATGTACTCCTCCATCTCCGGGAGGGCGGACCGTGTTACCAGAATTTCCTTGTTCATAATTCTCCTCGTGTATGATCGTCGTTCATTTCAAAAAGAAAAACGTGTATGGATTCAGTCCCATTGCCGTGCTTGTGCTCCGCGTAAACCTGTAGAGTGCGAAGAGACAGGCCGCAAGCGCTGCGCCATGCTGCAGCATAAGGCGCTGGCTCTCGTCGATCAGGCGGCTGCACCGCCCGGCATCCTCAAAGATGAGCGGCAGCAGAAGCACCGTGAACTGGAAATAGTAGTCCGCCAGGCGCTCAAACGTATTGTTGTAGCCGGCAAATGTCTGCAGCACGATCGCGACACCCATAAACGCCATGAGCGCGCTGTATAGGCTGTCCTCCTTCCTTGGTTCCCTGAGCAGTACTCCCAGGGCCGCGATCCCGATCATGATGATGACCTTGTTCGCAAGGAAGCGCATGTCCGAATCATAGATTCTCGTATCGTACGCTGTCAGCATGAGTGCCAGCAGCCGCTCGCGGGAGATATACACGATGAACAGCAGCACCGCAAGCATGACAAGGTAGCGCCGTCCGAGGCTCATCCGCGCAAGAAAATAGGCCGGCAGAAAGATAATCGACGGAAAATGAAACAGCGAAGCGAGCAGCACGAGCGCGACAAACCGGACCGGCCGCCGCTCCATCACCGCGTCAAATGCGAGCAGCACGAACCCCATCGCCACGCTCTGCTTGAGCGCATTGAAATGGAACGGGTAGAGCATGAGCCCCAGAAACATCAGGATGCTCTGAAACGGGTCAGCCGAGTACTTTCGGATGATAAACGTAAACGGGACCATATAGGTCAGGGCGACCAGGATGATAAAGATCTGGTAGCGCCCGCCTGTCAGGTCAGCGACCAGCTTCATCAGCCGGTGAAAGCCTGCATTGCTGCCCGGGTCGAGCAGGCTGGGCATCTCCGACCACGACGTCGTATCCATGCGCTGGAACGCGTGCAGATAAGAGGACGCCGAATCAACTCCGACGGTCATGCAGTCCCGGCAGGCCAGTACAAAGAACAGCAAAAAACAGGCCGCAAGCGTGTACGCCCTGCTCTCCGGCCTGTCCCCTCTCAATATGATCCCGAGCGCGACAAGGAGCCCGGCAAGCACTATATAGACATTCATGAAAATTGTTCTCCCAGAGCGAGCATCCGGCAGGGTTTCATTTTCTGTCGATGATCCCGTACGTCCGAAGAAGTTCTACTCTCTCTCTACCGATCCTGAACGTTTCGGCGGCATTTCCGCTCCGGCCGTCCCGGTCGCGCATAAAGAACCGCACGATCCGGTGCACCCACGCTGCGGGAAGCAGGACCGGATATTTTTTTGCATACGGAAAATGCGTCTTAAGATACCCCGCACCCGGAAACAGCGTCCTCGGCAGCGGTGAGGTCCGCCGCCCTTTCGCCTTCTCGGCCGCCTCCAGCGTAATATTGCTGCTGTGCGCCCGCGAGATCTCAGAGACCCCGTAGACTCCGCCCTCTATCATATCACGGAGGAGCGGGTCCGTGTCAACACCTTCCGCAAGCGTTCTGAATTCTTCCGGGATTTCGGAAAACCCCAGATGTTCATTTGCGATCTTAAGGAGCGCCGCGGCAAAGATATCTGCCCTGAGATCCCGGCAGCATGCCTGTATGTATTTCCAGTCGATCTCCCGCCCGTAAGCCTCGATAAAAACCGTCATATCCATCACCTGCCGGATGCCGAACCCGCTGTGCAGGAAATGCTTATAGGCATGGAGCATCAGAAACAGGAAATGATCCGTCGGCGCCAGCGTCCGGAAAGTCACATCCTCAACCGTCACAGGCACCGTATTTTCCCGGGCGCGCTCAAAGTATCTGTTCAGATCGGCAAATGCCTCCGATTCAGGCGGAAACAGATATTTGTGCAGCTCAATGCACAGAGGGGTTCCCTCCCGGTGGTAGGACGGCTCTGCGAGCCGGGAGATTTCCTCCTCGCCATGAGCCAGGGCAAATCCTTCCGACGTAAGGAAGTCATGCCAGGCATCTCCCTCCTCGGGCCGGATGAAGATGTCCTCGTCGACGGAGAAGCGCAGGCAGGGCTTTTTGTAGAGGTTCCTGCATATAATCCCCTTCACCACGATCGGGTCGAGCCCGCGCTCCTTGGCCCGCAGGATCAGGGTCAGAAGCTCGTTGGTCTGCATGATCTGGCGGATGGCGGCGCTGACGGCGCGTTTCTGCCATTCGGACCGCTCCTTAACCGGGAACTGTTTAAATGAGGCGGAATCCGAGACCGCCTCGTAAACCAGCGGAAGGAGAAACTGCTCAGCCGCACACGAAAAAAGAGATCCCCACTCTTCAGCAGGGAGCTCTGCCTCCGTTGTCTCGCCTTTAAGTCCTGCAGCCGCAGCTTTCAGCAATGTCTCATGAACCGCGTCGATCATAAGCCTACTCCGTCAGGTTACCCGTATCAGGTCCTTATATCAGCTTGTATCATATCACGGGGAGTGGGGGGCTTGTCAACCCTTCCGAGAGACTTTGGTGCATATACGCTGAAATATCTGTATGTTTCCCCTCTGCATACAGCGTTTTCCATCCGGAAGCCCCTTTTTCTTTCGCAGATTAGGGTATTCTGCGAAAGCAGCCAGCACGATCCACGTATCCAATTACATTATCTCACAAGGAGGGACATATGAAAAAGATGAAAAAAGTCCTGTCACTCGTTCTGGCGATGGCGATGATCCTCTCGCTGGGCGCCACTCCGGTCCAGGCGGCCGGAAGGGAACAGAGCGGCTGGTCCAGCGTCACCTACGGTGCCGCGGAGGACAAGACCGAAGAGACGGCTGAGGTTCCGGCTGAGGAACCCGCGACTGTGAATGATGAGTCAGAAGTTCCGGCGGAAGAACCGGCGGCTTCGGCTGAGGAGTCCGAGGTTCCAGCGGAGGAGCCCGCCGCACCGGCAGAGGAGTCCGAGATTCCGGCGGAAGAGCCGGCCGCTCCGGCGGAAGAACCGGCGGCTCCGGCTGAAGAGCCCGCAGCTCCGGCTGCAGAGCCTGAGGTTCCGGCTGCAGAGCCGGCGGCTCCGGCCGAAAATGTTGTCTCCTATCCCGCCGTCACCCTTGCAGGCATGACGGAGGGTTCTGTTGCTGTCCGCGTGGAGGCCCCGGAGGGCGCTCTCCCGGAGGGCACGACCATGACCCTCAAGGACGTCACTGCGGAAGAGGTGCAGGCGAAGGTCTCCGATGAGATCGCGTCCAGGATCATCACGGCGGTCGACATCACCTTCTGCGACCTTGGCAACAATGAGGTTCAGCCGAACGGCAACGTCTCGGTCTTCATTAAGGCGCCCGAAATTGCGGAGGCGGCTGCGGAGGATCTCGGCGTCCTGCACATCAATGAGGAGAAGCAGGAGGCTGAGGAGCTGACAGAGGCTGAAAACGCAGTTCAGGTGAATGCGGCCGATGAGAATGCGGTGGCGTTTGAAAATGACGCCTTCTCGATTTACGCAGTCGTCGATACGGGCGAATATGCCCGCCTCACGGTCAACTTTGTCGCAAACGGCAAGACAACGACCATGTACGTCAAGAAGAAGGATGTCACGGACGGAAAGCTGGAGCAGGTCCTGTATGATCCGGGCGTTCCGGTTGTGGAAAGAAAGAAATTCATGGGCTGGACCGATGTCGAGAATGACACGACCCTCAGCGCCGGCATGACGATCGGCCAGGTCCGCTCGAATGTTGCGGCAAGGCTCAATGCAGGTATAACAGACGGTGACACGGTCACCTTCTATGCCAAGATGGTCACCTCCTTCGAGCTCTACTATCAGGATGAGTTCGAGAACACCTACAAGACAGAGAACCTCCTGACTGCAGGCAACTCCGCAACGACGACCGTCAACCAGAACTATACCGTTCAGGCTGAAACGGCTACCAGAGGTTTTATTGGCTGGGTAGTCAAGGGAACCGAGGAGCCGGTTTACAAGAACGGCAGTCAGATCACTATTTCCGCCGACACCACACTTGTTCCGAAGATCGGTGAAGGCAAGTGGATCCACTTTGATGAAAATGACGGCGGCAGCGGCACCGGCAATGCCACCTACACGGCGCCGAAATTCGTTCCGGCCGGTGAGGATGCCTCTGCCTATGAACCGGATGACCCCACCCGCCCGGGCTATACGTTTGCCGGATGGTACAAGGGTGCGGCAGACTCTGCCGAAAAGTATGAGTTCAACACGGATCTTTCCGAGTTTACAGGTGACGAAGTGACGCTCTATGCGCACTGGACGCCGAATGCACATGCCTCCTACAAGGTCATCATCTGGAAGCAGAAGGTCACGGATGACAAGAACGCGGCCGATGCGAATAAGACATACGACTACCTTGAGTCGTATACTATTGAGAATGTTGCGACGGACACTCCGATCACGGCTGAGGCACTTTCCCAGTATCTGTACTACGGAAATGCAAAGCTCGGCGTAACTGATCTGGAGCACGGAAGCTATGGCTTCAAGACGCCTGCAAGATTCGAAGTTCTCAACGGATCGGGCTCTGACAAGAACGGTGTCAGCGCGGATAACAGCACGATCGTCAATGTTTACTATGATCGCGCGCTCTTCTCGCTTCGGTTTGTGGGGACATCAGGCGGCACTGTTTCCTATATACCTTCCGGCAATGGAACTAATGTCTATGGTCTGGTGAATGGGGAGTATGTCCCGCTGACAGTCACGGTCAGCAATAAGAGAATCGTGTGGTCGAGGGAAGCCGGTAATCTTGCACTTCCCGATTCTATCACACAGGTGAAATGGGCCACCAAAGTCGGCTTGCTTGGCGAAGCTGATACAGTAAATGTCAGCGGCCTGTATTATTACGGCACTAAGTTGATTGATCAGGCAGTCGGCGCAACGGGCACCCAGGCAAGCACAAGCAGCGGATACAATGGTACCAGGCGTCAATTGTTCACAACGACAAGTAGTAATGTTAGTAATTACTGCCAGCTCAGATGGACCATCGCTGGAGATTACTCCTACACCTATAACGGAGAGCCGTACGAAGGTCAGCTCTTCAAGCAGACCACAGAGATTGTCTACACAGGACTTTACGGGCAGTCCTTCAAGGATGCGGATCCGAGTTATACATGGATAATGCCGGACTCCACGCATCATTGGGAGCATGTCTCATATCTGGACGCTTTCACCGGCAACCTCTACGGACACACGAACGTCGGCGGCACACCGAACACGATCGCCATCGAGAAGTCTGATGACACCAGCAATATCATAACGCTTGTTATCTGGGAACAGAACACGAATCTCAGCGGTTACACGAAAGCTGCTTCGGCAAAGTATTCCTGTGTATCAACGGATGGCTTTAACATAACAGAGCGTGTCCAGGGAATGACTCCCACAGGCTACCGCTGGAGCACAAGTGAATCGATGCCGTCCACATGGAACTCGGCAGCTACCATGAACAGTACTACAGACGGTGTCAATGCAGAAGGCTACACGAACGTCAAGCGCGGCTCCAATACGGTCCTTCATGTCAAAAACGACCGTGTGACGAACGACATTGTCTTTATGTACGGCTCTCAGGAAGTCGGAAGAACTGAAGGCATCGCCTACGGCGTGAGCCTGGCCGGTTATCAGAACACCACGCCTGACGCATCTACGATCACGATCCCGGAAAACCAGTACTTCGCAGGCTGGTACGATAACCCTGAAGGAGTGGGTGACCCTTATGACTGGTCCGAGACGATGCCCCTCGGCAACAAGCTGATCTATGCGGTCACAAAACCGGTAGAGTACCACGTTGTTGTCGAGATGGACGGCGGCGAGGTCCCGGGACAGCAGCGCCTGAGCTTCTGGGTTCCCTACGGAACGGTCCTTGATGACACCAACTTCATGAATGCCACCAAGGAGGAGGACGGATCATTCTACTCGCTGGTCGGTTATTACACCGATGAGGCTTATACAAAGCTTTGGAACTTCACATCCAGGATCACAGCCGAGTCTCTCTGGTATACATACACCGGTCCGGACGATCCGGCACGTGCCGAGTATGATGATGAAAATTATGACCAGACGGTCGGTATCTTCAAACTCTTTGCTAGATGGAGAAACGATGATATCCTCGGAAAGGGCGGTCTCCATATCCGTTACAAGAATCCGACGGGCGCACGTACTTACGAATACACGGATCCGCTGCACTACGCAGACCTCGTCGATGTCATTACCGCTCAGGCACCCACGGAAGAGTACTGGCCGGAAGGCAAGCGCTTCGACGGATGGCAGCTGAAGGCCGGCTCCGTATATCAGCCTGGTGACATCTTCGTAGCAGACTCCAGGGATTCGGTCATCGAAAACAATCAGTACTGGATCACCCTGACCGCCACCTACGTCGACAAGGAGGACCGCACGCCGACCCATATCACCTGGTACAGGAACGACGGGTCCACCGGCGACGCGGCGATCCTCGCGACAACGGACAACCACGGAATCAACGAGCCGTGGGACATCTACGGAACGAAGGTTGGCGGCGGCTACGACATTCCGACCCGCGCAGGCTATGAGTTCCTCGGCTGGGCAAAGGATGTAGAGAAACAGACCGCAACGGACCCGGTCAACTACTCGACGACCAAGACAACGCCTGATTTCCTCGTATATGATGCTGAGAACAATCAGTATAAGTACGGTGACAAGGTTGTGACACAGGTGGCTGCGGACGAGGTCCTTCCGTACGAAGGTCTCTATGCAATCTGGGAGAAGAAAGCGATCTACATCTTCCATTCGTCCGATGGCACGCTTGAGGCCCTGAATGAGTATGATGACAGCCTTGCCTTCGAGAATCTTGTGAAGGGCGATAACCTGTACGGCGGATGCTATACGGCATACGGCGCCTACGCAGTGACTGAGGCTGATAAAGCAGAGGCCTTGAAAAAAATCGGTCAGACGGATAAATACTATGATACCGCAGCACCTGATTATAACGGCAGCGCCATCAGAACAGGTCTCAAACTGTACTGGCAAAAAGGCAAGATCAAGAAGGCGAGTGATTCGATTGCAGCCGATTCTGTGTATTATCTCAAGGAAGTCCCCAAGACATACCTTGACAATTACACATCATATGTCTACGACAAAGATACCAAAGCAATCGAGAAACTGTATTTCATCACCGCAATCGATGACAACAGCTACAGCGGCGTTTTCTTTAAGGTCTCTGTCAACACAGGTGATGGTAAGTCTTACACGACAACGATCAGCAACAAACTTTCGTTCGTGCCGATAAAAGGCGGGACTTCGCTCCAGCTGGATCCGAATAGTACGTTCGGTCTTTCAACTGTCAATTATCTCGCCTGGTGCGACGGAGCTGCTGCAGATGCGAGCATACTCACTGAGAATGCCACCATTACGGTACAGCCGTACTGGGTCACTCTCGATAATGTGACGATGTACGGTAAGACCAGGACCCTCAATATGGGGGACTGCACGATCAATGAGACAGGCATAAAGCTCGTTTCTTAAAGCATGATAAAAGTGGATGGAGGATAGCGCAATGTCTCTTCTTGCAGGTGTAAATTATTATTTTATTTCGGACGATGGCCTTGCAGAAATAGCTGCTATTGACGCTGCGGCACTCGAAGAAGCCGGGCTGGAGATAACAACCGATGAACTTCAGGCACTTATCGCTGATTTTCAAGGCGGCGTCAAGGTCGAGGGCAACTGGTATGTCGGAGAAGACCATATCAACAGCAAGGAATATGATTTTCTTGAGACTGCCGGACTTTTGGGATTCATGCCGGCTATGGAATCCAGTCAGCTGCCTGGTCACGCCTGATTGATATTTCAAAAAACAGTCGGAAGGACATAGCAGACTAACGTCTGCTATGCCCTTCTTTATGGTGTGCCGGGCATGGCACAATTCTTACCGGTGAAAGTCCGGTCATGGGTAATCTACCGCTCATGTAGTTAAACGCAAGCCGAAATCGGAGACGATGGGGTGAAGGAAGCGCGTAGCAAAGTCATGAGCCTACGAACAGAAACCTGATA
>DFFD01000202.1 GCA_002369495.1 Lachnospiraceae bacterium UBA3785 | reverse complement strand
GACTCCGGCAGGACTTCGATGAGCCCGGAGGCGATGCCTTCTTCGAGGGGCATTTTTTTGATGCCCGAAAAATAATCGTGGCGCTTGATGCAGCCGTAGATCGCATCGGCGATCTCGCCGCTCACCTGGCAGCCGTCCTCCCAGTAGAGCTTCATCCCGTTGTAGTCCTTCGGATTGTGGGAGGCCGTGAGATTTACGCCGGCGATCGTCCCCAGCCGCGGAACCAGGAACGCGAGCTCGGGCGTCGGCCGAAGATCCGGGAAAATGAAAGCCCGGATCCCGTTCGCCGCCAGGATCCCGGCGGTGAGGTTGGAGAATTCTTTGGAAAAATGTCTCGGGTCATGCGCGATGACGGCCCCCCTCCTCATGGCTTCGGGACCTTTTGCGGCAATGTAGTCGGCGAGTCCCTGGGCGGCGCGCCCGACGACCGCGTAGTTCATGCAGGCGGTGCCTGCCTTTAATTTTCCGCGAAGGCCTGCGGTGCCGAAGGCGAGCTCCCCGGCGAAGCGCTCGCGGATCTCGACGGGATCGTCCTTCACGGCGATGAGCCCCTCGCGGAACGGGTCGTCCGCGGGGAGATTGTCAAGCCAGTATGATAAGCGTTCGGATGCGGCGGACATGGTGAATCTCCTTTTTTATTTTCTGAAAAGAACTGTTTTTATTGTAGCAAAGAAGGGACTCGAAGACAAGTGAGGGACAATTTGGAAATTGTTCCTTTTTCATGAAAGATATGGTATAGTGTTTATAATCCATGTGACAATTATACAGCTTACCCGGCAGAAAGGAAGAAAAATGAAAATCAAAGGAACAAACCTCGGCAACTGGCTGGTACTGGAAAAATGGATGAGCCCCGCCCTCTTTGCGGGAACGACCGCGGAGGATGAGTACTATCTCCCGACTCAGCTCTCCCCGGAAGTCTACGAGGCGAGGATCAAAATTCACAGAAGCGAATATATCACGGAGCGCGATTTTGCGATCATGAAGCAGATCGGGCTCAATGCGGTGCGGATCCCGATTCCGTATTTCATTTTCGGGGACAGACCGCCCTTCATCGGCTGCATTGAGGAACTGGATCACGCATTTGCCTGGGCGGAAAAATACGGCCTCAAGGTCCTGATCGACCTCCACACCGCGCCGCTCTCCCAGAACGGGTTCGACAACGGCGGCATCTGCGGCGTTTGCAAATGGAGCCAGACTCCGGAGGAAGTCGATTTTGTCCTGAACGTCCTTGAGAAGCTCGCGAAGCGCTACGGGCAGAGAGAAGGGCTCTTCGGCATCCAGCCGATCAATGAGCCGATCACGGAGCCGATGTGGTCCGCGATGAACATCCAGGAACGCTACAAGCCGGTCGAGCCGGAGCTCGCGGCGGGCAGCGGCCCGAACACGCTGGAGTTCCTCTATGATTTCTACCACAGGGCTTACGACCGGATCCGTCCGAACATCAAAGAGGACGCGTTCGTCGTCTTCCACGATGGGTTCCAGCTCAAGGCCTGGAAGGATTTCTTTGCCGACAAGTCTCTGAAGAATGTTATTCTCGACACCCACCAGTACCTCATGATGGCGGAAGCGTTTGGCTGCGAGCAGACGATCGCGGGCTACGAGAAATACATCGAGGAAAACTTTAAGAAAAATATCGCCGAAGTCCAGTCCTACGTGGACGTCATCTGCGGCGAGTGGTGCCTCTTCAATTCCCTGGCGGTCGGGCGCGACACGAAGGGTGGCCAGACCGTGCTGAACGATGTGGAATTCGAGAAGGCGGCTGAGGTCTCCCCGGAGGAGAAAAAGAAGATCTATACCGCGATCGGCAAGGCGCAGCT
Organism: Lachnospiraceae bacterium UBA3785; assembly: GCA_002369495.1. Lineage (GTDB taxonomy): Bacteria > Bacillota > Clostridia > Lachnospirales > Lachnospiraceae > Chordicoccus. The sequence goes on along the minus strand of DFFD01000202.1, from coordinate 10,607 downwards.
TGACGCCTGGAACGCGGGCTCGGGCTTCTTCTACTGGTCCTACAAGCTCCTCCTCGACACGGTGACCACCGACGACTGGAAGGGCTGGGACGCCTGGGATCTCGGCAAGAGCTTTGCGGAAGGCTGGTTCCCGACCGTCTGAGCATAAAGGAGGATGAGGATGGCTGTATCGGAGGAAAATGCGCGCACCGGGCGGGAAAACCGGGAGGCATGGAAGAAAATGTCTCCCGCGGCGAAGCTCGGCTATTTCAGGGACTATTACCTGAAATACACGCTGCTCATCCTGGCCGTCCTCATCTTTGTCATTGCATTTTTAAAGACCGTCTTAACGCCCGCGCCGGAGTCGGCGCTGCACGTCGTCGTGGTCGGCGACGTCTGGCTCGATGCGGACAGGGAGGCGATGCGGGCCGCGCTCGCGGAAGAGCTCGCCGTCCCGGAGGACGACATCGTCATCAGCGACAACTACAGGACGGAGAAGCAGGACGATCTCATGGTCCTCATGGCCATGCTCTCCACCGACGAGGTGGACGTCATGATTCTCGAGGAGGAGATGTTTAAGAGCTTCTGCGGCGACGGCGGCTTTGCGGAGCTTACGGAAGTCCTTGATACGGGGACGATGCAGGCGCTCGAACCCTATCTCATCCGGACCGCCGGCCCCGAGGACGAGGGAACCGGCACAGAGCGGGTGTACGGGGTTCATTTTTCGGAATACCCGGGCTATGAGACGCTCTCGACGACCGGGGCGGACGCAGTCCTGGGCGTCACGGGCAGGAGCCGTCACAGGGAGGCGGCAGCGGCATTTATCAGGTATATTTTGAACAGGGAATGAAAATGAAAAGAAAACTGACAGCACTGGCAATAGCAGCGGTCCTGATCGCGGGGTGCGGAAGCACCGTCGGCGGGCAGACCGCGGAGAGCACGAAGACAGAGAGCACGAAGACAGAGAGTACAAAGACAGAGAGCACGGAGAGTGCGGCGGACCCCGCGGAGGAGATGAGCGATGAGGAACTCGCCCGGCTCGCCTCAGGGGATATCACAGCCTACCTCACGGACGGCGCGATGCACGATGACGATGTTCTTGCGGAGGAGGGCGGTTACCGTCTCACGGCGGCGGAGGCGAGCTTTTACATCGCCTACCAGTATTACACCGCCCAGAATTACTATGCCGCGAACGACATGACGCTCGATCTTGACCAGAAGACTTCCGACGGAAGCACCTACGCCGAGTTCATGCGGCAGTACGCCGGTGTGCAGGCCGCGCGCATGCTCGCGGGGGCAGCCCTCGCCGGCGAGGAGGACGTCGCGCTCGATGAGGAGGCGGCCCGGGAGCTGGAGACATTTTTCGAGGAAAATGCAAAAAGCCACGGGGAGACCCGCTGGTACTCGGAACTCTCCGCGGAGCTGATCGCCGAGGAGGACTTCACGGAGGAGGAGAAGGAGGCCTGGATCCTCGAAAAAGGGGAGACCGCCTTCCGCCACTCGATGCTCTCGATGGGCACGACGCCGGAAGCCTACCGTGAGTATGCCGAAAAATACCAGTATATGACCGCCCTTCAGGACCATTATTTCGGGGAGGGCGGCGCTTATGCGCTATCGGACGAGGAGCTGGCGAGCCGGATCGAGGACTATATGCTCGAAAACGGCGTCGTCTGGGGCCGCTGCATCCTCTTTAACGCGATGAACGCGACCGAGGAGGAGGCCGAAGCGCTCAAAAAGCAGGCGGAGGATGCGCTCGCGGAGCTTCAGGGGCTCTCCGGCGACGAGCTCGCCGACCGCTTCACCGCGCTGCAGACTCAGTACGACCAGAGCGGCTACACGGCGGGGGAGATCCAGATGTACACGAACTCGGATTCCCTGGTGCCGGGCTACTACGAGACGCTGGCGGGTCTTGCCGAGAGCGAGACGGGTCTTACCGACCGGACCGCCTACGGCTGGTTTGTCCTGCTCCGTGAGCCGGAGCAGCCGTCCCTTCTTGAAGACACGGTTCGGACGGCTTATGTCAACGAGACCTTCAGCGGCATGATCGAGGCGTATGAGGAGAAGAGCGGGATCGATCCGGAGAAGCTGATCCCGGAGATCGACACGGAACTTTATTTTTCAAGGCTCGATGCGCTCGGGGATGCGCTCACCAGGGTTGACCAGGTGGTCTCGGCGCACCCGGCAGGGGAGGAATCGAAATGATCAGGCTGCTTCTGGTGGAAGATGACGCGCCGATCCGACGCGGGATCGAGCGCCACATAAACTGGGAGCGGGCCGGAATCGGGGAGGTCGTCTCCGCGTCGAACGCGGAGGCGGCGCTTCTTATGCTTGATGAGAAAAAGCCGGATATCGTTCTCTCCGATATCCGGATGCCGGGCATGGACGGAGTTCAGCTCTGCCGGAAGATCCGGGAGAGGCTGCCGGAGGTGCAGATCATTTTCATCAGCGGTTTTTCCGACAAGGAGTACCTGCAGGCGGCGATCGAGCTGGGTGTCGCGGGCTACGTCGAGAAGCCGATCGACACGGATGAGCTGGAAACGGTCCTGGAGAAGGCGGCGAAGCTCGTCCGCATGATGCGCGACCGGGTGCGGAGCAGCCTGCACACGCTGCTCTATTTCGGGGAGGACACGGCGTTCGACCTGCCGGAAGACCGGCACGGCATAATGCTGCTCATCTACTCGGAGAAAGCCTTCGAGGGGATCCACGAGATCGCCGCGCGGCTGGCGGAGAGGCTGAATGAGATCTCCTCCGACCGTTACGAGACCCTGGGCGGCAACCGGAACGAGCATTACAGTGCGGTTTTCATTTCCAGAAACCGCGCCTGGACGGAGTCCGCCGCGAAGAGAGCCCGGGAGGAGCTGCTGGCCCTGAGAAACCCGAAAGACCGCTGGTTCGTCACGAGCGGGCGGGACTTCTGCGGAACGGAGAGCGCGCGGCTCTCCTACAACGACGCGAGGGACGCGGTCCTTTCGCTTGGCTACACGGGCTGGAACCGGGAGGCTTCCTACCGGGAGACCGTGACCGAGTGGCACGGGGCTGTCGGACGCGAGGAGATCACGGATTTTTACCGGGCTCTGGAAAACCGCGACCGCGAGGCCGCCCTGGCAGCTGTCGACGGCTGGTACCGGAAGTTTACGGAGGAGAAAGCGATCCTCAATTTCGACGCGAGAAATGTCTTCTGGCGGTTCGATCTGGCCGCCGGCTCCTTTGAGCCGGAGAGCAGGCCGTTCCCGGAGGAGCTGAAGACATTTGAGGAGCTCAGGGACCATGTGAAGGAGCACATCGAGCGGGTGCTCTTTGTCGGCGCGGGCACCGGCGAGGACAGCCCGATCACGCGGGCCTGTCTCTATATCGACCGCCATATCGGCGACGCAAACCTCACCGCCGCGGACGTCGCGGAGGCGGCCGGCCTCTCGCCGGCCTACCTCGGCACCGTCTTCTCGGGCCAGATGGGGATGACCCTGGTGCAGTATATCACCGCCGCGAGGCTGAGGCGGGCCGTGGCGCTCCTCTCCGACCCGGCTGTAAGGCTTTCCGACGTGGCGGCCATGTGCGGCTACAACGACCGCAAGTATTTCAACAAGGTTTTCAAGTCGAAAATGCAGGTCTCCCCGGCCGAATACCGGGAAAACCTGAAGTAAAACGCGGGCAGTGAGGCGCGGCATGGGTATATTTAAGAAGGATTCCGCGATCGCGGAGCGCTTCAGGCGGCTGCCGATGCGCTGGAAGATGAGCTTTTCCTACGCTGTCCCGGTCATCCTGATCGCGGTGCTGGTCATTGACTTTTCCTTTCTGTTCTTTCAGGACCGCTACCGCCGCCAGCTTGAGGAGAGCGTCGCGCAGGAGAGCCGGCAGAGCGTGCAGCTGATTGAGGCCTACCTTGCGAACATGCAGTATGTGCTCGAGCAGGGCATGCGGAGCTCGGAGATCCGGACGATCCTGGAGGAGACGGATTTCGGCAGCAAGGAGACGGAAGCGGACAGCTTCCGTGAATTTCAGCGCCTTGATATAGCTTTCAGCCGGCTGGAGGTGGAGAACCAGGACGTCCGCCTCGGCCTCTACCTGCCCGGCAGTATCGGCTACACCAACAACCGGTTCCATTTTTATCCGCTGTCGGACCTGGAGAACCGGTCCGACTATGAGGCGATCATGGACGCCCTCGGCGCGGGCAGGCAGTACTACCTGTTTCTGGAGGAGACCACCTACCCCGGGCCGGCGCCGCTCTCCACCAGCTACTATTCCTGCCTTTCCCTTCTCACGATACCGGACGGCGGCGGCGTGAAGCAGTTTATCATGAAGGCGCAGATCCGCGAGAGCCTTCTCCGGTCGGCCCTTGAGGGCGCGACGGCGCTTGAAGGCGACATCACGCTCCTCCTTGACCGGGACGGCACGGTCCTGACGGAGGACGATGAGGAGGCGGCCGCGCTCTTCATGCCCGATATGATCAGCTTTCTTAATGTGCCCGACTGGACCGGCGTGAGTCTTCACGGGAACGAATACTACGCCGTCTCGGATAATTTCTCCGGCAGCGACAGAAGGATCGTCAGCTTTATCCCGGTCTCGCGCTTCAGGGCGCAGTATGGGTTCATTTTCATCATCCTGTTTCTGGCCCTTTTCAGCCTCATCGTCACGATCGGCGCTGTCTCCGTGCAGCTTTCGCGCTACTACGCGGGCAGAATCGCGCGCCTGAACAGCAGGATGATCGATGTCGGGGAAGGCGCTGTCAACGCGCGCGTCGGAGCCGACGTCGAATACGGGTCGAGGGACGAGCTGGACGAGCTTTACCGGAACTTTGACTTCATGACCGGGGAGATCCGCCGGCTCATGAAGGAGGAGTACCAGCTCGGCCGCAATGTGACCCGGGCCGAGATGCGGGCGCTGCAGGCGCAGATCAATCCGCATTTCCTCTACAACACGCTGGACCTCATCAACTGGGGCGCAAAGGACTACGGCGCGGAAAACGTCGCAAAGATCGCCCGGGACCTCGGGCTCTACTACCGCCTGAGCCTGAACCGGGGGAGCTCCGTCATCAGCCTCGGGGACGAGCTGCGCCACATCGAGGCCTTCATCCGCATTGAAAATGTCCACTACGACGGCGCCATCACCCTCCTGATCGACGTGCCGGACGAGCTCCGGCATTACGGGTTCATCAATACAGTGCTGCAGCCGATCGTCGAGAACTCGATCGTGCACGGGATCGCGGAGCATCCGGATATTTCGTCCTGCCGCATCACGATCCGCGCATTTTCCGAAAATGAAGACCTCATCGTGGAGGCGGAGGACGACGGCAAGGGAATGGACGAGCAGACCGCGAAGGAGATCGTCGTCTACGACCCGAAGGCGAAGGGCCACGGCTACGGGATCGCGAACACCAATTTCCGCCTGAAGCTCTGCTACGGGGAGGAATACGGGATCACGTACAGGAGGGCCGTGCCGCACGGGACGATCGCCAGGGTCCGCGCGAAGGCGCTCTATCCCGAGGAGCTCGCGAGACTGATCGAGGGCGAGACGCAGCGGTAGAGGCCGGCCGGAAAATCAAAAAATTTTCCCCCTCTTTCAAAAATATTTCCCTCATTCACAGAATGTTCATAATTGATAAGGACAAACCCGCTTGTTATAATGTTAGCCAGGTATCCGGAGGATCGTCTGCCGGAGCCGAATCTAAAAGGACAGGGGGAATCCATATGCAGCATTTTCGTAACTTTGCGGAAGAGTTCAAGAAGAACAAAGCTCTTTTTGCAATGGCCGCGCCTGCGTTCATCCTGGTTTTTGTCATGCAGTACATCCCGATGACGGGACTGATCCTCGCATTCAAAAGCTACCGGTTTGACCTCGGCGTTTTCGGGAGCAAGTTTAACGGCCTCGACAACTTTCGCTATCTTTTCGCCTCGGGAACAGGCTGGCTGATCACGAGGAACACGATCCTCTACAACCTGCTGAACCTGATCACTTCGCAGCTTCTCGCGGTCATCATCGCGATCTTCATCACCGAGATCAACCGCATGTGGTTCAAGAAGCTCACCCAGTCCATCATCCTTCTGCCGTACTTCATCTCCTGGGTCGTTGTCGGTGTCTTCGTCTACAACCTCTTCAACTATGAGACGGGCATGCTGAACGGTATCCTGAAGGCTCTCGGCCGCGATCCGATCAACATGTACGGCATCCCGGCAGCCTGGCCGTTTATCATCTGCGCATTCAACGCCTGGAAATGGACCGGCTACAACTCGGTCATCTACATCGCGGCTATCACCGGCGTTGACGGCGAGATCAATGAAGCGGCGGCCATCGACGGCGCGACGATCTTCCAGCGGATCCGCTACATCACGCTTCCGTCCATCCGTCCGACGCTCGTCACCATGATCCTGCTTCAGGTCGGCCGAATTCTCCGCGGCGACTTTGAGATGTTCTACCAGATTATCGGCAACAACGGCCAGCTCTTCAACGCGACCGACGTTATCGACACCTACGTCTTCCGGTCGCTGCTCACGAACCCGGATATCGGCATGACGGCAGCGGCCACCTTCTACCAGTCGGTCCTCTGCTTCGTCATCATCATGGTTGTCAACGCGATCGTCAAGCGCATCGACGAAGAGTACGCACTGTTCTAAGGGAAGGAGGAGATTATCATGGCAAAAGAAAAAGAAATCATTGCTCCGAAGAAAATCAAGCTTTCCACCTCCTCCAAGGTCTTCTACGTGATCTGCTACGTGGTGGTGGCGCTCATGGCGATCATCTGCCTGATCCCGTTCATCATGCTCGTATCGGGCTCGTTCACGGCTGAGAACTGGATCCGCTTCCACGGCTACGGCCTGATCCCGGGCGAGTTCTCGGTGGAAGCCTACAAGATCATTTTCAAGACTCCTGAGCGCATCATCCGCGCTTACGGCGTGTCGATCATGATCACGGTCATCGGCGTGGCGATCGGCCTTCTGCTTACGGCCCTGACAGCCTACGTCATCAGCCGCAAGGATTTCAAGTACAGGAACGCGCTGTCGTTTTTCTTCTACTTCACAACGCTGTTCAACGGCGGCATGGTTTCGACCTATATTTACTACATCCAGTACCTGCACTTAAAGGACAGCTATCTGGCGCTCATCCTGCCGATGGTCTTCAACGTCTTCTACCTGCTGATCATGAGGACCTTCGTCAACAACATACCGGCCGCGCTGATCGAATCGGCGAAGCTGGACGGCGCCGGCGAGTGGCGAATCTTCTTCACGATCATCCTGCCGCTCCTGCAGTCCGGTCTCGCCACCATCGGCCTCTTCCTGGCCCTCGGCTACTGGAACGACTGGTACAACGCGATGCTCTACATGAGCACCGACGCAAAGTTCCCGCTGCAGTACATGCTCTACAGCATCCAGCAGCAGGCCCAGGCGCTCGCCCGTATCGCCTCCCAGGCCGGCATCTCCGTCCAGGATCTGCCGTCCTCGTCCCTCAAGATGGCCATGGCGGTCGTCGCGACCGGCCCGATCGTCATCGTGTACCCGTTCGTTCAGAAGTACTTCGTCGCGGGCATCACGATCGGTTCCGTCAAGGGCTGATCACTCTCACAACTGTATAATCTGCCCCGCCGGATGCGGCGGGGCCGGATAAAATAAAAAGGAGGATCCTTAAATGAAAAAGAGAATTCTTGCAGCGCTTCTCACCATGACCATGGCGCTCGGCATGCTCGCAGGCTGCGGCGGCGGGTCATCGTCCGGCGGCTCGGCGTCAGGCGGAGAGACTTCGGCCGATGACGGCTCGAAGGAAGTCAACCTCGTCATGTATGTCGTCTCCGACCGTCCGGCCGGCCAGGACACCGTCGACGAGAACCTCAACAAGCTCCTCAAGGAGAAAATGAACACCACCATCACCATCAACTGGATCGGCTGGGCAGAATATGCCAACAAGTATCCGCTCCTCTTCTCCTCGGGCGAAGTCTTTGACATGGCTTACTGCGCAACATGGCTGAACTTCGCGAACCTGGCCCGCCGCGGCGCTTTCATGCCCCTCGACGAGATGCTTCCGAAGTACGCTCCGGACAACTACGCGATGCAGTCTGAGACCGCTCTGAAGCAGGCCACGATCGACGGCCACATCTACGCGGTTCCGACTCTGCTTCCGACCTACATCACCTACGGCGCGATCTACCGCGGCGACCTGGCTGCAGAGGCAGGCATGACCGATGATATCGACACCTGGGAAGAGATCGAGCAGTTCGGCGACTGGCTGAAGGAGAACCATCCGGAGATGGAAGTCATCGATGAGAGCGCTTCCGGCCCGGAGATGTCCCTCGTCTGGGAGAGAATGGCCGGCAACTATGAGATCGACTCCGGCAACCGCTACATCTTCTACGATCCGTCCGAGGAAGAGCCGAAGGTCTTCGCGCTCTATGACGATCCGACGATCGCTGATTTCTATCAGATGTGCTACCGCTTCGGCGAGAAGGGCTTCTGGTCCAAATCCGCCCTCTCCGACACCGACACTTCCAAGACCCAGAACGGCAAGGCCGCTATCCGCTTCCACAACATCGACACATGGTCCGGCTACACGGTCCTTCATCCGGAATGGGATTTCAAGTACGGCGTTATGACCTCTGAGATCGCCCACCTTCCGTTCACCCAGGACTGCATGGTCATCTCCAACACTTCCAAGAACCCGGAGCGCGCGCTTCAGTTCTGGAACCTGCTCACGACCGACCAGGAAGTCTATGATGCCCTGTACTACGGCGTCCTCGGCACCACCTACGAGCTCAACGAGGAAGGCCAGTTCACGATCCTTGACTCCGACCTTTACAGCACTTCCGCTATGTGGGCAGCCCGTACCTTCGAACTGAACCGCAACCAGGCCGGCGTTCCGGAGTCCTATGACACGGTCCGCGCCGAGTGGGAAGATGAGATCCAGGATGGCGTCGGCATCGAGAAATACACCGGCTTTGTCCTTGACACGACCAACATCACGACTGAGATCGCTGCCTGCCAGAACGCCCGTCAGCAGTACGGCTGGCCGCTCGAGCTCGGCTACACCGATCCGGTGGAAGGCCTTGCCGAGTACAAGCAGAAGCTGATCGAAGCAGGCATCGAGAAGGTTCTCGAAGAGTGCCAGAAGCAGCTCGACGAGTATCGCGCATCCCTTGGCTGATTGCTTGACGAACAGCTGAAAATGTAATAAAGTATATGTGCCGGGCCCTTAAGGCCCGGCACTTTTAAAAAGCGAGAGGACCGCCTATGAGCAATGTATTTGCACCGGATTCGCCGTTTATGGACCTTCTGAACCGGCTCACTTTTCTTCTTAAATTAAATATCCTGACGCTTCTTTGCTGCCTCCCGGTCGTGACGGCCGGCGCAGCGCTCTCCGCCATGCATACGCTCCTTCTGGCGCTCTCGCGCAACGAGGAGAGCTACGTGTGGGGACCGTTCTGGGAGGCTTTCCGGAAGAATTTTAAGCAGGCGACGCCGGTCTGGCTCTTCTTTCTCCTTACCGGAGGCGTCGTGTTCGGCGGCATTTACCTGGCGCATGCCGCGCTGACGGTCTTTCCGATTGTTTTCAGGATCGTGCAGTACGCGGCGGCGGTGCTTGTTGTTGTCATTTTCCTCTACGCGTTTCCGCTTGTCTCCCGCTACGAGAACACGTTCGGGAAGACGCTTACAAACTCGCTGGTCCTCGCGGTCGGGTTCTTCCCGAGGACGCTCGGGATGCTTTTCATCGTGCTTGGCGCGGCGCTCGTCATGTGGCTGATCCCGCAGGGTGTGCCGCTCTATATATGTTTCTGCCTGACGGGTCCCGCGTATCTGTGCGCGAAGCTGTACGGGCCGATTTTCGAAAAACTGGAGGACAAGAAAGATGAGTGAAACCGTATTCAGTTATGAGCGCTTCACGGAGCTTGCAGCCCGCGTCGCTGCGGAAGGCTGCGTTCTTCTTGAAAATGAAAACCGCGCCCTGCCCCTCAGAAAAGGCGAGAAAATTGCGCTCTTCGGCCGCGCTTCCTACAATTATTATAAGAGCGGCACCGGCTCGGGCGGCATGGTCAATGTAAAGCATGTCGTCGACATCCCGGAGATCCTCGCGGCGGACGGTCTCTATGAACTGAACGGCGAGGTCGACGAGGCCTACCGCACCTGGCTTGTTTCGCATCCCTACGACGCCGGCAAGGGCTGGGGCACCGAGCCCTGGTTCCAGGAGGAAATGCCTCTCCCGGACGAGTTCGTCGCGAAGGCTGCGGCGGAGTCCGATACCGCGGTGATCGTGCTCGGCCGGACGGCCGGCGAGGACCACGACAACGCGGCGGAGCCCGGCAGCTACCTGCTCACGAAGGAGGAGGAGGAGATGCTCGGGAAGGTCTGCGGCGCCTTTAAAAAGAGCGTCGTCCTCCTCAATATCTCGAATATCATCGACATGAAGTGGGTCGAGGCTTACAGGCCCTCCGCGGTCCTCATCATCTGGCAGGGCGGCGAGGCAGGGTGCCTCGGCGTCGCGGACATCCTCTCCGGCAAGGAGTCCCCGAGCGGGCGGCTCCCGGATACGATCGCGCGGGATATCGCGGATTATCCCTCGACCGCGTATTTCGGGGATCCGGTGAGCAACGTCTACCATGAGGACATCTATGTCGGCTATCGCTATTTTGAGACGTTCTGCCCGGAGAAGGT
>DFFD01000185.1:428-4071 GCA_002369495.1 Lachnospiraceae bacterium UBA3785 | reverse complement strand
CCCATTCGCGGTTCTCGTAGACCTTGTCGGTCGTGACATTCAGGAATGAGCGCACGCTCTCCGTCCTCCGCACCGCCTCGAGGATGTTGACGGTCCCCATCACGTTGGTCTCATAGGTCCCGACCGGGTCCCTGTAGGACTCGCGCACGATCGGCTGCGCGGCCAGGTGGAACACGATCTCCGGCTGCACCTCCTCAAACACGCGGAGAAGATGCGGCAGATCGCGGACATCGCCGGTCACGGAGCGCATGCGGCTCCCCATGCCGGAGACCGCAAAGAGCGACGGATCCGTCGGAGGCTCCAGCGCATAGCCGGTCACATCCGCGCCGGCAAGGAGCAGGATCGCGGAGAGCCAGGTCCCCTTGAAGCCGGTATGGCCGGTGATGAGCACTTTTTTTCCTCTGTAAAAGTCATTGATCATAGATTAGCCTTTCAGTCCCAGAGCTTCCAGGGCGCCTTGCCGGAGTCCCAGAGCTCCTCGAGCATATTTTTTTCGCGCAGCGTATCCATGCACTGCCAGAATCCGCTGTGTCTGTACCCGTTCAGCTGGCCGCGCCGCGCGGCCTCCGCAAGCGGATAGCGCTCCAGAACGGTGCTGTCCCCCTCGATGAGGTCGAAGATGCCCGGCTCGAGCACCATGAACCCGCCGTTGATCCATCCGCCGTCCTCCTGTTTCTTCTCGCGGAAATTGGAGATACCGCCCGTCTCGTCCATCTCGAGGATCCCGAAACGGCCCGCGGGCTGCACGGAGGTGATCGTCGCCATCCTGCCGGACTGCCTGTGGAACTTGAGCAGCTCGGGGATATTCACGTCCGAGACGCCGTCGCCGTAGGTCAGGAAAAATGTCTCGTCGCCGATATACTTCTGGACCCGCTTCACGCGTCCGCCGGTCATCGTCTTAAGCCCGGTGTCGATCAGCGTGACCTTCCAGGGCTCAAGCTCATGGTTGTGGACGATCATATTGTTCTCGCCCTGCGTGAAATCAAAGGTGATGTCGCTGTTGTGCAGATAATAATCCGCGAACCACTCCTTGATCACGTGCTGCTTGTAGCCGCAGCAGACGATGAATTCATTGAACCCGTAGTACGAGTACAGCTTCATGATGTGCCAGAGGATCGGCTTCTCGCCGATCTCGATCATCGGCTTCGGCTTTAAGTGGCTCTCCTCGCTGATGCGGGTGCCGAATCCGCCGGCAAGTATGACTGTTTTCATTTTCTTATCCTCTCTTATCAGTTCAGCGGGACCCGGATCACCCGGAACTCCTCGCCGGAGATCGTCCGGATCGGGCTCTCGTAGACCGTCTCATACGTTTCCGGAAGCCCCTGGGCGTTGCCCATGTACCCTTCCGCGCAGTCCTTGTAGTAGAACACGAAGATCTCCTTCGCCTCCGGGAACATTTTCTTCGCGGTCGCAAGATACTCTTCTGCCGAAAGGCCCCGGATCCGCTTCATATCCCGGATCGTGAAGGTCGCCTCCGACTCGTAAAACGAGCTGTAAACTCTGCGGTCCTTCAGGTTCGCGATGACCGCATTGCAGAACTCGCCGGAACCCTCGAAGACCGGTATATCGTTAGGCAGGCTCTCGAGATATGCCGCACACCCGGCTGCGTCCGAATACAGGTTGTTGTAGTCGGCGACGGCGTCCGGGAAGCCCATGAAAATGGCCGCCGAAGCCGCGATGATGAGCAGTGCATTTCCCGCAAATTCCGCTGCCCTCCGGAAGGCCGCCCGGGAAGATTCCCGCTCGGCGAGCGCCGTCCAGACATACCAGATCAGCATGTAAAGGAGCAGGTACTGGCGCTGGTTCGCGAGCCCCCAGATGTTCGCGTAAACGAAGAACTGGAAGCCTGCGCCGAGAAGGATCGCAAATGTCTGGCGGATAAACCCGAAGCTGACCGTCAGGGCAGCCGCGGTGAACACGATCCCGGCGACGATGACCGCCAGCCGGAAATCCCCGAAGAGGACCGCGACCGTGCTCTTCGCCATCGCGATCGTCCCGGAAAGGAGCGAAAGCCGGGAAGACGCCTGCGCGGTCTCCGTGACCTTTGCGCCGGCGGAGGCTGCGTTGGCCACGTCCCGAAGCTCCCAGAGCAGGAAAATAGCCGAGCCGAGCGGCAGTAGGAGGGAGGCCAGCCTTTTCAGGAAATCCCCTCTCTTCTTCTCCCGCAGGCGAAGATACAGCGCTTCAAAGAACTGGGCCGCCGACAGCGCGAACACGAACCCGATCATGACCACGTGGGTCTGCACCAGCAGCGCGAGCAGGGCTCCGTAGAGGAACGGGCGCTCCAGGCGGTCTTTGTCAACGAGCGCGAGCAGCACGATAAGGATCGCGCAGACCGCGTAGACCCTTCCGATCGCGGAAAATGCATACACGCAGGCCGGACTTACCGCCAGCAGAAGTTTTGCCGTCCGGGAGACCGGGGCAAAGAGGCCGATCAGGACCGTCGAAACCGCGATGAGAACGGTGCTGACCACCTTCACGGTCATGTAGGGCAGCCCCAGCTTCGCGAAAGGCATGAGGATCAGGAACCACAGGCAGGGATGGCCCTCGTAGGAGAGCTCTTTGAAGAGTCCTCCGAAGGAGAGATTCTTCGCCATGAGCCATGCCTGGGCCTCGTCGCGCCAGGACTCGTGCCGCAGCATGAGCAGCACGTTGAAAACGATCACCAGCGCGATCGCGCACCAGAAGGCCGCGTCTTCCTGCCCTCGGAAGCTTCCCTTCTTATCCCCGGACCTGCCGCCTGCCATCACTTCTTCTCCTCGTGATAATCCTTCTCCGTGTTGACGTTCCAGATGTTGGTCTTGTCCTTCTTTCCGGAGAGGATGTTGTCGACCGTCTGGAAAGAGGTCTCCATCGAATGATCCATATTGTTGTAGCGGTGCTGGCCGTTGCGCCCGACGCAGAAGAGGTTGTCATAGCCGTCAAGATAACTTATGATCTCGTCGATCCGGCTGTAGGTGTCGAAGTAAGCCGGGTAGGCCTTTTTGACGCGCTCGCAGTGCGCGTCGAGGACATTTTCGATGCCGCCGATCACGCCCATCTTCTTCAGTTCGCGGACCGCCATGCCCTTCCACTTCTTGTTGGGCATGTTCCAGTAATCGTCGCCCTCCGCGCAGAAATACTCGAGGCCGATCCAGACCGTGTTGTCCGGGTCCTTCACCATGTAGGGCGACCAGTTGTTGAAGATCTGGATGCGGCCGAGCTTCACGCCCGTGTCCTGCACGTAGATCCAGTTGTCCGGCACGATATTGCCGAGCGTCCTGATGTCGGTCTCATTTTTGAGGTTCAGGCGGTCGACAAGCAGGCCGACCGTGACGAAATCGCGGTAGGGGAGGCCTTCGGCGACCTCGCGGACATTTTCCGGGACATCGGACATCGCGAGGACAAGGTCCTTTAAGGGCATCGAGGAGATCACATAGTCGCCTTTTTCGGTGTGTTCATTTCCCTCCTCATCGGTGTAGACAAGACCGGTCACGCGGCCTTCCTCCGTGAGGATCCTTATCACGCGGGCGTGCATGCGGATCTCGCCGCCCATCTCCGTGAAATCATGCGCGGCGGACTCCCAGAGCTGGCCCGGACCGAACTTCGGATAGGAAAATTCCTCGATGAGGGAGGTCTCGACCTCGCCGTCCCTCAGAGCAGG
>DFFD01000185.1:0-257 GCA_002369495.1 Lachnospiraceae bacterium UBA3785 | reverse complement strand
TTCTCGGTGTAGCCCTCGAAGAACATCGAATAGAGCTTCCTGCCAAAACGGTTGATGTAGAAATTCTCGAGCGAATCCTCCGGAAGCTTCCGGACGACCGAGCCGAGATAGGAGAAGCCGGCTTCCGCCGTCGTGAAGAAGCCCATGTTTTTGATCGTGTTGATGTTCATCTTGACCGGATAGTCAAAGAACTTCTTCTTATAATAGATGCGGGAGACCCGGTTCCGGGTGAGCATGACGCGGTCTTCCTTCTCGGG
>DFFD01000208.1 GCA_002369495.1 Lachnospiraceae bacterium UBA3785 | reverse complement strand
CGGCGTCGCCGTCGTAGGCGAAACCGACGTCGCAGCGGTTCTCGACCACATATTTCTGCAGGCCTTCGATGTGGGTGGAACCGGCGTTGGTGTTGATGTTGAGACCGTTCGGGTGCGCGTTGATCACGTAGGTCTCGGCTCCGAGCGCGTCGAAGACCGCCTTCGCGATGCTCCAGGCCGCGCCGTTCGCGCAGTCGAGGGCGACTTTCACGCCCTTGAAGGAGTACATGCCGAGAGAAATGAGATAACCGATGTAGCGGTTGCGCCCGGAGACATAGTCGATCGTCGTGCCGATCTTGTCCTCATGGGCGAACGGGACCTCCGTGAGGGTCTCGCCGAAAATATGCACCTCGCCGTCGAGATACTGCTCGACATAGTCGATCGTCTCCTCGTCCATCTTCTCGCCCTGGCCGTTGATCAGCTTGATGCCGTTGTCGTAGTAGGGGTTGTGGGACGCGGAGATCATGATGCCGCAGTCAAAGCGGTCCACTCGGGCCACGTAAGCGACCGAGGGGGTCGTCGTGACGTGGAGCAGGTAAGCGTCCGCGCCGCTCGCGACCAGGCCGGCCGTGATCGCGTACTCAAACATATAGGAAGATCTGCGCGTATCCTTGCCGATGACGATGCGGGC
Organism: Lachnospiraceae bacterium UBA3785; assembly: GCA_002369495.1. Lineage (GTDB taxonomy): Bacteria > Bacillota > Clostridia > Lachnospirales > Lachnospiraceae > Chordicoccus. Next base: position 2,862 of record DFFD01000208.1, on the reverse strand, counting down.
CGGCTCATCAACGCCGTCACGCTTTTTTAACTCTGTATAATACCAGCCGAGAAAACGTCCTACCTTGTAAGCATGGTCTGCGGTAAGATTTTCATTTGCCTTGCCTCTGAATCCGTCAGTGCCAAAATATTTACCCATTGAAAACGCCTCCTTTAGGGTTAAAAACTAACATCCGAATTTTACCACAGCAAAGCCGCCGGAACAATAAAAAAGATTGATTTTTATTGCCCGGCGGGTTAATTTTACTTTACCGTGTCTCTCTTGATTTTTCTTGTGGTGCTCTTGATGAAAGGCTCCTCGCGCAGAACGATGCGGGAGATCCGCTTGTAGGACGGCTGCGTGCGGTTGTACTGGCTGACAGCCGCGTCGGTCTCCTTCCTGATTTTGTCCGGCTTCCACTTTCTGGTGACGTCCGGATCCGGGTAAATGTGCGCCGTAAGGCCGTTCGCCTCGCCCAGAACGACGATCTCGCCGATCACCGGATAGAGGGCAAGCTTGCCTTCGACCTCCTCCGGGGAGATATTTTCCCCGTTTGAGAGGATAATCAGATTCTTGCGGCGGCCTGTGATGTAGAGGAAGCCGTCCTCGTCGAGTCTTCCGAGGTCGCCGGTGTGCAGCCAGCCGTCCTGATCGAGCGCTTCCGCGGTCTCCTCCGGCATCTTGTAGTAGCCTTTCATGACGATTGGTCCGCGGACCAGGATCTCCTCGTCCACGATCTTCACCTCGATGTTGGCGAGCGGGCGTCCGCAGGATCCGGTGCGCTTGCCGGCAAAGCCGTTGAAGGCGATGACCGGGGACGTCTCGGTCATGCCGCAGCCCTGCCAGAGCTCGATCCCGTATTTTTCGAACTCGTCGACGTAGAAAGGATCCAGCCGTGCGCCGCCGACGATGATCACCTTGAGCTTGCCGCCGAACGCTTCCTTCGCCACCAGCTTTCTGGGCAGCAGCGGATTCAGCTTTTTGAGGCGCTTGTGGATCGTCTCGATCATCAGCGGCACCATGAGGATATATTCCGGGGTGAAGCGCTTCATATTTTTCAGGATATGGCCGAGGCTGTCGTTGATGCAGCAGACCGCGCCGACGTCGAGCACTTTCAGCCAGTCAACGGTCAGGCAGAATGCGTGGTGGATCGGAAGCACCGAGAGCAGTCTCGTCGCCTCGGGGATCGGAAAGACCATTCCGACGACATCCGCCGCGATATTCTCCTGCGTCAGCATAACGCCCTTGCTCCTGCCGGTCGTTCCGGACGTGAACATGATGGTCGAGAGGTCGTCCTTCGTGACGGCAACGCTGTCGTAATCGTAATCAGCCGGAGCCATTAAAGACCCCCAGGTGTCCCCTTCTTGAGAGACCTCCTCTGTCAGGGCGATGATCCTGACGGCGGGACATTCGCGGCGGACAAGATCGCAGAGCTCCGTCTTGTCCGGATCCGCGAAGAGACATTCCGCATCCGCACGCTTTATGAGTTCCAGGATCTCCGGATCGGAGAGCAGCGCGTCGAGCGGCACCGCCGTTCCGCCGCCGCAGGTCGTGCCGAGATAGGCGCTGCCCCAGTAGTAGCTGCTCTTCCCGACGATCGCGATGTGGCTCTTCTGAAGGCCCATTCCGGCCAGCGCTCCGGCGATCCGCCTCACGTCCGCGTCAAGCTCCGTGTAGGTCTTCGTGACGACCTCGTCGCCTCCCTTTATAAAACTCACGGCGTCCAGTGTCGGATATTTTTTTACGGCAGTATCGAATATCTCCCGAATCGTATCTTTCAAAATCATTTCCTCCGTACAGGCCTTCCGCCTGTTATTAGTCAGGTGATACCGTTCAGGTCGGTGTAGAGGTCCCTTGCGTAGGAATCCGTCATCCCGCTGATCGTGTCCGTCGCCAGAAGCAGCTTGTAGTAGAGCTTGTCGCGGTCATTTTTCCCGCGCACGGACCAGCGGTACACCTGTTTGTAGTTTTCTGAGACGAGCGCCAGGAATTTCTCCTCCATGAGCCCGGGCGGTCTGGTCCGGTCATACTGGATGACGGCCGGGATCAGCCTGCCGAGCAGGTAGGTGAGAATATTATTGGCGGCAATCTCCGTCTTGTATATGGACATGGACGTGAACGCGTAATCGTAGGCGATGCCCTTGAGCGCATTTAAGAGGATCCGCTCCTTCGAGCCGCCGATCAGCTCCTCCGTCATGGTTCCCTCCATGATCCTTCCGTAATTGGAAATGAAACCCTCTGCAGCCGCGTCCAGCAGCACCTCCTGCATTGAGGACAGCCAGGACATGAGCGCGTATTCGCCGGGGCTCACGTACTCTCCCGTAAGGCCCAGCTCCTGCTGCAGCATCGCGTTCCGGCGGTTCTCCGTGAGGAATGCGCCGAGCTCGCCCCAGTCGCCTTCCACCGGGGTATCCGCCTCGGGTTTCATTTTCCCCTGGCGTGACCTCGCGTAGATGCCTTCCAGCTCCTCGATGTAGGCCGGATCCACCCTGCGCCGCTGAAGCTCCGCAAGGAAGATTTCGTAATCGATGAAGCCTTTCTTGTAGGCGTCCTCGATATCCGCCGTCGCGTAGGCGATGTCGTCGGCTGCCTCGAGAATGAAGGTCATCGGATTTCGTCTGCCGTTGGTTCCTGTCCGCCTCTGTATGTCGTCGAAAAGGTCTTTTTCCGCCTCGAAATAGCCCATCTTCTTCTTTGTGACGTCCTTCGACTCCGGCTCCATCGCACCTGAGCTGTTCGGGTACTTGATGATCGTCGAAAGGAGCGCGTAGGTGAGGTTGAGGCCGCATGCATTTTCCGCAAAATGCAGCTTCGAGACCACCCGGAGCGCCTGGGCGTTGCCCTCAAAATTCAGGAGATCCAGCTGCTCCTCGCGGTTCAGGA
>DFFD01000174.1:8749-9339 GCA_002369495.1 Lachnospiraceae bacterium UBA3785 | reverse complement strand
CGGCGCAGCGCTCGTAGCCCATCTTAACAAGACTCTCCTTGATCCAGTCAAGGTCGGTCTCGTCCTCGCGGTCGAAGGCGAGGCACATGTCGGTGAGCGCGTCGCGGCGCATGACCGGGTCCATGAGGGCCGCGGCCGGCAGGACGACGACGGCTCTCTCCTTCTCGACCAGCATCTTCATGACCCGCATCCGCTGCACGGCGAGAAGGTTGCTCGCGATGTCCGCCTGGTAGAAGAGCAGGTCCTTGGCCGGGTAGAGCCCCGCGTCCGGGCAGTAGAAGCTGAGGTTGGCGTGGACGGCCCGCGCGGTCAGGTCATTTTCGGTGACGACGAGCACCTTTTTTGCATCATAAGAGAGCCCATAGATCATATGGGCTTTCTGGGCTTCCGTACAGCCGGAGAGGGACAGGATCCCTTTCCCTTTTTTCATTTTGTCGCGGATCTCGCCGTACTCGGCGAGCTCCGAAAGCGGTCTGATAAATGTCTGCATATACTCCTCTTGTTTTTTTTGGGACCCGGTTCCCTCTGTTCAGGGACGGTTCCCCCCGGCCGCCTTCGGCGGCCTCCCAGGAACCGTCCCCCCAGGAACC
>DFFD01000174.1:0-8681 GCA_002369495.1 Lachnospiraceae bacterium UBA3785 | reverse complement strand
GAACCGTCCCCCCAGGAACCGTCCCTGTGCCCTTCACTTCACGTTAAACCGGTTCATCGCCGCATCCGCCCCGTCCGTCACGATCGTCTCGACCGCGGCCGCGGCGCGGAGGATCGCCTCGTCGACGGTCTTCCGCTCCCCGGCGGAGAACCGCGAGAGGACCCAGTCCGCGAGATCCCAGCCGGCCGGCTTCGCGCCGGTGCCGACCCGCACGCGGACAAACTCGTCCGTCCCGAGCTTCGCGATGATGTCCTTCATCCCGTTCTGGCCGCCCGCGGAGCCCTTCTTCCGGATGCGGATGCGCCCCGGGTCGAGGTCGATGTCGTCGGAGATGACGATCAGTTCAGTTTTCACATCGATCTTGTAGAAATCGGTGATCTCGCGGACTGCGGTCCCCGAGAGGTTCATGTAGGTGAGCGGTTTGGCGAGGACGATCCGCTCATTCCCGATGCGGCCGCTCCCGTAAAGCGCGTGGAATTTCGTCCCCGAAGACGGCACCTTATTCCGCTCGACGAGAGCGTCGATGACGTCAAATCCCATGTTGTGACGGGTTCCCTCATATTTTGTGCCCGGATTGCCGAGCCCGACGATAATATACATTCAGTGTGCTTCTCCCCTGTTGTTCCTGTCTGTCCGTTACTCCATCTGCATTTTCACAAATACGTCAAATCTCGGCAGGGCAAATGCCACAGCCCCGTACCGCGACGTATCGATCACTCCTTTACGCCTGAGCCGTTCGCGGTAAACCGAAAATTTTTCCGGCTCCATGGAAAGCGCCTCGCGGATCTCCGCGACTTTTGTCTTGTGGGTCTTCGCCATGACCATGATCACTTTCCGGTCCGTCTCCGAGAGCTCCGACCATATTTTGCTGTAGACATACTCCTCCAGGTACCTGTCGTATTCCGGCAGGATGTCCGCAAGCTGCTTCTCATTCCGGCTGTTCCAGAAGAGGTAGCCCAGTACCTGAAATGCGAACGGATACCCCATCGTGAGATCCGCCATCTCACCGGCTTCACGGAGCGAAATCCCGAATATGTCCGCGTACTGCTTCCTGACGGCCGTAAGGTTGAGCGGGCCCATCGTGATTTTCGGCGCGCGGAAGAGAAATGTCAGCGTCTTCTCATTCTGAAGATTGTAGAGATTGTCATAAAGGCCGGTCATCAGCAGGAAAACCGGATGCTCCTGCCTCAGAAAGATCTGAAATGAACTTGCAAAAACGCGCACGTTCGCGTTATTGACCGCCTCGTCGACCGTGACCAGCAGTTTCTTTCCCGCTGTGCGGATCACGCCGAGCATACGGGAGAGCGCTGATTCGATATCCGAGATCGGCGCCGTGTTCTTCACTTCCACGCCGAAGCCGAGCAGGGAAAAATTGAGCTTCGCCTCGACAAACAGCGCAAACAGTTCCGGCCTTGAGCAAAGCTTTGCCGCCAGTGCCGTCAGCATGTCGCGCTCCGGCGACAGTTCTACGACGATCCAGTCCTCACGCCTGCTGAATGCTTTCGCGATATCCGTCATCATGACGGTTTTGCCGGAGCCTCTCACGCCGGTCAGCATGAAGACCTGGTTGGAGGGCGGATCCTGCTCGAATGTTTCGATTATTTCATTTGTCTCGACCGGCCGGGAAATAAACTGCAAAGGCTGCCTGCCGAACGAGATCGTAAACGGATTGGCCATTTTTATAACCTTTTATAACTTTCAAAACCTTTTATAACCTTTTATAACTTCAGGGGTATTTTATAACCTTTTATAACTTCTGTCAAGCACTGCCGTATCCGAAACGCCGCCGGCCTCCGCCCGCACGAGGTTCGTCCCCTCTTTCAGCCTCACGGAAAATGAAAACACCTTCTCCCCCTCCTGCGTCCCGACCTTCTCCCCGTTCACATAGAGGGTCACTTCCGGGAGATTTGAGAAGATCTTTATTTCCGTCCGCTCCGGCCTCTCAAAATGCCTCTTCCCGCAGATATGCACCATCGGCTCCGGATTCCAGTAAGCCTTATAAATATAGAAAGAATCCTTCCGGATCTTCCGGTCGATCGTGACCAGGCCCTTGTTGTTGCGGCCCGCGACGCCGCCTTCGTTGCGCGCCGCCGCCCCGAAATCGAACATATTCCAGACGAAGCTCCCCCAGAGCCACGGCCGCGCCGCGATGACCCGCGCCATCTCCTCGTGGTAGAGCGTCTGGTAGTCCTCCGTGTAGTCCTTCCGGACGGGCTCGTCCGCATGGTACGTGATGATCCCCTCACAGCCGTACTCCGAGAGCGCGACGCACCGCTCCGGGTGCCTTTCGTGATAGTCGTCAAGCCAGGGTCCGTTGTCCTCCATAGTCCCGACGTACCAGCCGAGATAATTGTTGTAGCCCTCGACGTCGGTGATCCCGTGCAGCTCGGAGTCCTCCGGCGTCCCGGCGACGTGTGCAATCGTGGTGAGCCGGTCCGGGTCGAGGGATTTCACCAGCGCTGCGAGCTCCCGGTGGTTCGGGATCAGCGCCCTGGGGGCTGTCCGGCCGAGGAGCACCTCGTTGGAGAGGCCCCAGAAGCAGATGCACGGATGATTGTAATTCTGGACGATCAGCTCCCGCATCTGGCTCATCGCGTTCTCGTGCGCCTCCGGATCCTCGCTCATGATCGTGATGAACGGGATCTCCGCCCAGACGATCAGCCCGAGCTCGTCGCAGGCGTCGTAGAAATCCTGCGAATGCTGGTAGTGCGCGAGCCGGATCGCATTCGCACCGAGCTCCCTGATGATCCGCGCGTCCTCAAAATGTTCTTCCCGCGTGAGCGCATTTCCTTCATAGAGGCGGTCCTGATGGCGGCAGACGCCGCGGAGGGGCATTTCATTTCCATTGAAAATGAACCCCCTCGAAGGATCCGCCGCAAAACGCCGGACCCCGCAGCGGCAGGAAATCTCGTCGACGACCTCATTTCTGCGGATGATCCGCGCCGTCACGGTGTAGAGATACGGGTCGGACGGGCCCCAGAGCCGGATGTCCGGGAGCGTCACGGCAAGTTCCGCCTGATCGTGCGGCCGGTTTCCGCTGAAGATCTCTCTCCCGTCCGCGTCCGCGACAGAGAATTCGATGATATTGTCCGCATTCACCCCGACCGGGTACGCGGTCATGTGAAATTCCGCAAAGCCGCCTTCAAGCGGCACCGCGCGCACGGCAAGGCCGGGCCCGCCGCAGTGATCCAGATCAAAATGCGCCTTCGCCACGCTCACCAGCTTCGCCCCGCGGTAGAGCCCTCCGTAAAATGTAAAATCCGCATGCTGCGGATACACGTCCTTCCGGTGCTCGTTGGAGACATTCACCGCGAGCAGGTTTTCGCCCGTCTTCCGCAGAAAATCGGTCACGTCCGCCCGGAAGGCCGAGTAGCCGCCTTTGTGCTCCGTGACTTTCTGCCCGTTTATGTAAACCACCGCCTGCTGGCCGGCCGCGGGGAACTCCACATAGAGCCTCCCGCCGGCGAGCGGCTGAGGGATGTTTTCGAACTTCCGGTAGTACCAGTACGATCCTCGGTCATAGTGCTCCATGGCCGAGTGCGCGAGGTCCCCCGCGGCCCAGTCTCCGGTCGGCTTGTCGATGTCGTGCCCGTCGTGCCCGTCGACGGCGTTCCAGGAGTGCGGGAGCGTGACCCGCTCCGCGCCCTTCGGGACCTGCCCCGGCAGCCCCTCCCCGTGCACAAAATACCAGTTCTCATTGATCTCCATCGTCTTTCTCATGTCCTGCCTCCTTTTCAACGTGTTTGGGGACGGTTCTCCGCGGCGGGGGACGGTTCTCCTCGGCGGGGGACGGTTCTCCTCCGCGGTGGGGACGGTTCTCCGCGGCGGTGGGGACGGTTCCCAGGGACGGTTCTTGAGAACCGTCCCCCAGGAACCGTCCCTGAAGGATCGCCTGAGAACCGCCCCCCAGGGACCGTCCCTGAAGGATCCCCTGAGAACCGCCCCTGAATGACCACTCCTGCCCCCCATTCACAGCCGCTTCGCGGCTGTTTCATGAGGCGGTCAGAGGCGCTCCGCGCCTTGCCCGCCCCCTGAAAACCAGCGAAATCAGTCCGGAATGCAAGCATTCCATCCATGATTTCACTGGTCTTCAGGGGGTGCTGAACCGTTACCAAAAATTCACAAAAATATTACGAACATTCTACACCATTTCGTGTATAATAGGAATATCTATGAGCACATAATCGGAGGTATCTATGTCCGACCCTGTCTATAAAAACGAAGAGATCTCCCCGGAGACCCCCGCTGAAAATGAAACCCCTCCCGCCGGGCCCGCCCCTGAGCCCCGCCGCACCCTCGCCGACGCGGTCGGCGCGCGGCTCTCGCTCGGCCAGGGCAGGAAGGACTCGCCCGGCCGCCTCGCGGCGCTCAGGGCGAAATTTTCCCACAAAAAGGAAGAAGAGCCCGCCCTTCCGCCCGAGCTTCTCGCCCTGAAGGAAAGCCCCCGCACCGGGCAGGATTCCACCGACGGCCTCACCGCGGACGAGGTCACGGAGCGCACCCTGAACGGCGACACCAACCGCGTGACGTCCCGCCTTACGAGGACGACCGGGCAAATCGTCCGGACGCACACGCTCACTTACTTCAACTTCCTGAACATTGCTCTCGCTCTCCTCATCGTGCTGACCGGCCAGTTCAAGAACATTCTCTTCCTCGGCACGATGATCATGAACACCCTGGTCGGCATCGTCCAGGAGCTGAAGGTCAAATCCCTCATCGACGGCCTCGCGGTCATCACGACGACCCACGTAAAAGCCCTCCGCGACGGGCAGGAGAAAGACATCCCCGTCGACGAGATCGTCATCGACGACGTGATGCTCATCGCCCCCGGCGACCAGATCGTCACCGACGGCACCGTGATTTCCGCCTCCGGCCTCGAAGTAAATGAATCCATGCTCACCGGCGAGGCGAAACCGGTCCGCAAGCGAAGCGGCGACACGCTGCTCTCCGGCAGTTTCGTCGTCTCCGGCACCGCGAAAATGAAAGTCACCGCCGTCGGCGACGACTCCTACGCCGCGAATCTCGTGAACCGCGCCTCCAGAAAGAAGCGCGCCTCCTCGGAAATGCAGACCACCATCGGCCGCATCATCAAGGTCGTGTCCGTCGCGATCATCCCGATCGGCCTCCTGCTCTTCCAGAGCCAGCGCGCCGCCGCGGACGGCGACCTTTCGACCGCGGTCGTCCGCACGGTTTCCGGCGTGATCGGCATGATCCCCGAAGGCCTGGTGCTCCTGACCTCCGTCTCCTTCATCATCGGCGTCGGCCGGCTCGCCCGCAAAAATGCCCTCGTCCAGGAGATGGAAGCCATCGAAGCGCTCGCCCGCACGAACATTCTCTGCACCGACAAGACCGGCACCATCACGACCGGCGAGCTCAAGGTGAAAGAGATCGTCACGCTCGGCCACGTCGGGGCGGACGGCGTCAGGGAGATTTTCCGACAGATGAACGGGGCATTTTCAGACGTCAATCCGACCCAGGCCGCGATCGACTCCTATTTCGGCCGCGAGCTGACGTGGACGGTCCGGGGAACGATTCCGTTCTCCTCCTCGCGCAAGTACAAGGCCGCCTCCTTCGTCGAGGGCGGCGACTACGCGGTCGGCGCGCCCGAGGCGCTCGCCCGGGGAAATGAAAAGCTCCGCCGCTACATCACCCGCTACACGAAACAGGGCTTCCGCGTCCTGCTCCTTGCGGCGTCCTCCGGGATCGATCCCGAGACGGAAAATGCAGGTCTCCTCACCCCGATCGCCCTCATCGTTCTCTCCGACATTATCAAATCGGACGCCAGAGCGACATTTTCCTGCTTTGCGAAGGCCGGCGTCGAGGTCAAAGTCCTCTCCGGCGACAATCCGCTGACTGTCTCCACGATCGCCCGGCAGGCCGGCGTCGCCGGCGCGGAGAAATACGTCGACGCGACGACGCTCCCGCAGGATCCGATCGCGCTTGCCCAGGCGATTGCCCAGTACAACGTCTTCGGCCGGGTACAGCCGGAGCAGAAGCAGGCATTCGTCAAGGCCTGGCAGGCCAACGGCAAGACCGTCACGATGGTCGGCGACGGCGTCAACGACGTCCTCGCGATCAAGGATGCGGACTGCGGCATCGCGATGGCGAAAGGCTCCGAGGCCGCCAAGCAGGCTGCCCACATCGTGCTGCTCGACTCGAATTTCGCCTCGCTGACCGAGATCGTCTCCGAAGGCCGAACCATCATCTCGAACATCGAGCGCGTGAGCTCCCTCTACCTGACCAAGACGATCTATTCGGCGGTGCTCTCGCTCATTTTCATCCTGCTGCGGTCCACTTACCCCTTCACGACCCTGCAGATGGGGCTGATCAACCTCTGCTGCATCGGCCTGCCGAGCTTCCTCCTGACGCTCGAGAAGCGCGAGAAAATGACCTCCGACGGCTTCTTAAAGCACGTCCTCGCGGTCTGCCTGCCGGCGGCCATGACCATGGTCACCTCGATGCTGCTGGTGCAGGTGCTGAATCTCATCTTCAAATGGCCCGCCGACATCTTCTCGACCTTCAACCTGATGCTCGGCGGCCTGGTCGGCCTGCTCGTCGTCGCGGACGTCTGCTGGCCGCTCAACGCCTGGCGCCGGTTCATCCTGGTCCTCTGCATCGCGGTCTTCATCGGGGCGGTGATCCTGCTCCCGCGGTTCTACGACATGCACCCGGTCTTCATGGGCTGGTCGCTGCTCCTCGTGCCGCTCTTCCTGCTCACGATGATGATGATCTACTGGTACTCGCGGCTCACCAGCCGGTTCATGCGCTGGTATTACCGGGAGGACCGGCGGAGGTTCTGAAAAAAACTTTGGGGACGGTTCCAGGCACAAAAAAAGATTCTCACGAGAGAATCTTTTTTTGTCCGCGGAGGGGGACGGTTCTCCGCGGAGGGGGACGGTTCTCCGCAGACCACCCATTCACTTAAAAAAAAGCTGCCGCGCCTTAAAAATCGGCGCAGCAGCTTTTTTATTTCGTTTTAATCCTTTTCAAGAGACTTTCGGAAGTTCTGAAAGTTTCTTCAGAAAGACTACCATCATTGCCCGATTACACGGTACAAGCGGCTGAAAGCTGTTTTCCCCATACCCACTGGTAATATTGTTTTCAACTGCCCAGTCTACTGACTTTTTATACCATGCATTTGCCGGCGCATCCTTAAAGGAAGACATTGTAACCGGTTCCCTGTACATTTGGTTTTTTTCCGCATAGTTCATCAGAAAAGTTACAATCATCGCACGATTGCATATCACATTCGGCTTAAAAGTCCCCTGCCCATATCCGGATGTAATACCGTTGGCAACAGCCCATCTGACAGCTTTATAATACCAGGCATTTTCAGGAACATCCGTAAAATCTGTCGCCGCCTTATCACTTATCGATGGTTTGCCGGCCAGATTATATAGAAACGTTACTACCTGTGCCCGGGAAAGATTTGCCATCGGCTGAAACGTCCCCTCACCGTATCCTGAAGTTATTCCATTTTCTGCCGCCCAATAAACCGCATCGTAATACCACGCGGAAGGATCTTGTACATCAAGAAAGACCTTGCTTCCATCTGGTTGTTTGTCTACAATCTCAAATGTAACTGTAGTCCATCCGGAAAATAACCCTTGGCCTTCTATATATGCAACAGCGGTACCTTTATCACGGTTATTATAATAATAAACTGTATAGTCTTTTCCTTCAGAAAGCTTTACACCATCGTAGGTAACCACAATGTCAGGTTGTATCCACCATCCGGTATATTCCTGATCCGGAATCTTAGCGACCATGCTCTCTTTTATAGTCCTTGGGCCTATTTTAAATGTCCTGGTCACTGTACCTTCATAATTTCCTTTCCCTTTTACAATAACAGTGGCTGTCCCTTCTTCAATATTATTTTTATAACTTACAGAATAATCTGTTCCGGGAGAAAGCTTAAAATCTCCATAAGTGACGGTAATCTCCGGTTTTACTGCCTTTCCGGTAACTTCCTGATCCGGAATCTTAGAAATCATGTCCTCCGTAATTGTCTTACGTTTTATTGTAATAGTTCTGGTCAGCGTACCTTTGTAATTGTTAATTCCTCTGGTTGTCACTGTATATGTACCAAGGTCCTTGATTGTGAATTTATAGACCGGCTCTTTGTGCAGAACCTCTCTGTGAACATAAAAAGCATAAAATTGCCCATAATTACCTGCACCATATCCGTAATGCAATTTTTTATCACTCGTATACCAATAATCAAAATGTTCGTCGCCGTAAAGGTATGTATCCCAATGGCCTTCCCTTGTACCCCAGCTATCCATCTCAGCGGCCCATGCCTGCACAAACTCTTTTTCCGTAAAAGGATAATTCACACGATATTCATTATATTTTTTCACAATACCGCAAATTTTATATTGATCCTTTGTAAGACCAAGCTTTTGCTCATATTCTTCTGCTAAACTTTCAGCATACATTGGATCGGTATAAGAAATCCCGCTTTCTATATTCATCTTCTCAGTTTTCGAATACTGTGAACTGGTTCTGATTATATAATCACTCTTTGTTTCTATCACTTCCAATTTATTATCTCTGGCTTTTTCAACTGCTTCGGCTGCATACGCAGTGTTTTTTGAAAATTTTATCCCATAAGCCGTATTCGAAACCGGAACGATATAGTATTTATTTACTTGGTTCGTCGAGTAGACAGTCTCGACACT
>DFFD01000134.1 GCA_002369495.1 Lachnospiraceae bacterium UBA3785 | reverse complement strand
TTTTCTCCTTTCAGCCGTTCTTCTCCAGCATATCCTTCTTCTCGTTCTTGATCTCCCAGTGGATGAGGAAGGTCAGGACACCGCGGAGCAGGATGATTGCCCCGAGGATCACCAGCTCGGACCGCTCGCGCGCGAGCACGGTGCGGAGGACCTCGCCGCCCATCTTGAACTCCAGCGCAAGCGCGATGCCCTGCGCGAGGTCAAGACGCACCGAATCCTCCTTCTTGAGCCAGAGCAGGAAGCTCCTCACCGCTGTAAAGAGCAGCACGCACACGCCGAAAAGCTCCAGAAGCACGATGCCGATCTCCACGATGTAGGTCAGAATCAGCTCGAGTCCCTCGATGATCGAAGCCATGGGACACCTCCTAATGAATTGCCGGCCTGCGCCGGAACTTTAAATAATACTGCAGATTGAGCGCCATATCCTGAGAAGTTATCACCAGTGTACTGTATTTTCCGTCCTGAATCAAGCCTTGTTTTCCGCATCAAAAAGGACGGCCAGCGAAAATGCCGTACCGTCCTTTCATCTTACTTCATGACCGCGATCCCGTAAGCCGGAAGCGTCAGCGTCCCATCCTGAAAGCCTGCGTGCTCCGCCGAGACCGAAAGCTCCGCCGCGAGCGTCCCGTAACCGCTGACGGCGACCTCGCAGGGTTCCTCGCCGGAATTGATGAAAATGCAGACCTCCTCGCACCCCTCCGCTTCTCTCGAAAAGACCGCCAGGTTTCCGCCCGTCAGGTTCTCATCGACGACCGTCCTGCCCTTCTTGATGGCCGGAAATGCGCTTCGGATCCGCACCGCCTCACGGACGTAGCTGAGTACAGAATCCGGGTCCGCCGTCTGCTCGTCCGCCGCGGGGAATTTCATGGAGACCTTGTCCATCCCGGGCGGCCCGTCCGTCAGATACGCCGCGTCCGCCCCGCTCTCATCGGCGGTCCAGAACATCGGGGCTCTTTTATTTTCGTCCTTGCCGGAGCCCTTCATCCCGAGCTCCTCGCCGTAGTAGATGAAGGCGTTGCCCCCCATCATGAGGTTCAGGCCCTCCGCGAATTTGGTCCGGGTCCCGTCGTCGTAGGCGTAGTAGCCGGCGCTCCGCGCCATATCGTGGTTGGTGTAGAAAGGCGCGTTGATGAAGTTTTCATTTTTCGAGGCGTACAGAGCCTCCTCCTCCGCGAGCTGCGAAGCATAATAGTCCGCGCCGCGGCTGCCCTTTACGACCTGGGCGATGATCCCGTCCGCTCCGGAAAATGAAAAATCAAATAATGAATCGACCCCGCTCCCGTAATAGTCCGCGTAGGTCTCCCGGGCAGTCCAGGCCTCCCCGACCAGGTAGGCGTCCGGTTTCAGCTTCTTCACCGTATCGTTGAACCAGTCGAGGAAATCGATACTCTTCAGCTTTTCATCCGTGTAGTAGGAGGTCACCGCGTCGAGGCGGAAGCCGTCCACGCCCTTGTCCAGCCAGAAGGACACGATGTCCCGGATCTCCGCCCGCACATTGTCATTGTCGAGATTGAGGTCCGGCATGCCCTCCCAGAAGCGGGCTTCATAGTACCACTCGCGGTTCGGGTCGTTCGAATCCGTAAGATCAAGCTTCGCGTACCCGTCAGCCGGCGTATTGCGGAAATTGTAATAGCTGTAGCAGGGCTCGACCGACGTGTCGATGTCCTCGAACGGCTCGAGCGTCCGCATGTACTCGAGAGCCTTCTGAAACCAGCGATGCTCCGTCGAGGTGTGGTTTAACGCGAGGTCGAGGATCACGGTCATCCCGCGCTCGTGGCAGGCACCGATGAGGCCCTCGAAATCCGTCATGGTTCCGTAGACCGGGTCGATCGAGCAGTAATCCGTCGCGTCGTACTTGTGGTAGGTCGGCGAGGGAAAGATCGGCATGAGCCAGATGCTGTCGCACCCGAGGTCCTCCGCGGTGGCGGGATCCCCGTCGTTTATGTAGTCCAGCTTCTCGATAAGACCGGCCAGATCTCCGACGCCGTCGCCGGCGAGCGGCCCTTCTGAGGCGTCCGCGAAAGAGTAGACGAAGACCTCGTAGGTCGTGCGGTAATTGTCGTCCGAAAGGACCGGCACAAGATCCGAGCCGGGAAGGACGCGCTCATCCCCGCCGGCAGCCTCCGCCTCTCCGGACTCCGCGGCTGACGCGGCCGCATCCGGAACGGAAGCCGCACTCCCGTCCGGACCGCTCTCCGCTGCCGGACCTGCGCATCCGGAAAGCAGCGCTGCCGTAAGCAGCGCTGCCTCTATTTTTCTAATAATTTTTTTAACCTTTAACTGCACCACCGGTGACACCTTCCACATAATATTTCTGCAGGAAAATGAACAGAATCGTGACCGGGATCGCGACGAGCACGCCGCCCGCGCAGAACCTGGTGAAATAACTCTGGTAGTCGTTGGTCCAGACCCAGCGCTGCATCGCGACCGCGACGTTGTAGGACTTGTCGTAGCCGAACGCGACGTAGGAAGCGAAGACGTAATCGCACCAGGGTGCCATGAAGGCGACCAGGGCGGTGTAGATGATGATCGGCTTCGCCATCGGAATCGTCAGGATGAAGAAGATCCTCGCGCGGGAGGCCCCGTCGATGCGGGCCGCCTCATCGAGCGCCTTCGGGATCGTGTCGAAATACCCCTTGCAGACGTAGTAGCCCATGCCGGAGCTCGCGACACTGATGAGGATCAATCCGGGAACCGCACCGGCCTGGGTCAGGCCGAACTGCTTCAGGAGGAAGTAGAGGCAGATCATGGTGAGGAAGCCCGGGAACATCCCGAGGATCAGCCAGAAGCGCATCAGGAGCTCTCTGCCCTTAAAGCGCATGCGCGAGAGCGCGTAGCTGACGCAGAGGACGACGATCGTCTGTCCGATCGAGACAAAGACCGCGATGATCAGGGTGTTCTTGTACCAGAGCAGGAAGTTCGTCTCCCCCGAGAAGAGGAAACGATAGTTGTCAAGGGAGAATGTCTTCGGGATGATGTAGTCGACCATTCCGCCGTACTCGACCGCCGGATTGTAGGAGCGGAAGCTCTGCATGATGAGGCCGAAGAACGGGAAGAGCCAGATGATGCTGATAACGATGAGGAGCACGTAGGTCAGCGCGTTGCTGATCGCGCGGTTCCTCGACATGGATGCATTTTTCTCCTTCATTACTGGAAGCCCTCCTCATCTTTGACTGACGGCAGGATGTTGTAGACCGCAAGCGAGATCACCGCCGTGACAATGAAGACCATGATACCGATGACCGCCGCCATCTTGTAGTTCGTATCGGTGACCGTCATCTTGTAGAGCCAGGTGACCAGGAGGTCTGTGCGCCCTGCATTTCCGACCAGGTTCATCGACTGAGGCTGTCCTTTGGTCAGAAGGTAGATGACGTTGAAGTTGTTCAGGTTGCCCGTAAACTGCGTGAGCAGGAAGGGGCCCGTGACGAACAGCATGTACGGCAGTGTGATGCTCTTGAACATCTGGAACGGGGTCGCACCGTCGATCCTCGCGCTCTCATAGAGATCCTCGGGAATGTTCATGAGAAGGCCGGTCGCGATCAGCATCATGTAAGGGATACCGATCCAGATGTTGACGACGATGATCGTGATGCGGGCAAGCATCGGATCCGTCCAGAACGGGATCGCGGACTTGATCCAGCCCCATTTCAGCAGGTAGCCGTTGATCAGGCCGTCGTTCGTGAACATCTTGTAGACGTAGAGGAGCGACACGAACTGCGGGACCGCGATCGTGATGACCAGGATCGTGCGCCAGAGCTTCTTGAATTTGATGCCTTTCTTGTTGATCAGGATCGCAACCGCCATACCGAGGAAATAGTCGAGGAAGGTCGCGAAGAATGCCCAGACCAGCGTCCAGCCGAGGACCGCGAAGAAGGTCGAGCCCATGCCGCTGCCGCCGAAATCAAAGATCTGCCTGAAGTTCTCGAAGCCGACCCAGGTGAAGAGGTTGGTCGGCGCCTGGTGGTTCGCGTCATAGTTCGTGAACGCGACGCAGATCATGAAGAGGATCGGCAGGACCGTGAACACGAAAATGCCCGTCATCGGCAGCGCGAGCAGCGTCTTGTCGAAGTTGGAATCGAGCAGGGAGCCCAGAACCTTCTTATTGGACGGCAGCTGCTTGCCTTCCCTGAGGAGCAGCTCCTCCCGGCGGTTCTCCGCGACGTTCATCCGCCAGATGAGAATAAAAGCCGCGATGATGATGATCGTGAGCAGGCCGAACAGCAGGATCAGGAAGCTGTTGTCGCCGTAGACCGTCTTTCTGCCGACCTTTTCCGTAGCAACCGTGCCAAGCGTCGAGAATTTCGACAGATAGTAGCTGCCGAAGCTGCCCATATATACGAAAAATGCGATCTCAAGGGCCAGGAATGCGATCCCCTTGACGATCTGGCCGCGCATCAGCGGCCCAAATCCGAAAATGATATAGGAGAGTTTTGTCTTGATGTCACCTTCCGAGAAGGTCGTTCCGATCTCCTTAATGTTTGTCCCGACCGCGCCGAAAAATGCGCTGACCGGATTCTTCTTCTCCGCCATTGTACCCTCCGAAAATAGGCTGTGCCCGACAGATAATATGCCGGGCACAGGTTGTCATCCGATTAGATTGTTACGGCTTACCCGGATCAGCCCGCGTAGGAAATGCAGGTATCCTGGAAGCTCTGAAGAGCTGCCATGAGGTCATCGTCAGAGGAGGCGGGGGTCAGCTCGCCGCTGATGATGGAGTCGCCGAGGGAGGTAGCCAGCGGCCAGTACTGGTCCGGATACTGTCCCTGCGGGATCGTGTAAGCGAGCTGCTCAGCCAGAGCGGAGAGCGCCACGTCAGCCTGGACAGCTTCAGACTGCTGAGCCTCGAGGTTGGACGGGCCCCAGCCAACTGCATTGTAGCGGGCAAGCTGGACTTCTTCACTGGTGAGGTAAGCGGCAAGAGCGTCGCAGGCAGCCAGTTTGTCATCATCGGTCTGAGGTTTGACGCCAAGCATCTTGAATCCGCCGAAACCAC
>DFFD01000221.1 GCA_002369495.1 Lachnospiraceae bacterium UBA3785 | reverse complement strand
GGGTGATCCGGGAAAATATCGACCGTTCGCCTCTCTACGGCGGCGTGATTCACGCGACCGGGCCCCGCTACTGCCCTTCCATCGAGGATAAGGTCATGAAATTCCCCGACAAGGACCGGCACCAGGTCTTCATCGAGCCGGAAGGCCGCTATACGCGGGAAATGTACATCGACGGCATGTCGAGCTCGATGCCGGAAGACGTCCAGTTCGCCATGTACCGGAGCGTCCCGGGACTTGAACATGCAAGGATCGTCCGCAACGCCTACGCGATCGAGTACGACTGCCTTGCACCGAAGCAGCTGAAAAGCTCGCTCGAGTTCAGGGAAATCCGTGGACTCTTCTCCGCGGGCCAGGTGAACGGCAGCTCCGGCTACGAGGAGGCGGCCGCCCAGGGGCTCATCGCGGGCATCAACGCTGCGAACTATATGCGCGGCAGGGATCCGCTGGTGATCCTGCGGTCCGAAGGCTACATCGGAGTCCTGATCGACGATCTCGTGACCAAGGAGAATCACGAGCCCTACCGCATGATGACGAGCCGCGCCGAGTACAGGCTGCTGCTCCGCCAGGACAACGCGGACATCAGGCTGAGAAGATACGGGTATGAGGCGGGTCTCATTTCCGAAGAGGAAATGAATAAGCTCCTCACGATGGAGCGCGAGATCGCAGATGAGATCGCCCGCGTGAAATCCGTCTCGGTCGGGCCGACGGAGGAAGTCCAGGCGCTGCTTGCCTCCTTCGGGAGCACACCGCTTCCCTCGGGCGCAGCTCTTGCCGAGCTTGTGCGGAGGCCGGAGCTCACCTACGACGACCTGGCCCCGATCGATCCGGGGAGGCCCGCGCTCTCAAGGCGGGTCCGGGAGCAGGTAAACATTGAGATCAAGTACGAGGGCTACATCGCCAGGCAGAGCCGGCAGGTCGCGCAGTTCGCGAAGACCGAGAAGAAGCGGATCCCGGAGAGCATCGACTACGATGACGTGAAGAGCCTGCGCCTTGAAGCCAGGCAGAAGCTGACGGATTTCCGGCCTGAGACGATCGGCCAGGCATCGCGGATCTCCGGCGTCACACCGGCGGACGTGAATGTGCTCTTTGTGTACCTGAAGCAGCACCATCTCTGAATGTTTACATAATATTTGGTACTTTACTGGGGAAAAGTGGAAAAAGCTGTGGATAAACAGCAAAAATGTGGATATGAAAGAACAAATCAGCTATATTATTGATGAGATCGCGCGCATCGGTGTGGATATAAGCGAGATCCAGGCCGAACAGTTCTATGATTACTACGAACTGCTCGTCGAAAAAAACAAGGTGATGAACCTCACCGCCATCACGGACTTTAAGGATGTCGTGAAGAAGCATTTTGCGGACAGCCTCTGCCTCTGCCGGATCCACGATATGACGGAGGTCAGAAAAATGATCGACGTCGGAACCGGCGCAGGTTTCCCGGGGATCCCGCTCAAGATCGTCTTCCCGGACATGCAGCTCACCCTGCTCGACTCTCTCGGCAAACGGGTCAGGTTCCTCTCCGATACCGCGGAGAAGCTGGACCTTCGAAACGTCGAGTGCGTCCACTCCAGGACCGAGGATCTTGCCGGCAATACCTATTACCGTGAGCAGTACGACCTGGTCACGGCCAGAGCCGTCGCGGCGATGAACGTGCTCTCCGAGTACTGCCTGCCCTACGCGCGGATCGGCGGAACCTTTGCGGCCTTCAAATCCGCCGACATCGCGGAGGAGCTGGCCGCGGCGGAGAAAGCCGTCAGCCTGCTGGGCGGCCGCGTGAAAAAGACAGAGGTATTTTCGCTGGACGATATGGGACGCAGCATCGTTCTCATCGAGAAGGTCAGGAAGACGCCGAAGTCCTACCCGCGGAAGGCGGGGACGCCGGCGAGGTCGCCGATCGGGTAAAGGTAAAAGGAGCCCCTCATGAGGGCTCCTTTTTATATGGAAGGCAGTAGATTGCTTCCGGGTTTCATTTTTGATCGAGGATCGCGAGCAGCTTTGCGGCGGTCTCACGCGCATTCTCGTAGTGCGGGTAGTACTTGCTCTGGGAGATCGCCTCGATGGCGATCAACGGCGCGCATTTCTTCCAGGAGTTTGCGATATGCACCTCGTCCTCCAGGGCAGCTCCGGCGAGGATAAAGGCCGGGATCTTGATGGTCTTCAGGGCGTGCTTCACATTCATGTTGAGGTAGCGGCCGGCTTTTGAGGCTTCGAGGAAACGGCCCCTCCCTTTTCCGATGTGGGCCGACTCGAGGCAGGTTTCAATCAGCTCGGTCGAGACGTGGAACGGGTTATAGAAAAGCTCCTCGCTGAACCGGTTGTCGATAGCGGCACGGCTGTAGTGAATATTGTAGATCGCGTCTCCGAGAACCGGGATCTGCATCATCCGCATCGCGAAGATCGTGTGCCAGTTCGGAACACGGGCCATGCTGCCGATCGACGGCGGATTGATAAAGCAGACGCCGGAGAATTTAGAGGAGTCGTAGGCAGCAGCCATCAGTGCGATGACGGACGAATAGCCGGAAGCGACGACGAACGTCTTCTCGCAGACCTGCGACTTGATGAAGGAAAGCAGGATCTCGACGTAGTAGAAATTCGTGTAGGTGATCTCCGGCTTGTCGGAGCGGCCGCAGCCGAGGAGGTCGAACGCGTATACCCTGTGATGTTCGGCGAGGCGGTCAATCAGATTGCTCCACTCGTGGGCGCTCGAATCCGGCTTCAGGTCGTGAAGCAGGATGACCGGCTTTCCGAAGCCTTTTCTGGTATAGTAGATGTTGAAATTCTTCCAGTGATAGAAATTGCTCTCGGAGAATTCAAGGCGGTTGTGCCTGAGGGCAAATTTATTTTCAAGCGCATTGACGCCGGCGATTCCGGCACAGGAGGCTCCGGCGAGAACGCCGAGCTCTAAGAGACGTTCTTTATTCATATCCAAAGTCCTTTCAGGTTCATTGACTGAATCAATTATAACTCTTTTGCCGGTATCCCGCAAGTGGGCGGTGCGCGACAAAAACGGCGGAGTGTTTTCACATGTTTCACGTGAAACACCGGTAAACAGCGGAGCCTGGAAATGTTTCACGTGAAACACCGGTAAACAGCGTAGTCTCGAAATGTTTCACGTGAAACACTGACAGACATCCGGGCCTCAAAATGTTTCACGTGAAACAATGGTAAGCAGCAGAATTGAGAAATGTTTCACGTGAAACATTTGCATTTTCTGTAGCAGGAAATTCAGGTAAGTGCTATAATAGTAAAACACATCTAAAGGGAGTATAAGCAATATGGGTAAAGTAATCGCAATTTCCAACCAGAAAGGCGGCGTCGGCAAGTCCACGACCGCTATCAACCTGGCGGCAAGTCTTGCGGCGCTGAACCGCAAAGTCCTGGTGATCGACATGGATCCGCAGGGGAACGCGACGAGCGGTCTCGGAATCGAGCGGATCGACGATATGATGACGACCTATGAGCTGATGGTCGACGAGGCGGTCACGGACATGTGCATCAGGCCGACCGAGACAGCCCGCCTGTCCGTCATTCCGTCAAATGCAGACCTCGCAGGCGCCGAGATCGAACTCTTCGAGTACGAAGACAAGGAGTACCTTCTCAGAAAGAGAATCGAGAAGATCGTGGGGCGGTATGATTATATTTTCATCGACTGCCCGCCTTCGCTCGGCATCCTCACCATCAACGCACTCTGCGCGGCGGACGGTGTCCTCGTGCCGGTCCAGTGCGAATATTACGCGCTCGAGGGTGTGACGCAGATCCTGCGGACGATCGATCTTGTCAGAGAACGCCTGAATCCGAACCTGAAGGTCGAAGGAATCGTCTTCACGATGTACGACGCCCGCACGAACCTTTCGCAGGACGTCGTCGCCAATGTCAGGGAAAGCCTGGACGTCACTGTCTACGACACACTGATTCCGAGAAATGTAAGGCTGGCGGAAGCGCCCAGCTACGGCCTGCCGGCGATCCAGTATGATCCGCGCTCGGCCGGGGCGATCGCCTACATGAATCTTGCGAGAGAAGTCATAAGGAGGATAAAAAAGTAAATGGCTCAGAAAAGAGGAGGACTTGGACGGGGACTCAATTCTCTCATCCCGAACAAGTCGAAAACAGCGGAGTACACCGCTCTTGAAGCCGGGGAACAGGCGAAAAATGAAAAGATATCCACAGAAAGCACACAAAAAGTGGATAAATCTGAGGAAAAGTCTGATAATATCCCCGCAAAAGTCCAAGACGAGGGAAAGGACAGCGTAAAACTGGTCAAAATCTCTCTTGTGGAGCCGAATCGCGAGCAGCCCCGTAAAAATTTCCGGGATGAAGGCATAGACGAACTGGCGTCTTCCATTTCCCAGTACGGCGTGATCCAGCCTCTGCTCGTCCAGAAGAAGGATGACTACTACGAGATCATCGCCGGCGAGCGCCGCTGGCGGGCTGCAAAGAAGGCCGGCATCAAGGAAATCCCGGTCATTGTCCGCGAGTACGACAATAAGGAAGCGGTTGAGATCTCCCTGATCGAGAATATCCAGCGCGAGGACTTAAACCCGATCGAGGAAGCGATGGCCTACGACCGGCTCATGAGGGAATTCTCCATGACGCAGGAACAGGTGGCCGAGAGAGTCTCGAGGAGCCGTTCCGCGATCGCCAATTCTCTTCGTCTCCTGCGCCTGCCGGATGCGCTCCGCGAGATGGTCGTCTCCGGCGTGCTCAGCGAGGGACATGCGAGAGCGCTGCTCGCGCTTCCCTCCGAGGACGCGCAGGTTTCGCTCGCCGAGAAGATCGTGAAGGACCGTCTTTCTGTCCGTGAGACCGAAAAAGTCGTCCAGAACCTGCTCAAGGCGCTCCCGAAAAAGAAAAAGACGCGGGACCTCTCAAAGGAGGCGCTGCTCGGCAGCCTTTCTGGCCAGCTCGAAAATGTCCTCGGAACGAAGGTCGCCATCCGCGAGGGAGGCAAAAACAAGGGAAAGATCGAGATCGAGTACTATTCCGACGAGGAACTTGACCGCATCATTGAATTGCTGCAGTCCGTAAAGAACTGAGACGGAGGTGGTTTGATGAGTGAGATATTTTCCAGGGTCGGGATCGATCCGGGCATCATCATCATCCTGCTGATGATTTCGACCATCGGGCTGATCATCGTGGCGATGCACCAGAATGCGCGGATCAACCAGATGAATGTGAAGTACCGCCATTTTATGAAGGGCGAGGACGGAAAATCGCTGGAGAAGGGTTTCATTCGCCGCTTTTCCCAGGTGGAGGACCTCCTGAACACCCAGCATGAGCTGGCGGACGACATGAAAACGATTGACAGCCGTGTCGGAAGAACTCTTTACAAATACGGAATTGTCAAGTATGATGCTTTTGATGACGTCGGCGGCAAGCTGAGCTTCGCGCTCGCGATGCTCGACGGGGACAACACCGGATTTGTGCTGAATGCGATCCACAGCAAGGACAACTGCTTCCTCTACATCAAGGAGGTGGTTTCCGGCGAGTCCTACATCATGCTCAGCAACGAGGAAATGAAGGCCCTGCAGGCGGCCTCAAGATTTGGAGAAGAATAAAAATGTTTCACGTGAAACATCTCTGACCGCCTGCATGAGCAAGGCGCAAAGCGCCTGCGAATAAGGTGCAGATTTTAAAATATTATAAAAAAAGGAGAATAGAAAAATGCTTGACATAAAATTTGTGCGCGAAAATCCGGATCTCGTAAAAGAGAACATTAAAAAGAAATTTCAGGACAGAAAGCTCGTTCTGGTCGACGAGGTCATCGAGCTTGACAAGAGAAACCGTGAGATCAAGCAGGAGGTCGAGGCGCTTCGCGCGAACCGCAACAAGATTTCCAAGGAGATCGGCAAGCTGATGGGTATGGCGAAGAAGGATCCGTCGAAGCGCGAGGAGGCCGACCGCATCCGCGAGGAAGTTGCCAAGGACGGCGCCCGCATCGACGAGCTCTCCGCCGAGGAAAAGACGGTCGAGGAAGAGATTTTAAAGAGAATGATGGTCATTCCGAACATCATCGATCCGTCCGTCCCGATCGGGGAAAATGACACCCAGAACGTCGAGCGCGAGCGCTTCGGCGAGCCGGTCGTCCCGGATTTCGAGATCCCCTACCACACTGATATCATGGAGAGCTTCGACGGCATCGACCTTGAGGCCGCCGGCCGCGTCGCGGGCAACGGTTTCTATTACCTGATGGGCGACATCGCCCGCCTGCACTCCGCTGTCCTTGCTTACGCGCGCGATTTCATGATCGACCGCGGCTTCACCTACTGCGTGCCGCCTTTCATGATCCGCAGCAACGTCGTGACCGGCGTCATGAGCTTTGACGAGATGGACGCGATGATGTACAAGATCGAGGG
>DFFD01000094.1:2262-3059 GCA_002369495.1 Lachnospiraceae bacterium UBA3785 | reverse complement strand
GAGCCTTCGGCTTGCGGTCAAGGAGCTTGTCAAGGTCAAGGATCTTAGCGGCCTCTTCGACCTGCTTCTTGATCTGGTCCTTCGGAACCTTGCGGAGCTTAAGGCCGAACGCCATGTTATCGAAAACCGTCATATGCGGATACAGAGCATAGTTCTGGAAGACCATCGCGATGTCGCGGTCCTTCGGCTCGACGTCGTTCATGACCTTGCCGTCGATGGAGAATGTGCCGCCGGTGATGTCCTCAAGGCCGGCGACCATACGAAGGGTCGTGGACTTGCCGCATCCGGACGGGCCGACGAAGATGATGAATTCCTTGTCAGCGATCTCAAGGTTGAAGTCTTTAACAGCCTTGAAGCCGTTCGGGTAGGTCTTGTCGATATGCTTAAGAGAAAGAGATGCCATTTTTAAATCCTCCTTATAATTGACCCCTCAGGGGGTACTTCAATTTCAACTATATGCAGTATACCCTCACGGTGCACAAAAGCCTATGGGCATTTTGACAAATATTTGCGGGTTTTTATGTCATTTTGCCAGAGAGGCTTCACGGCTGCTTGCCGATGTAGGCGAGGATGCCGCCGTCGACATAGAGGATGTGGCCGTTCACGAAGTCCGAAGCCGGGGAAGCGAGGAAGACAGCCGGGCCGGCGAGATCCGCCGGATCGCCCCAGCGGGCAGCCGGCGTCTTGGCGATGATGAAGCTGTCGAACGGATGGCGGGAGCCGTCCGCCTGGCGCTCGCGCAGCGGCGCGGTCTGCGGGGTCGCGATGTAGCCCGGTCCGATGCCGTTGCACTGGAT
>DFFD01000094.1:0-2151 GCA_002369495.1 Lachnospiraceae bacterium UBA3785 | reverse complement strand
AGGCCGCCCTTGGCCGCCGCGTAGGCGGAGACCGTCTCACGGCCGAGCTCGGACATCATGGAGCAGATGTTGATGATCTTGCCGCTTCTCTGCTCGATCATGTGCGGCAGGACCGCCTTGGAAACGATAAACGCTGCGTTCAGGTCGATGTCGACGACCTGGCGGAAATCCTCCACGGACATCTCGACCATCGGGATCCTCTTGATGATGCCGGCGTTGTTGACAAGGATGTCGACCGGGCCGATCTCCTCGGCGATCTTCGCGACCATCGCGGCAACCTCATCCTCCTTCGTGACGTCGCAGATGTAGCCGTGGGCGTCGATGCCCTTCGCCGCATAGTCCGCGAGCGCCTGGTCAAGGTGATGCTGGCCGCGGCAGTTGAACGCGATCTTCGCGCCGGCAGACGCAAGCGCCTCGGCGATTGCGAAGCCGATGCCGTAAGCCGCGCCCGTCACGAGGGCGACCTTGCCTTCCAGCGAGAAACTCTTCATGATGTTTTCCATTTTTTCACCTCCATCAAAGTGCCTTTAAGTACTCTGCGATCTCCGGAACCTGGCAGTTCGGATAAAACAGTTCCGCAAAATGTTCTCCGCTGATCGTCTCGCGCAGGAAATCCTGGTCGACCTCCCGAAGGATCGTCATCATATCCTTGTGCGTGATCTTCTTCATCTCATCGAGGATCTTCTTGTTTCTCTGCTCCGGCTCGACTCTCTCCGGCGGATAGCCGCCGCCCGAGGGCGTGCCGAGAAGCTTCTCGAACATATAGGTGAGCGTCAGCTCGCCGCCCCAGCCGAACTTCTTCGCGAACGGGAGCGCGATCGCGTTGCCGTCGTTGATCTGCGCGAACATGAACGCGTCCTCGACGTCCTCGAGATGCCCGCAGAGAACATTCGGATAAATGTTGCAGGCCAGCATCGCGCCTTCGCCCGTGCCGCAGCCCGTGACGACGTAGTCGGCAGCCTTCGCGTTGATGAGGATCGCGGCGAGCAGGCCGGCTTTCACGTAGGTGAGCTGGCAGGCGTCGTCCGCGGCGTACATGCCGTAATTGAAGACTTCATGACCCATCGGCTCGGCGACTTTTCTGAGGCAGCTCTCGACCAGCGCGTTCTTCGCAGCCTGGCTGTTCTCGTTGATCAGTGCGATTTTCATTTTCTCCTTCTTTCCGCGGGAAATAAAACCCGCTTATATTTTATGTCACCATCATACCATGACAGTTCTTCGTTATTATACATGAAAATTGCACTGTTTGGGCCGATTTTATTACTTTTTTGCGCTCTCATGCGGAGTGCGCCGCCGCTGCCATCGCCCGCACGTACTCACCGGCATGCGGGGCCGCTTCCCGGCCGTATTTCGCGATGATCTTGATGATCGCGGAGCCCACGATGGCCCCGTCCGAGAGGGCTGCCATCGCCCCGGCCTGCTCCGGCGTCGAGATGCCGAACCCGACCGCGCAGGGGATGTCCGTGTGCTCCCGGATGAGAGCCGTCATCGCCCCGATGTCCGTCGTGATGGAGCTTCTCGTCCCGGTGACTCCGAGGGCGGAGACGATGTAGAGAAAGCCCCGGGCTTCCTTAGCGATCATTGCGATGCGGTCCTCTGACGTCGGCGCGATCATGAAGATAAGGTCGATCCCGCACGCGGCAAAGACCTCCTCGAAATCGCCCTTCTCCTCGAAGGGCACGTCCGGCAGGATGATCCCGTCGATCCCGGCCGCGGCCGCCTTTTTGGCAAACTTCTCCGTCCCGTAGGAGAAGACCACGTTCGCGTAGGTCATGTAGACAAGGGGGATTGCAAGCTTCTCCCTGAGACGCGCGGTAAGCAAAAAGACGTCGTCGGTGGTTGTTCCCGCCTCGAGCGCCCGGCTGTCCGCCTCCATGATGACCGGACCTTCCGCCGTCGGATCCGAGAAGGGGATCCCGAGCTCGATAAGGTCCGCCCCATTCTCCGCGGCGGCAAGGACGATCTTCTCGGTCGTCTTTATGTCCGGGTCCCCGCAGGTGATGAAGGGGATAAATGCTTTTTTATCTGAAAATGCCTCCCTGATTCTGCTCATCTCACCCTCCTTACGATTCCGTGAGGTCCTCGCCGCGGTATCTCGCGACGGAGACGCAGTCCTTGTCGCCGCGGCCGGAGACCGTGACGATGATGATC
>DFFD01000129.1:12966-13975 GCA_002369495.1 Lachnospiraceae bacterium UBA3785 | reverse complement strand
AGATGAAGCTCATGAAGAGCATGAAAACAAGCCCGTCTGTGCTTCGGACGGAGTATGCGTACGCCCTGCTTGGGGAAAATGATCCCGGCAAGGCGGACGGGATCCTTGGACAGTTTGAGAAATGTTCGGCGAGCTACCCGTATCCGTGCGAGGTCGAGGCGGAGAGGGAGCTGCTGGAGATTGCGAGGGGTGTATTTTCTGAGAGGCAGGGCGGCTGAGAGGGCTGCCGGATGTGTGATAAGATCTGCGGAATAAGGAGGGACTTTTTATGGGCGATATGAGAACGATTCGTGTGACAGGAAAAGGCCGGATCAGGATCAGGCCGGACATGACCAGGATCACGCTGACAAAGGAGGGGACAGATCCCGAATACAGCCGGGCGCTTGAAAAATCCTCGAAGGACACGGAGGAGATCGGGGCGTTATTGACCGGATTCGGGTTTGAGAGGTCCGATCTCAAGACGCTGCAGTTCAGCGTGGATACCGAGTATGAGGGTTATCAGGAAGACGGGATCTTTAAACAGCGGTTTAAAGGCTACCGGTTCCGGCATGTGCTGAAAATGGAGTTTCCCTCGGACAATGAACGTCTGGGACGGATCCTGTACGCGCTGGCGAACTGCCCGGTGAATCCGGAGTTCCAGATCAGCTTCACGGTCAGAGACCGGGAGGCTGCGAAAAATGAGCTCCTGGGCAAGGCAGTCAGCGACGCGAAGGAGAAGGCAGCGGTGCTGGCGCAGGCGGCCGGCGTACGGCTTGGGGAGATCCGGAGCATCGACTATTCGTGGGGCGAGGTTGATTTTGAGGTCCGCCCGATGAACCGGATGATGATGGCGGACGCCGCTCCGATGGCCGCGAAGTCGGCGTTTGATATGAGCATTGAGCCGGACGATATCGACGTCTCCGACACTGTGACGGTGGTGTGGGGGATTGGGTGAAACGGCCGGCGCTTTACCGCGTTGAATCAACGACTCGGGGACGGTTCTTCGACGGTTGAGGGACGGTTCTTCAAC
>DFFD01000129.1:0-12908 GCA_002369495.1 Lachnospiraceae bacterium UBA3785 | reverse complement strand
TCTTCAACCGTTGAAGAACCGTCCCTCAACCGTCGAAGAACCGTCCCCAAACCGTCGAAAGGAGCATAGAACATGAAGATATCCGGATATGATATAGCGGTTGTGCGGTCTGGGAGGAGAACGGTCGCTCTCGAGATCAGGCCGGACGGGACGATCCTTGTGCGGGCGCCTTACCGCATGCCGGAGAGGGAGATCGTTTCATTTGTCAGATCCCGGGAAGGGTGGCTTAAGACGCACGTCAAAAAGACGGAGGAGCGGCTCGCCGCGATGGAGGGCGTCCCGAACTACACCGAAGGCGAGCTGCGGGCAATCGCGGAGACAGCGCTCAAGGTGATCCCGCAGAGGATCGCGCACTACGCCCCGCTCGTCGGGGTGGATTACGGGAGGATCACGATCCGCTGCCAGAAGACGCGCTGGGGCTCCTGCTCCGCGAAGGGAAACCTGAACTTCAACTGCCTGCTCATGTTTACTCCGATCGAAGTCATCGACTCGGTGGTGGTCCATGAGCTCTGCCACAGGCTGGAAATGAACCACTCGGAGAGATTCTACCGCGAGGTCTACCGGGTTTACCCGGAGTATGACCGCTGGAACCGGTGGCTGAAGGAGCACGGGAGGGAGATTATGGCGAGGGTGCCGTGAGGCTGCAGGGACGGTTCCCAGGGACGGTTCCCGGGGCTTCAGGGACGGTTCCCCGGTTCGGTTCCCTGCGGGAACCGAATCCAGGAACCGTCCCCCAGGAACCGTCCCCAGGAACCGTCCCCCAGGAACCTATTGAAATGTTTACAGCGAAGGGATATAATGCAGATATCGACGGCAGTATGCCGGTATCGGAGGTATTTATATGAACAATTTTACTTATTATGCGCCGACGAGAGTTATTTTCGGGCGGGATACCGAGTGTGAAACAGGAAACGCCGTGAAGGAGGCAGGCGGCAGCCGCGTCTTCATCGTCTACGGCGGTGGAAGCGTCGTGAGGAGCGGACTGCTTGAACGCGTCGAGAAGTCCCTCGCGGATGCCGGAATTGCTTATGAGAGCTTCGGAGGGGTCAAGCCGAACCCGACCGCGGAGCACGCGGAAGAGGGAAGAGCGAAGGCGGAGGCGTTCGGAGCAGATTTCATTTTGGGAGTCGGCGGCGGCAGCGTCATCGATACCTCGAAGGCAATCGCGCACGGGCTCGCCAACCCGGGTGTTTCGCTCTGGGATATCTGGTCGAAGACGGTTCCGCTGACGAAATCGACGCCGGTCGGCGCGGTCCTCACGATCGCGGCGGCAGGGTCCGAGATGTCGGATTCGGCGGTGCTGACATTCGTCGCGCGGGGATTCAAGGGCGGCATCAACACGGAGTTCAACCGCTGCCGCTTTGCCATCATGAACCCGGCACTGCTGGCGACGGTCCCGAAGTACCAGCTCGCGGCGGGCGTCACGGACATCATGATGCACACGATGGAGCGGTATTTTATCCCGGAAATCAAATGCGACATGACCGATGAGATCGCCGAAGGCCTGCTCCGCACGGTGGTCGCGAACGGCCGCCTGATCCTTGCGGATCCGGAAAATTACGACGCGATGGCGGAGATCATGTGGTGCAGCTCCCTGTCCCACAACAACCTGACCGAGTGCGGGCGCGGGAAGGATTTCTCGGTCCACAAACTCGGACATGCGCTGAGCGCGGTCTACGATTACACCCACGGCGCGACGCTCGCGGCGGTCTGGGGCGCCTGGGCGGAGTACCTCTACAAGGATGCGCCGGAGCGCTTTGCGAAATATGCCCGCAGGGTCTGGGGCGTTGATGAGAAAGATGACATCAAAGCAGCCGAGGAAGGCATCGCGAGGACGCTTGCATTCTTCCGCGAGATCGGCATGCCGACGTCGCTCGAGGAGCTCGGCGTTGTGCCGGATGAGGCGGCACTGGATAAACTGGCAGACCTTGCATCGGCCGGGAAGACGCTGACCCTGACGAGGATCAAACCGGTAAGGTATGAGGGGATCAGGGAAATCTATGCGAACGCGGTGAAGGCGAGGAAATAAAAGGGAAGCTTCCCCAAAAACCTCAGGGACGGTTCCTGGGAATCGATTCTCAGATGAGAATCGATTCCCTGAGAACCGTCCCCACTTGTATTTTCAGAAAAATGTGCTATAATCTCCCTTTGTCATGTAAAAACAAGAAGGGAGATTTTTTGATGGAAACGAAAAAGCCGAAAGGCAGGGCGCTGCTGCCCATCGTGATCTTTCTCATACTGTACCTGGGGAGCGGCATCTATTTTGAGTACATACACCCGCTCGAGGGGCAGATGGGCTTTTATATCATGTCGGTGGTCGTGGCATTTTCCATCGCGCTCATCGTCGCGATGATGCAGAACCGGGCGCTCACATTTGACGAGAAGATCCACATCTGCGCGCAGGGGATCGGCGACGACAATATCACGATCATGCTGTTCATTTTCCTGATGGCCGGAGCGTTCAGCGGCATCGCGAAGGAAGCCGGCGGGGCCGTCAGCATCGCGAACCTGCTGCTTTCGATCATTCCGGGTGGTTTCGCGATCCCGGGCCTGTTCCTGATCGCCTGCCTGATCTCGATGGCGATGGGAACCAGCGTGGGGACGATTACGGTCCTCGTGCCGATCGCGGCCCAGGTTGCCGCAAACGGCGGTTTCAGCCTGGCGGTGTGCGTTGCGACGGTGGTCGGCGGGGCAATGTTCGGGGACAACCTCTCGTTCATCTCCGATACGACGATCGCGGCGACCAACACGCAGGGCGTCCAGATGAAGGACAAGTTCCGCACGAACTTTAAGATCGCGCTGCCGGCGGCCGTGCTGACGCTGATCATCCTTATTGTCTACGCGCTCCGGGGAAATGCAGTTCCCATGGAAAGCTATGACTACAACATTATCCAGGCGCTGCCGTACTTCATCGTGCTCGCGATAGCGGTCATTGGCATCAATGTCTTTGTGGTTCTCGGGGCAGGCATCCTGCTGTTCCTCCTCGCGGGAACCGCGACCGGGAGCCTTACCTACGTGTCGGCGTTCACGTCGATGGGCAACGGCACGTCCGGCATGTTCGAGACGATGATCGTGACGATCCTGGTCGCCTCGATCGGCTCGCTGATCCGGGAGAACGGGGGATTTGCGGCGATCCTCGACATTATCAAGAAGCATTTTTCGGGGAGAAAGGGCGGCATGGCCGGTATCGGGCTCCTGACGATCCTGATGGACATTGCGACCGCGAACAACACGGTGGCGATCGTCATGGCGGCCCCGATCGCGAAAACGATCACGGAGGAGTACGGGATCGACCCGAAGAAGACCGCGTCGCTGCTCGACACCTGCTCCTGCATCGCGCAGGGGATCATTCCGTACGGGGCCCAGCTGCTGATCGCGGCTTCGCTGGCGGGGATCTCCAGCATGGCGATTATTCCTTTCCTGTTCTATCCGTTCCTGCTGGCGGTATGTGTGGTTGTGTCGATTGTGATGGAAAAATAACAGAGGGAAATAATAAAGCGCGGCGGGGCCGCGCTTTTTTCATTGGGAAGGTTCCCCAAAAAACACAGGGACGGTTCCCAGGGACGGTTCCCCAAAAACACAGGGACGGTTCCTGTGGGACGGTTCTTAAAAAAATTGATTCTGTTTGAGAATCAATTTTTCAGAGAACCGTCCCTGGGAACCGTCCCCGAAGTCCCCGAAGCACTCACTTCCTTGAGAAGAGAGACAGGATAAAGAGCACCACCCAGACCCCGCACGCGATAAGGCTCACGGAGACCGCGAGAGAGAACTTCGGGAGCGCGTAGGTGAGGGTCACATCCGCCTCGCCGGCGGGGAGGTAGACGCCGATGAGCCCGCCGTTGATGTTCTCGACCGGTGCGGGACTGCCGTTCACGAGGGCTGTCCAGTTCCCGGAGTAGAGGAGCGGGACGCAGAGCATGCCGCCGTTTTCGGTGGTGACGGAGGCCCGGTAGACGTCATTTACAAAGGAGATGTCCCGGATGTCTGTATTTTTAAGAGCCGCGAAATCCGCCGCCGGATCCGGTGCGGTCAGCAGGGAGATGTCCGTGAAGGGAATCACGGAGCCCTCCGGGATGTCCATGCGGATCACGGTGACGCCGTCCGGCAGCAGAAAGTTCATCTCGGGGGCGGCCGCATTGACGCTGATGAGCTCGTAGACCGGGTCGGAGAGGTCCGGATGGTCCTCCGTCATCGTGAAGAGCTCGAAGGTGATATTTCCCATGGCGGCTGCGGCAGCTTTGTCGACGGCGACATGCAGGTACTGGATCTCATCCGAACCTTTTTCGCTCAGCGCTTCCGTGAGGTCGAAGAAGAAATACGGATCCGGACCGGTCGCGTTGATCGTGATCCCGGTCTCCGTGTTGGTGAGCGCGACATTCGAGGGGGTGTGGATCCTCGGGATGAGGTCGAAGCGGGAGGTGTCCGCAGGGTCCGGACCGAGTTCCGGCAGCGGATAGGCGATCTCATCCGTGGCGATATAGCCTTTCGTGAGCGCTCTGACCCGCTCGAAGGAGGAGAGGCGGGCAAACTCCTCACTGTCCAGCTCCTCCTCGTAGACATAGCCGAAGGGGAGGGCATTTTCATTTTTAAAAGTGCGCTGGGTCTCCGTCTCCGCGATTAGGCTGAAGAGGCCCGGCTCAAGCGAGTCCGACTTGTTGTCCGGTTCGTCGGTGATGAGGTAGCGGCCGCCGAGCATCGTGTAGAGGTAATAGTTGCGGTAGCCTGCCCGGAAGAAATTCGAGGAGATCTCGTAGGAGGCGTAGGCCCTGGCGAGGGACGCTGCGCTCGCGGAGGTCGTGTTGGAGTAGGAGGTGGAGGACATGTAGCCGTCGACCAGGCCTTCGTTGGCCATATCGTACTCTTCACTGGCGGAGATCCGGTAGAGGCCGGCGTCGGCGGCGAGGACGTCCGCGACGGCCTGCTGGGTGCCGTCGTTGAAGAAATCATTTGCGAAGGAGTCCTTCGTGAGATAAACGCGGCTGTTCAGGGACGTGTCGTTGAGCGCGATGAGCTCAGCGGCAAGGAGCAGGGCCATGAGCGCAAAGCGCGCTTTTTTTATGCCTTTTATCAGGGTCGAGCTCATAAGAAGAGAAGCCCACAGGAAAATGAAAACCGCGACCGTGATCAGCGTCTCCTTCCTCACCGCGACCGCAAAGCGGCGGCTGCCTCTTACGAGAACAAAGAGGGCGGCGGCCATGAGAACGGGAGCCAGGGCCGAGACGATGCGGAGGCGCATCTCGCCGTCCTCCTCAAGGAGCGAGCGCATGAAGAAGGTCACCGCGATCATCTCCATAAAGAGGATAATGAAGGAATACCGCTGGGAGATCGGGTTGAACGTGAGGACACGGCCGGTCCCCTGGAAGAAGAGCATGAGGAACGCGATGCCGGCAAAGAGCAGGGTCTTCACCGCGCTTTCCTTACGCAGCAGCAGGAAGAGCATCGCGAAGAAGGCCAGGAGCGTCGCGGAGAGCAGGGCCGCATCGTAGTAGCTCGCGGATCCGGAAAATGCGGAGCCCGCCCCGATGAGATCCGCCGAGAAAAGGCGGGCCAGGTAGGTGCCGTAGGTGTGCAGGTCGTAGGGCAGCAGGAGCGAGCGGAGGCTGGCGGCTCCGGTGTCGCCGGAGCGGGCGCTGCCAAGGAAGCTCGAGGCGATCGCGAGGAGCGGCGCGGCGGCCATGAGGAGCGCGCCGACGGCGGAAAAGAGCAGTTTGAATTCGCGGGAGAGGAGGAGGCTAAGGCGCGATACGGGTTTCATTTTCCCGTTTTCGCCGGTCTCCATGAGCGAACGGAAGAACACGTAGAGCGCGCTGAAGATCCCGCACATGTAGAAGAAATAGTAGTTCGAGAGAAAGAACAGAGCGAGCCAGAGCGTAAGGACAAGCCAGCCGGAGAGCGTATCCCGGCGAAGGACGCGCTCAACCAGGAAGATCATGATCGTGAACATGAGCATGCAGCAGCCGTAGCTGTAGTTCTGGCCCCAGACGACGATGTAAGAGGAAAATGTCCACGCGAGGGCGGGCAGGAGGGCGGCCGCGGCATTTCCCGAGAGCAGGCGGAAGGTGTTGTAGGCGAAAACCGCGATCAGGTTGTTCTGGATAAAGAGGTAGAGCATGATCCCGGCCGGGAAATTGTCCCGCCCGAAGAAGAGCAGCATCAGCTTGAAGGGGTTGATGTACTGGAGGAAGGTCGCGGTCGTGTCCTGGCCGAGGCCGCTCCAGATCGTATAGTGGGAGAATGTCCGCGTCTCAAAGAGGCGGGAGAGCTCCGCGATGATCGGGTAGGAGGAGGAGAGAGAGTCGGAGCCGACGTCGCTGTACATGAAGACGGCGTCTCCGAAAATGAAATTTCTGTAGAGGATGAAAAAGACCGCGTTTGTCAGAATAAGAAGCGGAATGACCGGGTGGTCTTTGAATAAACGGCGCATGGCGGATGATACCTTTCTGAAATCTGTCTGACAGGG
The DNA here is from genome assembly GCA_002369495.1 of Lachnospiraceae bacterium UBA3785. GTDB lineage: Bacteria > Bacillota > Clostridia > Lachnospirales > Lachnospiraceae > Chordicoccus. The sequence goes on along the minus strand of DFFD01000129.1, from coordinate 6,448 downwards.
AAATACGCAAAAGGGACGATCCGGAAGGAACCCTGAAGGTTCGGTCGGGATCGTCCCGTGATTGTCCCCGGATGATCTTAGGCGAAGAAGGATCTGACTGTATCAATGACCTTATTGCGGTCCTCTTCGGTCAGGTGGTAGTAGAGCGGGAGGCGGACAAGGCGTTCACTCTCTTTTGTTGTGTATTCGTCCTCGCCGGCAAAACGCCCGAACTTGAGGCCGGCCGGGGAGGAGTGCAGCGGGATATAGTGGAAGACTGCCATGACGCCGTTTTCCTTCAGGTATTTGATGAAGGCGGTGCGCTGGGGGAGATCCTTCAATTTCAGGTAGTACATGTGGGCGTTGTGGACGCAGCCCTCCGGAATGAACGGAACTTCGAGGAGGCCGGCCTCCGCCATCGGGCGGAAAGCTGCATCGTAGGCGTTCCAGGTGGCCATGCGGTCGTTCCGGATCTCGTCGAAGCACTCGAGCTGGGCCCAGAGGTAGGCCGCGTTCAGGTCGCTCGGCAGGTAGGAGGAGCCGTAATCGACCCAGGTGTATTTGTCGACCTGGCCGCGGAAGAAGCGGGAGCGGTCGGTACCCTTTTCGCGGCAGATCTCGGCCTCGTCGCGCTGGTCGAGCGTGGGCAGAATCAGAGCGCCGCCTTCGCCCATCGAGTAGTTTTTGGTCTCGTGGAAGGAGTAGCAGCCGAAGTCGCCGATCGTGCCGAGGACTCTGCCCTTGTAGGTTGAGCCGACAGCCTGGGCGGCGTCCTCCACGACGATCAGGTTATGCTTTTTCGCGATCGCCATGATCTCGTCCATCTCGCAGGACACGCCCGCATAGTGGACGACCGCGATCACGCGGGTCCTGTCGGTGATGGCTGCCTCGATCTTCTTCTCATCGATGTTCATGGTGTCCGGGCGGACGTCGACAAAGACAAGCCGGGCACCGCGGGCAACGAAGGCGTCCGCGGTCGAGCAGAAGGTGAAGGAAGGAAGGATGACCTCATCGCCGGGTTTGATGTGGGAGAGGATCGCCGCCATCTCGAGTGCGGAGGTGCCGGAGGTTGTCAGATAGACAGCCGCCGCCCCGGTCTGCTCCTCGAGGAAGGCATGGCACTTTTTGGTAAACGGGCCGTCGCCGCAGATCTTGCGGTTCTTTACGGCTTCCTGCATATAGACAAGTTCATTTCCGGAAAACGGAGGAATGTTGAAATCGATCATGGAATGCTCCTTTTAATGCATAGTCTAATTGATAATACACCAGGAAAGGATTTTTTGCAAGGTATTCAAACCTGTTTAGACTCTTTTAAGCGCTTGCATCTTTGCACGGATGATAGTATACTATGTTGGATTATGAATTGAAAGGAACTTATATGGACAAATTTAAGGCAACGCCGGTCCAGCCGCTTTTGTCTTCGGACGGAAACCGGCTGTTTGCAAAGCGCGACGACCTCCTGCCGTTCTCGCTCGGCGGGAACAAGGTGCGGATCGCGGCGGCGTTCATCGATGATATGAAAAGGAAGGGCAAAAACGCCCTCATCATGTACGGCAACGACCGGTCGAACCTCTGCCGGGTGCTCGCCTCCGCCTGCCGGGCGGAAAAGATCCCCTGCCTCATGGTCTGCTCCGACGACCCGGACCACACGCACACCGTGACCGGGAACAGCCGTCTGGTCGGCCTCTTCGGGGTGGAGATCATCCGCTGCGCGAAGAATGCGATCGCGCCGGCGGTGGATACGGCCTTTTCAAGGCTCAGGGAGCGCGGATACGATCCCTACTATATCTACGGGAACCGGCTCGGCGAGGGAAATGAAGGAACCGCAGCCCGCGCCTACGCGGACGCTTACGGAGAGATCCTGCGGGACGAGGCGGAGCTCGGTCTTCATTTTGATTATATATTCCACGCCTCGGGCACCGGCTCGACCCAGAGCGGGCTTATCGCCGGTCATCTCGCGAACGGGGATACCCGGAAGATCGTCGGGATCTCGGTCTCGAGGGACAAAAAGCGCGGCACGAGGATCATCCGGGACGGCGTCGCCTCCTGGTTCCGCGGCCGGGGCGAGGAGCCGCCATCGGGCTTTGAACAGGAGATCATCCTTGAGGACGCATACCTCTCCGGCGGCTACGGGCAGTACGATGAGGAGATTCTCAGGGTGATCCGTGAGCAGTTCCTTGCGAACTCGCTGCCGCTCGATCCGACCTACACCGGAAAAGCCTTCCGGGGCATGCAGGCCTACCTGAAAGAGCATGAGATCACGGGGAAGACCATCCTGTTTATCCACACCGGCGGCATCCCGCTGTTTTTCGATGCGCTGCCGCTCATCACCGGCGGAAAGGAGTAAATGATGCTGGTTTCGATTGTCATACCCTGCTACAACTCGGAGAAGACGATCCGCAAAGTCACGGAGATGGTCATGGCGGAGTTCGAGGGGCATCCGGACTACACCTGTGATTTCTTCCTGGTGAACGATTATTCCCGGGACGATACCTTCGGGGAGATCCGGAAGCTGGCCGAAGATTATGAAAATGTCCACGGCATCAACCTCATGCGCAACTTTGGGCAGCACAACGCGCTGATGGCCGCCTTAAACTACGCGGACGGGGATTACATCCTCGGGATGGACGACGACATGCAGACGCATCCGTCTCAGGTCTTTAAGCTCCTGGACAAGATCTCCGAGGGCTACGACCTCGTCTACGGGCGCTATGAGAAGAAGGAGAACGGGAGCCTCAAGAACCTCACGAGCAAATTCAACGAGGTGTCCTCCCGTATCCTGCTCGGCCGCCCGAAGGAGATCGTCTCCTCGAACTTCTGGGTCATCACGAAGGCGGTGCGGGACGAGGTGATCCTCTATAAGAATTTCAATCCGTACGTGGACGGCATTTTCTACCGGACAACGTCGAGGATCGCCAACGTCACGGTGGAGCACCACAAACGCGAGTACGGGAAGTCCAACTACACGCTCAAGAAGCTCATGAACCTCTGGCTCGCCTACTTCAACTACTCGGTGATCCCGCTCCGCATCTCGGCCTACATGGGCGCGATCTTCGCGGCGCTCGGCGGGTTCTTCGCGCTGGTCACGATCATCCGGAAGCTCCTTGATCCGACCATGCCGGCCGGCTGGGCCTCGCTCATCTGCTGCCTGCTGTTCTTTTCGGGCACGATCCTGCTGGTCCTCGGGATCCTCGGCGAATATATCGGGAAGCTGATCCTCTCGATCAACGGGACGCCCCAGTACATCGTCCGCGAGACGGTCAATATCCGTCGCGAGGACGGCGGAAAGCCGGCAGTCCCCGCACGGAAACGGGAGAGCGCTGATTTCGGAGAAGAAGGAAAATGAAAACACTCTTGATCCTCGGAGCCGGCATCTACCAGGTGCCGCTCATCAAAAAAGCGAAGGAGATGGGGCTGTACACCGTCGTGACCAGCATTCCCGGACCGTATCCGGGTTTTCAGTACGCCGATGAAGCGCTGTATCTCAATACGACAGACGCGGAAGGGATCCTTGCGGCGGCGAAAGAGCGCAGGATCGACGGGATCCTGACGACCGGGACGGACGTCGCGATGCGCTCGGTCGGCCTTGTATGCGAAACGCTCGGCCTGCCGGGGCTCTCACTCCGGGCGTCCGAAATCCTGACGGACAAGGCGAAGATGAAGGAAGCCTTCACCGCGGGCGGCGTCCGCACGGCGGAGTTCCGCAGAGTGTCCTCCCTCGCGGAGGCGGAGAGGGCAGCGGAGGAGATCGGTTACCCGGTCATGGTCAAGGTGACGGACAAGTCCGGCAGCCGTGGGGTTACGAAGGTGACCGGGTGCAAGGACCTTGCATCCGCTTATGATTACGCGATGTCCTTCACCGGGAAAGATTACCTGGTCGTCGAGAAGTTCATCGAGGGCCATGAGATCGGGATCGACGCCTATGTCTCCGGGAAAAAGCCGGTGCTCATCCTGCCGCACGACAAGCTGGTTTACAGGGGTCCGCACTCGACGGTACCGGTCGGGCATGTATTTCCTTATCAATGCTCAGATGAACTCGGCAAAGACATTGAATGTCAGGTGCAGCGGATCATCGACGCAAGCGGACTTGACCACGCAGCCCTCAACATCGACGCGTTCGTCTCCGGTGACAGGCTCTATGTGATCGAAGCCGGCGGAAGGTGCGGGGCGACCTGCATCCCGGAACTCATCTCGATGTACGGCGGGATCGATTACTACGGCCTCATGATCAGGAGCGCGCTCGGGGAGGAGACGGATTTTACGCTGAAGCGCCGTCTTCCCTGCGCAGCGAGCCTCCTCTATGTGGAGGAGCCTTCGGTCCTTGCCGGGATTGACGATGAGAGAGTGAAGGCGCTTTCGGAGGAAGGATTTTTCATTTCCTTCGATTATAAACCCGGGGACAGGCTGCCGGCGATGGAGAACGGCACCGACCGGATCGGCCAGGTCTACGGGCCGTGCAGCACCGGGGAGGACATAAAGAACATGCTCATGAGAGCCCGGGCGTGTATGGCTTGTCAATCTGCGGGCCCGGTGTTATAATAAATTATGTATGTACACTTTTATTAAAGGAGAAAAGCATATGAGAACATACCTTGTAACAGGCGGCGCCGGCTTTATCGGCTCCAACTACATTCACTACATGTTCAGAAAATACGGCGACGAGATCCGCATCATCAATGTGGACAAGCTCACCTACGCCGGCAATCTCGAGAACCTGAAGGACGTCGAGGATAAGCCGAATTACACGTTCGTCAGGGCCGACATCTGCGACGCCGAGGCGATCAATAAGATCTTCGAGGAAAATGACATCGACCGCGTCGTGCATTTCGCGGCGGAGAGCCACGTCGACCGCTCCATCAAGGATCCGGGTGTCTTTGTCAAGACCAACGTTCTCGGCACCTTAACGATGCTGAACGCGGCCAAGAACGCCTGGGAACTCCCGGACGGGAGCTTCAAGGAAGGCAAGAAGTTCCTCCACGTCTCCACGGACGAAGTCTACGGCTCGCTCTCGAACCCGGATGATTACTTCTATGAGACGACGCCGTACGATCCGCACAGCCCGTATTCGGCCTCCAAGGCCTCCTCGGACTTCATGGTCAAGGCCTTCATGGACACCTATCATTTCCCGGCCAACATCACGAACTGCTCCAACAACTACGGCCCGTACCAGTTCCCGGAGAAGCTGATCCCGCTCATGATCAACAACGCCCTGCACGGCAAGAGCCTGCCGATCTACGGCGACGGCAAGAACATCCGCGACTGGCTGTACGTCGAGGATCACTGCAAGGGCATCGACATGGTGCAGGAGAAGGGCAGGCTCTTCGAGACCTACAACATCGGCGGCCACAACGAGCGCGAGAACATCCAGATCGTAAAGACGATCATCTCGACGCTGCGCGAGGAGCTTTCGGACGACGATCCGAGAAAAGCGCACGTCAATGAAGACCTCATCACCTACGTCACCGACCGCAAGGGCCATGACCGCCGCTACGCGATCGCGCCGGACAAGATCAAGGCTGAGGTCGGCTGGTATCCGGAGACCACCTTCGAGGTCGGCATCAAGAAGACCATCAAGTGGTACTTCGAGCATGAAGAGTGGATGGAGCACGTGACCTCCGGCAACTACCAGAAGTATTACGAGGAAATGTATTCCGGAAGATAAAGGAGTATCGGCGGATGAAAATTCTTGTCACAGGGGCAGACGGCTATATCGGCCGCCATGTTGTGGCGGAGCTCCTTCGGCGGGACTGCGAGGTGATCGCCTCGGATCTCCGGACGGAGGGGATCGATCCGCGGGCGCGCGTGGCGGAGGCGGACATTTTTTCGGAGGATCCGGAGCTCTATCGCAGGCTCGGAAGTCCGGACGTTCTCATCCATCTGGCCTGGCGCAACGGTTTCGACCACTACAACAAGAGCCATGTGGACGATCTGCCGAAACATTACCGCTTCCTTACGGCGATGATGGACCAGGGCCTGCCGCAGCTCATCGTCATGAGCACGATGCACGAGGTCGGCTACTGGGAGGGCGCCATCGACGAAAACACGCCGACGAAGCCGCTGACCCCCTACGGGATCGCGAAAAACTCCCTCCGGGAGCTCACGGAAGTCTACGCAGCTAAGAAGGGCGTCGTCCTGCAGTGGCTGCGCGGCTTCTACCTGCTGGGGGACGACGCGAGAAACAACTCGGTCTTCTCCAGGATGGTGAAGCTTGAGGCGGAAGGCGTGCCTGTCCTGCCGTTTACGAGCGGGAAGAACAAATTTGATTTCATCACGGTGGACGAGCTGGCCGCGCAGATCGTATCCTGTGCGATGCAGACGGAGGTGACAGGGATCATCAACGTCTGCAGCGGCGTCCCCGTATCGCTGGCGGAGATGGCGGAAGCCTTCATCCGCGAGCACAACATGAAGATCCGTCTCGGCTACGGGCAGTTCCCGGACCGGGCAGACGCTTCCCCCGCCGTCTGGGGCA
>DFFD01000183.1:4018-5314 GCA_002369495.1 Lachnospiraceae bacterium UBA3785 | reverse complement strand
CCACCTGGCCGTGGCTGACAAAATACTGCTTGAAATCGTTGACCATGTTGACTGCCTTCTCAAAGACGGCGTCATTTTTGCAGCGGGCAAATAAAATATTCTCCGCGCCGAACATCTCCGGGACCTCTGTGAGGACCGTGGAGCCGCCGAGCGCGATCAGCCTGTCGGAGAAACGGCCGACAGTCGGGTTGGCCGTGATGCCGGACAGACCGTCGGAGCCGCCGCACTTCATGCCGACGACCAGCTCGGACGCCGGGATCGGCTCGCGCTTAAACTGCGATGCGTAGGCCGCGAGCTCGTGGATGAGCTTACCGCCCTCCTCGACTTCGTCCTCCACGCTCTGGCAGGTCAGGAACTTCACGCGCTCCGGATCGTACTCGCCGAGCCCCTCGAGGAAGAGATCCATCGTGAGGTTCTCGCAGCCGAGTGCGAGACAGAGGACACCGCCCGCGTTCGGATGGCGGACAAGCGCGGTCAGAAGCTTCCTGGTCTGTTCGAGGTCGCCGCCCAGCTGGCTGCAGCCGAACGGATGGCCCCAGTAGTAAAGCCCGTCGATGGAGCCGGTCACCACATCCTGGTTCTGCTCCACGATCTGCTTCGCGATACCGTTCACGCAGCCGACGATCGGGACGATCCAGATCTCGTTGCGGATGGCGGCCCTGCCGTCCTTCCTCCGGTAGCCCATGAAGGTCTTCGGAGCGACTTCCGGCATCGGATAGACCTGATGGTCGTAGACGTAGTCCGCACTCTCGGAGAGACCGGTCTTCACGTTGTGGGTGTGGACCCAGTCGCCTTTCCTGATGTCCGCTTTCGCGACCGCAATCGGGTTGCCGTACTTGATGACCGGATCGCCGGCCTTGATGTCAAAGAGCGCGATCTTGTGGCCGCGCATGATGTCTTCATTTGCCGTGACGGTAATGCCGTCGACGGTGAGCTCCGTTCCGGCCTTGATCTCCTCGAGGGCAACCGCAACGACGTCCGACGGATGAATTCTGATGAGTTCCATACTCTGCTCCTTTTAAAAGAGCGTGCGCAGTGATGCGCACGCCCGTATCGGGTTTTATTTTACAGTACCGAAGCGTAGGCTGCCTTCGCGCCTTCCTTGCGGATGAGGGTCAGGTCAGCGAGAACCGTGTCGTAGAGGCCTTCGATCTTCGTAAGGTCCTGATCCCACATCTTCTCATTGGAGAGAACTGCCTTGACGAGGGCGGCGTCGTCGAGATCCTTATTTTCAAAATAGAAATCAAGGACCCATGCGTCGTCCTGCACCTTATACTCGTTGCCCGCCGGACGGAC
>DFFD01000183.1:3576-3889 GCA_002369495.1 Lachnospiraceae bacterium UBA3785 | reverse complement strand
GACATCGTGAGCGCCTGCGGAAGCTTGCCGAACTTCTCGATGTACTCGAGGAAGGAGGGCATGTTTCTCGCTTTCCACTTGGAGGTGGAATTCAGGGAAATGCTCATGAGCTGATGGTCGACAAACGGATTGTTGAAGCGGTCCGTGACGGCTGCGGCAAATGCGTCGCAGTCTGCCTTGTCAAGCGGCAGGACCGGGATGACCTCCTCATAGAGCATCTTGTTCATGAAGCCGTGGATCACATCGTCATGCATGCAGTCGCGGACGATATCCTCGCCGGCAAGATAAGCGCCGAGCACGAAGCCGGTGTGCG
>DFFD01000183.1:0-3537 GCA_002369495.1 Lachnospiraceae bacterium UBA3785 | reverse complement strand
GTGTGCGCGCCGTTCAGGATGCGGACCTTGCGCTTCTTGTACGGAGCGACCTCCGGGACAACGTGGACGTTGAGGCCGGACTTCTTGAACGGAAGCTTGTCCTCAAGCCACTTCGGGCCTTCGATATACCAGACGCCGAAGACTTCGCCTACGTCAAGGAGCGGATCGGAGTAGCCGTTCTCGGCCTCGATTTCAGCAATCTCCTTCGGGTCACGGATGCGGCCCGGAACGATACGGTCAACCAGTGTGGAGCAGAAGAGGTTCTCCTCGTTGATCCACTTTTTGAAGTCCTCGCCGAGCTTCCAGTCGTCGATGTGCCGGTTGACGACCTTCTGAAGCTCCTTGCCGTTGTTGTCGATGAGTTCGCAGGAGAGAACGACAACGCCCTTCTGGCCGGCCTTGAAGCGCTCATAAAGGAGCACGGTCAGCTTGGCCGGGAAGGATGTCGGCGGAACCTGCTCAAAGGTGGATTCCGGATCATAGACAATGCCGGCTTCCGTCGTGTTGGATGCGACGTACTCAAGATCGGCGGACCTGGCGATCTCCTTGATCGCTTCCCAATCACCGTAGGGGTTGTAGCATGCGTCACAGACGGAGATCACGCGCTTGCGGTTGATCTTCTCGCCGTTCTCGGAGCCGCGGAGATACAGCGTATAGAGGCCTTCCTGCTCGTTGATGAGCTGTGTGAGACCCTGCGCGATCGGCTGCACCAGGGCGACCTTGCCGTTCCAGCCGGCCTTCTCGTTGGACATATCAAACCAGTAATCCACGAACGCGCGGAGGAAGTTGCCCTCGCCGAACTGAAGAACCTTGACAGGCGCGTGCTTCAGGATATAGCCGTCATAACCGGATTTTTCGAGAACCGCATAGTTGAGCTTGTCCATGTTACATTCCTCCTTATCAGTCAATATTGAAATATCTTGCAGCGTTGTTGTAGCTGATGCCCTTCACGATCTTCTCCAGGGACTCCTCATCGTTCGGATACTCGCCGTCCTCGACCCACTGGCCGATCAGGTTGCAGGCGATCCTGCGGAAATAGTCGTGTCTCGTGTAGGACAGGAACGAGCGGGAGTCGGTCAGCATGCCGACGAAATTGCCCAGCAGGCCGAGGTTGCCGAGAGACTTCATCTGAGCCTCCATGCCGTCCTTCGTGTCAAGGAACCACCAGGCGGCGCCGAGCTGCATCTTGCCCGGAACCTCATCGGACTGGAATGTGCCGAGACAGGTCGTGATCACGTTGAAATCGTTCTGGTCCAGGGAGAATACGATGGTCTTCGGAAGCTCGTTCGTCATGTCAAGCTCAGAGAACAGAGCTGCCATCTCGTTGGCGCAGTTGGATTTCGCGACCATGTCGAAGCCGGTGTCCGGACCTTCGATGCGGAACATTCTCTCGTTGACGTTTCTCGTGCAGGAGTAGTGGATCTCCATGACGATATTTTCCTTGTGGTACTTTCTCGCCAGGGAAAGGAGAACCGTTGTCTGGTAGATCTCAGCTTCCTCGCGGGAGATCTTCTCACCAGCCATGACCTTGCGGAAAGCTTCGTCGGCCTGCTCCATCGTGCCCTTGCGGAACATGATGTAGTCGAGGCCGTGGTCGGACGCGCGGCAGCCGTGCTTCTTGAAGAAGTCGACGCGCTCGTTCAGGGCCTTGCAGACATCCGAGCAGCTTGTCAGCTCATAGCCGACGACCTCGCCGAGCTTTCTGATGTAATCCGCAAAACCGTCCTTGTCGATGTTGATCGCCTTGTCCGGTCGATAGGACGGGCAGACCATGTAGGGAAGGTTCTCGCCGAGCAGCTTCTCGTGCCACTCAAGGGAATCGATCGGGTCATCCGTGGTGCCGACATATTTGACGCCGGACTGCTCGATGATGCCGCGGACGGAGAGCTTCGGATCATGCTGCAGCATGTCGGAGGTCTTGTCCCAGATCGCTTTCGCGTTCTTCACGGTCAGCGGCTCGGTGATGCCGAAGTATTTGTGAAGCTCGAGGTTCGACCAGTGGTACATCGGGTTGCCGATCGCCATCTCGAGAGCGGCCGCAAACGCGACGAACTTTTCATAGGGATCCGCGTCGCCGGTGACGATATTTTCCGGAACGCCGTTCGAGCGCATGACGCGCCACTTGTAATGGTCGCCGAAGTAAGAGCCGTCCGGATTCTTTCCGCCGAGCCAGACTTCCGCGATGTTGTTGTAGCGGCGGTCCTCATAGATCTCCTTCGGCGGGATGTGGCAATGGTAGTCAATGATCGGCATGCTCTCCGAGTAGTCGTGGAAGAGATGCTTTGCGGTTTCATTTTTCAGCATGAAATCCTTGTCCATAAATGCTTTCATGTCTCTTTTCCTCCTTATATGCCTTTCTTACATCGCCGCACGGAGATACAGTATTGCGGAAAATGTAAGCACTTACATTAATAAGATACACTTATTTAGCGTTTCTGTCAACACTCTTTTGTGAAAACAGGCCAACTATTTGCCTGTATTCTCAGGAAAAGAGCTGCGCCGCTTCCGCCGCGGAAAATGTCACCGACGACACCTTCTCCACCTCGATCCGGTAGAGCGCATTTGCCGCGATATGTTCCGCCGCCTGCTCGAGATCGCGGATGCCGGTCGTCCCGCGGAAGCTCTCAACGATCGCGTCGAGCGCATCCTCCGTGACGACGCACTCCTCCTCCCGCATGCCCATCCGGCGGAGGACCTTCGGGAGGGAGAATTTCCTGAAAATGACCTTTTTCTCCTCCTCCGTGTAGTCCGGGATCTCGATCACCGCAAAGCGGGACATGAGCGGCGCAGAAATGCGGCTGATGTCATTGGCCGTCGCGACCGGGTAGACGCCGCCGGTCGGGACCATGCACTCGATGTAGTTGTCCGTGAAGCCCAGATTGTCGAGGAGCGTTAAGAGGACGTCGGCGGGGTTGCCGTTTCCCTTGCCGGCATTGGCCTTGTCGAGCTCGTTGATGATGAAGACCAGGTTGGAGGATTCCGCCATGGAAAATGCCTCCATGATGATCCCCGGCTTCGCGTTCGCATAGACGCGGGAGCTCCCGGTCAGCTGCTCCGGATCGTTGATGGAGCTCATGTCGAGGGTCGTCCACGGCAGCTTCAGGATGCGCGCGACCGCATAGGCCGCCTGGGACTTGCCGGTGCCGGCCGGTCCGACCAGCAGCATCCCGTAAGCCGGCAGCGTGTGCGTGCGGTTGATCTGGATGATCGTCTCGATGATGCGCTGCTTGACCTTCTCGAGCCCGTAGAGTTCCTCGTCGAGGATCCGCCTGGCTTCCGCAGGGTCGATCGCCTCAAAATAATTGTCTTTCCACTGGATATTCATCATGATGGAGAGCGCCCTCTGCGCATGCCGCCGCTCCTCCGGGGAGACCTCCTGGGACCTGGCGACCGCAAGATTCCGTCTGGCCCAGATGCGGATGTTGTCCGGCAGGGTCCGTCCGGCACAGACGAGGAAATCCGTGATGCTCTGGAGGCTGGTCAGCCTGAGCGCGTCGCCCTCCTCCTCGGCTTCCTCGTCCGGCAGGTCCTCCTGCG
>DFFD01000002.1:8939-9084 GCA_002369495.1 Lachnospiraceae bacterium UBA3785 | reverse complement strand
TGAACTTCATGGACTGCAAGGTCTCTAACGGCGGCAAGACGGTCGAAGTTGGCGGCTTCAAGCTCGGTGTTTCCAGCACTCGTGCTGACAAGCTGAAAGCTTATGACGGCAAGACGGTTGTCCTCGGCATTCGTCCGGAAGATGT
>DFFD01000002.1:796-8798 GCA_002369495.1 Lachnospiraceae bacterium UBA3785 | reverse complement strand
CTCGGCGCAGAAGTTTTCCTGTACTTCGATTTCGCCGGCAGCCAGATGACCGCCCGCGTCAATCCGCGCACCACAGCCCGCACCGGCGACACTGTCAAGTTCGCGCTCGACATGGAGAAGGCTCACTTCTTCGACAAGGAGACCGAGGTTACGATCACTGACTGATCGACTGTCTGAGATCCCGCATCCCGGTACCGAGAGGTACCGGGATGTTTTTATTACCCGGAAATGAAAAACGGTTGGCGGGATTCTGCATTCGCGATATAATGAGAAAAAGAAATTCAGGATCGGAGGCGCCATGGCATCGGAAAAGAAACTCGCAAGGGAACTCAGGGAGCTGAACAGGCTGACCGGCATTTCATTTTCCATCGATGAAAATGAAAACATGGACGCTGAGGAGCTCGCCGAAAAACTGAAGCTCCTCACGGAAGCCTTCCGGGAGAAGAACAGCCGGACGGCTTATTTCAAGAACCTCCTCACCGGGCAGATGGAGGTCTCCCGCATCTATGAGGGCGCGGCGAGGCTGCACCTCACGGCGGAAGGGATGATGCGGATCTACGTGATCGAGACGGAGAACGTGAACGACGAGAGTGCACTCATGGTGCTGCGGCAGATCATCGCCGGGAGAAGCACGGATCATCTCGTGCCGATGGACGGAAAGCGGATCGCGCTCATCCGGGCGGAGAAGACGTCGGAGCGCGAGGAGGATGCGCTCGTCAATGCGCACACGATCGTTGATATGCTGAACGCGGAGGCCATGGTGCGCGCGAGGTGCGCATTCGGGGAGCGCGTGCAGCTGCTGGCGGCGCTGCCGCAGTCCTACCGGGAGGTGGTGCTGGCCCTGGAGGTCGGCCGGATCTTCTACATGCACGAGACGGTCATGCGCTCGACGAAGCTTGGGATCGGCCAGCTGATCTACCGGCTGCCGGAGGACGTGTGCCGGCGGTTCCTGAAAGAGGTCTTCAAGGACAAATCACCGGAGGATCTCGACGAGGAGACGCGGGCGACGGTGGATGCATTTTTCGAAAATAACCTGAATATCTCCGAGACGGCCAGGCAGCTGTTCATCCACAGAAACACCCTGGTCTACCGGCTGGAGAAGCTGAAGAACGCGACCGGCCTTGACGTGCGGGCATTCGAGGATGCGATGACCTACCGGATCGCCTCGATGGCGGCCAGCTTCCTGAAGGACAGAGAGAAAGGGTGATAAGAGCGCGGCTGTGCCGCGCTTTTTGTGTCCGAGCCGTCCGAACTGTTTTAAATATCCAAACAGAATATAATAGTACATACAATTAATAAAATTACGCTGCGGATTTAAAAAATACGAAGAAAAATTAAAAAATGTGTTGACAAATGATTTCCAATCTGCTAATATAAGTCCATCAAAGAAATCAACCACATAATAAAAAAGAAACCAGTCAATCATTCATCATAAAAGGAGGGCATATTCCAATGGATGTGTTTGAAAAACCGTACAGGTTAACCCTCAATATGAAAAGGCAGGAGCCGGCAGTTCCAGGCGAGAAGCACCTTTTCCCATGAATTGAATGAAATAATAATATAAATCTCGAAAGCAAAGAGATAAAATCAGGGAAAAGAGTATATCCGAGCAGGCTTACATATTGAGACAAACTGCCGCCGAATTAAAAAATGAACTGTAAAGAAAGTTCATTTGGAAATCGGCAAGGAGATGTATCTGATCAGAAAGTAATTGGAGGCTTTATCACTTAGAGGGAGGGGGCTTTCAATGAAATACATCGGAGCATCACAAAAAGGATAAAAAGACCTCTAAGCATACAGGTTTTAAAAGAAAAATTTTTAAAAGAAAAACCTCAAAAAAAGAAAAATCTTTATAAAAAAGCAGGATCCTTATCAATAAGGAGACGTCTTTAGAAATAAGGAAAAGCTTAAAAAATAAAGAAAAACTTAAGCAGGGATAATTTTAAAAATAAGAATAAAACCCAATGCGAGCCCGGAATGAAAATAAAAATTACAATATATATTAATTCCTGCCCCCAAAAAAACAGGGCAAGGCGCATGGACAATGATAATTAAATAAAGAAACGGAGAAAATGTCCATTGAAAATTGAACATTAAACGGCCGCCATAAACGAGGGAGAACGTTATGGCGGCCGTTTTCGTTGTGTGTTACAATATCCCGGGAGGTGGATTACATGAAAATCATTTACGAAGACCGGGATGTGCTGGTGGTCTTCAAGGAGGCCGGGCTGGCATCCGAGACGAAGAAGCCCCTGGAGAAGGATCTGGTGAGCATGCTGAGAACATTTCTCGCCGGGCGGGACGGCCGTGCCGGCGGGCTCTTCCTCATCCACCGGATCGACCAGCCGGTGGACGGGCTCGTCCTGTTTGCGAGAAACAAGAAGGCCGCGGCAGCGCTCTCTGCGCGGCTCTCCGGCGGAAAGATGGAGAAGATCTACCGCGCCAGGGTCACGGGGAAGATCCCGGCGGAGGAAGGGACGCTTGAAGACTGGCTTTTGAAGGATGCGAGATCGAACCGCTCCCGCATCGTGCCGGCGGGGACGCCGGGCGCTAAGAGAGCGGTTCTTACCTATAAAAAGGAATCGGAAGATACGCTGCGGATCCGCCTTGAGACGGGCCGCCATCACCAGATCCGCGTGCAGCTGTCAGGCGCCGGCATGCCGATCGCGGGGGACGTCCGCTACGGCGGGACAGCCGGGGCGGGCCGCGGCATTTTCCTCACGGCGGCGGAACTCTCCTTTGAACATCCGGCGGATGAACGAAGGATGCATTTTTCTGTCCCGGAGGAGCTGAGGCGATTTTAGCATGGTAAAATATTAAATTGTCTTAAATTAACAATTTTTTCTTGCATTGATTATGTGTTGTGGTAAAATTATAAGAATAATGCAGGGAGAAGCTGATCCCATTTCAGCTCTCGCGGCCGGAAAGCTTTCCTCCGGCCGCAAAAAGGAAGGCGGTGGTTGAATGATTGAAGAGAGCATCAAGGCAGTCCGCGAAGCGGAAGCGAAGGCTGAGACCATGATCGCCGAGGCGGCAAAGAACGCGGCGGAGATCGTGAAGGCAGCGGAGGCCAGAGCGGAGGCGGATAAGGCGGAGGCATTTGCGAAATTTGCCGAGGAGGCTGCTGCGGCTGCGAAGGCGGCGCAGGAAGCCGGCGACGCAAAGGTCGCGGAAGCCGAGGCGGAGGCGGCGAAGGAGGCGGCTTCCCTGAAGGCGCAGGTCGCGCCGAAGACGGAGGCAGCCGTCAAAGCTGTCATTGACAAGATTCTATAAACCGGGAGGTTAGCATGGCTGTTGTAGAAATGCAGAAGATCAGCCTTACGGCGCTCAAAACGAAGCGCAAGGCGATCCTCGAAAAGCTTCAGATGCTCGGCATCATGCAGATGGAGGTGGAATCCATCGAGGACGACGAGCTTATGAGGATGGACACGGCCGAGTCGCGGGCAACCTGGGACAAGCACGCGGAGCTGTGCGATCAGGCGGCTGCCATTCTGGACAAGTACGCCCCTGAAGAGAAGGGGATGCTGGACAGCCTGAAGGGCAAGGAGCTGCTGGATATCGGAAATGTGCAGGAGGTCATCGGGAGAAGACATCCCTGCAACAAGATCGCACGGAAGATCCTCCGCTACGAGAAGGTCATCAACGACTGCAATGCGAACATTGCGAAGGATGAGAACCTGATCGAATCGCTGGTTCCCTGGATGGCGCTTGACGTCCCGCTCTCCTTCGAGGGGACACGCAGGACAGCGGCCTTTATCGGAACGCTGCCCGGCGTGCTGACGGAGGAGCAGATCCTGGAGGGGCTTCGCGAGAAGGCCCCGGAGACGGAAGCGGTGGACGTGAAAGTCCTCTATACCGCGCACGATTCGGTCAATGTATTTATTTTGTGCCTCAAAGAAGAGGCGGAGACGGTTGAGACGGCTCTCCGGGGACTCGGGTTTTCCCGGCCGCCGCAGCTTACGCTCGGTAAGCCGGAGGCCGCCGCGGAGGAGGCCCGAAAGGACATCGAGAAGCAGAAGGGCGAGATCGCCGGCGTCGTTGAGAAGGTGAAGCTCAACGTGGGGAGCCGCGAGGATTTCCGCATCCTCGGCGACTACTACCGCACGAGAGCTGAAAAATACAGGCTCCTTGGCACGATCCCGCAGAGCAAAAACGCGTTTTTCCTGACCGGCTGGGTCCCGAAGGACTCCGCCGCGGCCGTGAAGGAACTCATGGAGAAGGACTATGGTGCGGTCTGTGAGTTCGAGGAGAAGCGGGAGGACGAGGTTGAGCCGACCGCGCTCAGGAACAACGCATTTTCATCGGTCTACGAGCCGATCGTGGAGTCCTACGGACTGCCGCAGCACGGGAAGGTCGATCCGACGACGATCATGTCATTTTTCTACATGTTCTTCTTCGGAATGATGCTCTCGGACGCCGGCTACGGCATTGTGATGGTGATCGGGACCGCAATCGTTCTCAAAAAATACCCGCGGATGGGCGAAGGAATCAGAAAGATGCTCACGATGTTCTTCTGGTGCGGCATCTCGACGACCTTCTGGGGCTTCATGTACGGAGGCTTCTTCGGCGACGTCGTTGACGTCGTGGCGACGACCTTCTTCGGCTACACCGGCGCAACGCCGATCATCAAGCCGATCTGGTTCAACCCGCTCGATGCGCCGATGAAACTGCTGATTTACTGCATGCTCTTCGGTCTCATCCACCTCTTTGTGGGTCTCGGGATCAAGGGGTACCAGTACTTAAAGGACGGCGACGTCGTGGGCTTCATCTCCGATATCGTTGCCTGGTACGCGCTCCTCATCGGTCTCATCCTGATCCTGCTGCCGACGGACCTTTTCGGGAACATTGCTCAGATGCATTTTGAGTTCCCGGCGTTCGTGGGCACGCTCTCGAAGGTGCTGGCGGCCGGCGGTGCCCTGGTGATCCTCTTCATGTCGGGGAGGGCCAACAAGAACTGGGGTCTTCGGATCGCGCTCGGCGCGTACGACATCTACGGGATCACGAGCTGGCTGTCGGACGTTCTCTCGTACTCCCGACTGCTGGCGCTCGGCCTTGCGACCGGTGTCATCGCCCAGGTCATCAACACGATGGCGGCCATGGTGGGAGCCAATCTCGGCTTCTTCGGGCTTATCATTTTCCTGGTGATCTTCGCGGTCGGCTCGGTCCTCAACCTGGCCATCAATCTGCTCGGAGCCTACGTGCACACCAACAGGCTCCAGTACGTTGAATTCTTCGGTAAGTTTTATGACGCGGGAGGCGAGCCTTTCGTGCCGTTTAAAACAAAAACAAAATATGTTGAAATTAAACAGGAGGCAAAAACATGAGTGATTTAGGTATGTTCTTCGGGCTGCTTGGCGCAGCGGTCGCCGTTCTTTTCGCAGGCGCAGGCTCTGCACTCGGCGTTGGTATTGCCGGCCGTGCGGCGGCGGGCGTTGTCACAGAGGATCCGAGCAAATTCGCGCAGGTCCTGCTTCTCCAGCTTCTTCCCGGCACACAGGGCATTTACGGCCTGCTGGTCGGCTTCATCACGCTCTCCAAGATCGGTCTTCTCGGCGGCGGCGACGTCACGATCTCTCTTTCCACCGGTCTTATGATCCTGGCAGCCTGCCTCCCGATCGGCATCGTCGGCCTCATCTCCGGCAAGTCCCAGGGCCAGTGCTCGGCCGCTTCCATCGGCATCGTCGCAAAGCGCCCGGAATCTTTCGGCCAGGCCATGCTGTTCCCGGCCATGGTTGAGACCTACGCCATCCTTGCCCTTCTGATCTCGATCCTCGCGGTTTCGAACATCCCGGTATAAACAGGGAGGAATATCATGGCAGGAATTGAAACTATTACCGGCCGGATCCTGGAGGAAGCCCAGAAGGAAGCGGACCGGGCGATCAGCGTCGCCAACGGCAAGGCGCTCGACATTGCGGTCGCGGCAGGCGACGAGATCCGCAAGGCAAAAGCGGAAAATGAAGAGCGCATCGCCCGCGACACGAAGACCTACGAGGCCCGCATCCTCTCTTCCTGCGATATCCTGAAAAAGAAATCGATCCTCTCCGCCAAGCAGGAGATCATTGCGGCCGTGCTCGGAAAGGCGCTGGAGACGCTTAAGAGCCAGGACGACAAGGACTATTTCGATATGCTGCTCGGCATTATCGGAAAGATCGTCCGCCCGGAGGCCGGAGAGATCGCATTTGCCCCGGAAGACCTTAAGCGCCTGCCCGCGGATTTCGCCGCGAAGGCGGACGCGGCCGCGCGCAAAGCCGGCGGCACGCTTTCGGTGAGGGAGGAACCGGCTAAGATCGAAAACGGATGCATCCTCATCTACGGCGGCATCGAGGAGAACTGCTCGCTCGCCGCGATATTTGAGGCAAATAAAGACAGAATGCAGGACGCAGCAGCAAAGGTCCTGTTTTCCTGATACGTTAAGGAGCAGCAAATGGCATCAGATTGGAGTTATACCTATGCGGTGGCCCGTATCCGCGTTCTTGAGACGAAGCTTCTTTCGAACAACGACGTGAATACGATGGCCGCGCAAAAAAGTGCGGATGCCGTCGTGACTTTCCTGAAGGACAAGGGCTGGGGGGACGCATCGGACGGAAACGATCCGGAGCGGATCCTGGCCATCGAGGAGAGAAAGATCTGGGCGATCATGAAGGAGCTCGGAGTTGATTTCTCCGTCTTCGACGTCCTCTCGCTCCCGAATATCTATCACAACCTGAAGGCCGCCATCAAGGAGGTCTGCACCAGCATGAGCAACGAAAAGGCGTTTGCGCCTGACGACACGTACGGCCGTCCGCAGATGCTGAAGATCGTTACCGAGAAAAACTGGTCGGCGCTTCCGGAACACATGCGGGCGGCGGCAGCGGAGGCCCTTGAGACCATGCTGCACACCCGCGACGCGCAGCTCGCGGATATCATCGTGGACCGCGCCTGCCTGGATGCGATCGAGGCGGCCGGCAAGGCGAGCCCGGACAAGGTGATTCAGGATTACGCGAAGTCCCAGGTGGCTGTGACGGATATCAAGATCGCGGCCCGCTCCGCAAAGACAAGGAAAAGTCTGGATTTTCTGCACAGAGCGCTTGCGCCGTGCTCTTCATTTGACGTGAGAACACTGGCCCAGGCCGCGTTCCAGGGGGTCGACGCCCTGCTGGACTACCTCTCCTCCTCCGGCTACGCGGAGGCGGCTGAGGCTCTTAAGAAATCACCGTCGGCATTTGAGCGCTGGTGCGACAACCGCGTGATCGAGACGATCAAGCCTCAGAAATACGAGGTCTGCACGGTCGGTCCGCTGGTCGCCTACGTCCTCGCGCGTCAGAATGAGATCAAGACGGCACGCATCGTGATCACCGGCAAGGCCAACGGCCTGTCCGAGGAAGCGATACGGGAAAGAACGAGGGAAATGTATGTCTAAGATAGCAGTCATGGGTGATTATGACAGCATCTACGGCTTCGCGGCGCTCGGGCTTGATATCTTTCCGGTGGACGACAAGGAGGAGGGAACACACCTCCTCAAGCGTCTTGCCGAGAACGGTTACGGGATCATTTACATGACCGAAAAGCTCGCGGACACGCTGAAGGCCGCCAGAGAGGAATACATGAGCCGGATCGCTCCGGCGATCATTCTCATCCCCGGCGTTTCCGGAAATACAGGCGAAGGCGTCAGAAGCGTGAAGGGAAGCGTAGAGCAGGCGGTCGGCTCCGATATCCTGTTCGGGGAGGACCGGCAGTAGCTTTAAGAACGTTTTATGCGAATAATGCGAGGAGATATAATAAATTGAGCACAGGCACGATAATAAAAGTAGCAGGTCCGCTGGTCATCGCCGGCGGAATGCGCGATGCGAACATGTTCGACGTCGTCCGTGTCAGCCGCCAGCGTCTGATCGGCGAGATCATCGAGATGCACGGTGACCAGGCGTCCATCCAGGTCTATGAGGAGACCTCCGGCCTCGGCCCGGGCGAGCCGGTCGAGTCCACCGACGCTCCGCTTTCCGTGGAGCTCGGCCCGGGCCTCATC
>DFFD01000002.1:0-656 GCA_002369495.1 Lachnospiraceae bacterium UBA3785 | reverse complement strand
AGCCGCGGCGTTGAAGTCGAGGCGCTTGACCGGAACGCGAAGTGGGAGTTCGTCCCCTGCGCCGCCGTCGGCGACGAGGTGGAGGCCGGCGATATCGTCGGCACCGTCGTCGAGACCCCGGTCGTCACCCAGAAGATCATGGTTCCCTACGGGGTCGCGGGCACGATCAAGGAGATCAAAGCCGGCGAGTTCACCGTCACGGACCCGGTCTACACGATCACCACGAAGGACGGCGACAGGGAATTTACCATGATGCAGAAGTGGCCGGTCCGCCGCGGGCGTCCCTATGCAAGAAAGCTTCCGCCCGCCATGCCGCTTGTTACAGGCCAGCGCGTCGTCGATGCCTTCTTCCCGATTTCAAAGGGCGGTGTCGCCGCGATCCCCGGACCGTTCGGTTCCGGAAAGACGGTGACGCAGCATCAGCTAGCAAAATGGGCCGATGCCGATATCGTCGTTTACATCGGCTGCGGAGAGCGCGGCAACGAGATGACCGACGTTCTGAATGAGTTCCCGGAGCTGAAGGATCCAAAGACTGGCGAGTCGCTGATGAAGCGCACGATCCTGATTGCCAATACATCTGATATGCCGGTGGCGGCGCGCGAGGCGTCGATCTACACCGGCATCACGATGGCGGAGTATTTCCGCGACATGGGCTA
>DFFD01000104.1 GCA_002369495.1 Lachnospiraceae bacterium UBA3785 | reverse complement strand
AAGTTCTACCAGGCGGAGATGACCTCCTGCGGCCTGAACGGAGGCCCGCTCGAGGGCAAGGGCCGCTATCCGACCTACATCGCCTGCAACCTCTACGGGAAGAGCGGGACAAAGTTCCTCTCGATGATCAAGATCCCGAAGAAGGACAACCCCTACATCACGCAGGACGGCGGCGACCGGAACGGCGGTCCGGACCAGTACGTCGCGAACGTCTGCGACGGCGCGGTGGTCGGGTTCAAGTATTTTGACCTTTCAAAGACGAAGAAGCTCCGCATGATGATAAAGGGCAATGCCGCCGGCACGGTCGAGATCCGCACGAAGGAGGACGGAGATCCGATCGCGACGATCGAGGTCTCCCCGACAAAGAAGGAGAAGGGCTTCATGACGACCTTGCCGGAGGGGCTTGGGCCGAAGGAGGCGCTGTTCTTCAAGTTTAAGGGTAAGGGGGCCTTCAATTTCTACCTGCTTGATCTGGCGTGAGGCCGGGGGTTTCATTTGACAGCGGGAAGAGGATCCTTAAGGACTGGAAGACAATAGAATAAATGTGTATAGATTTAACATAATGTTCGCATTGCTGATACGAGGAGGAAACGCTATGAAAAAGAACATATTTCTGCTCTTCACGATGCTCTTCGTGCTCCTTGCCGCCTGCGGGCAGAGCAGCACCGCGCCGCTCGGCGTCACCGTCAAAGGGGCGGAGTATGTCGTTGACAACCTCGGTGAGCCCTGCATCCGGATCCAGTGCGAGCAGAAGGGCGGTTTCGGCGACCTGATTAAGGATGGCGTCGATGCCAGCGAGGTCAGGCTCACCCAGATCAGGCTGATGCGGAAAAACGGAAATGATTGGGAGCTCGTCACACAATTCTTTGACAAGCTGAACAACAGCCTGGCCGAAAATCAGAGCACCACAGTCTCCCTCTATCCGAAGCAGCCGGGAGAGAATGTATTTGACCCCCTGTTTTTGGAAGAGGGGGAGCAATACCGCCTCGAGCTCGTGCTGGAGGTCAGCTATGTTACGCTGAGCAGCACCGCCCCTCCGCCCTCGGACGAGTACCCTCTGCCGACTGTGAGCATCAAATTTGCCTGACCCTGCGCGCAGCAGGGACGGTTCCCAGGAACCGTCCCCACACTATGCTCCGCAAGAACAATGGAAGATGCAAATTGACTTTACCGGAAAAAGCTGTTAAGATGGAAAAACTAATGTATGGGCAAGGGAGATGTCATGGATAAAAGACACAGTTTTTCCGGTAAAATAGGTTTTGTTCTCTCGACGGCAGGCGCCTCGGTCGGTCTCGGCAACATCTGGCGCTTCCCCTACCTCGCCGCGAAGTACGGCGGAGGCATGTTTCTCCTGGTTTACATCATCCTGGCCGCCACGTTCGGCTACACGATGATCATCTCCGAGACCGCGATCGGCCGCATGACTTTCAAGAGCCCGGTCGGCGCGTTCCGGCGCTTCGGGAAGGGCAGATTCTTCAAGTTCGGGGGCTGGATCAACGCGATCATCCCGATGCTGATCGTGCCCTACTACTCGACGATCGGCGGCTGGGTGCTCAAGTACCTCATCGAGTACATTAAGGGCAACGCGGAGGTGCTCGCCGGGGACGATTATTTCGGGAATTTCATTTCCAACGGCTGGGACGTCGAGCTCTGGTTTGTGGTCTTCGCGCTGGTGACGCTCTTCATCATCTACGCGGGCGTCCGCAACGGGATCGAGCGCGTCTCGCGCTTCATGATGCCGCTCCTCGTCGTGCTCGCGATCATCATTGCCGCCTGGTCCATGACGAGGAAGGGCGCGCTGGCAGGCGTCGCCTATTTCCTGGTTCCGAACATCAAAAATTTCTCCTGGATGACGGTGGTCGCCGCCATGGGGCAGATGTTCTACTCGCTCTCGATCGCGATGGGCATCCTCGTGACCTTCGGCTCCTACATGAAGGAGGATGTTGAGATCGAGTCCGCGACGATCCAGGTCGAGGTGTTTGACACGGCAATCGCGATCATGGGCGGGCTGATGATCATTCCGGCGGTGTTTGCATTTTCCGGCGGGGACGCGAGCGTCCTCAACGCCGGCCCGTCGCTCATGTTCATCACGATTCCGAAGGTCCTTATCAGCATGGGCTTCGCGACGCCGGCGGGCATCCTGTTCTTCCTGCTGGTCTTCTTCGCGGCCCTGACGAGCGCGATCGCGCTCACGGAGTGCGCGGTCTCGACCTTTGAGGACGAGCTGCACCTCGGCCGCACAAAGAGCACCCTCCTCATCGGCGTCATCATGATCGCGATCGGGACCCTGTCCTGCCTGGGCTACGGGCCGCTCTCCTTCATCACGCTGATCGGGATGCCGTTCCTCGACTTCTTCGATTTCCTGACCAACTCGCTGATGATGCCGATCTCCGCGGTGACGATCTGCGTCCTCGTCGGAAGCTACATCACCGTCGACAAAATCGCGGATGAGGTCACAAAGTGCGGCGCGCCGTTCAAGCGCAGAGGCGTCTACGAGTTCATGATCCGCTATCTCTGCATCGCCTTCCTCATCGTGATCCTCTTAAGCTCGATCGCGAGCGCGTTCGGCTGGATTTCCATCTGAGAAAATGAAAACCCGTCTCTCCCCGAAGGAGCAGACGGGTATTTTCATGCCTGCAGGCCGGACCGAATGACCGGCTTACGCGTTTATGAGCGGAAGGATCTTATCGACCGCGGCGCGGAAGGCGGCGTAGTCTTCCGCGAGGGATTCTGCGGACTCATTCCGGAGATCCTCGACAACCTGCGTGACCGTCTCGGAGACGGGGGTGAGGCCGAGGGTCAGCGTGACTCCCTTCAGATTGTGGGCGGAGAGGAAGGCGTCGGCAAAGCGGCCCTCCTTTAAGGCGGCGTCGAGCGCGGCCAGTTCGGGGTCGGCGGCGAAGGCGGAGAGGCTCTCCTCTAAAAATGCGTCGTCGTCGAGAAAGCGGTGTCTTGCATTTTCGATATCGCAGCCGGCTGCGGCAAGTTCGTTGAGCATGGGAAAATCCTCCTGACAATCTGGTTATTATATATATTTTACAACAAAAGCGGGTGGATTTACAACTATTATAGTTGAAAGTGTCCTTCATTCTGTTTTATAATAGGACTGTCTTTAGTGGGAGAGGGTTTCATTTTCGCAAGGAGCGTAAAAAGAATGAACATGAACGACAGTATGTACCGCGAACTGATGGAAGGCACAGATCTGCTCTACCTTCTCTGCAAGGCAGGCAGTTACGAGCTCGTCTCGATGAGCCGCGCATTTACGGAGGCGTTTCCTGAGCTTCGGGAAAGGCTTGTGATCGGCGAGTCCGCGAAGTATGCGCTGGACTTTATTGAAGCCCACACTGACAAGGAGATGTTTGAGTCGCAGACCCTGCTCAAGCTGCACGATCCGGACCGCTATTACGGCGTGAGCCGCAAGTACATCACGGTTGCGGAGACTCCGATGATCGCGCTCTACGCGCTCGATATGGGACGCGAGATCCGGCGGGAGCTCAGGAAGAAGGAAGAGCTCGCCGACACGATCCGGGAGGTGCAGCAGGTCTCCGAGGCGAAGACCCTACTCATGACAAGGATCAGCCGCGATATCAGGACGCCGCTCGCGACGATCTCGGGCTTTGCGGAGCTGATCCGCGAGGAGACGAACCCGCAGGGATCGGCGGACGAGTACCTGAGGTCGATCGCGGCTTCGAGCGAGAGGGCGAAGCGGGTGATCGACGAGCTTCTGGACATCCAGCTGCTCGAGGGAAAGAAGGTCAACCTGAAGACGGAGGAGCTCGAGGTGCGCAAGTTTGTGAGCCGCCTCGGGACGGTGCTCAGGCCGATCGTGCAGGAGAGAGGGCTTCATTTTTCCTGCGGCGTGAGAAACCTCATCACGCAGAGCGTGCGGGCGGACCGCGTGGCGCTCGAGCTCGTCATCACCAAGATGGTGCGCAACGCCCTGACCTGCACGCCGAAGGGCGGCGCGATCGAGGTCTCGGTGGCGGAAAATGTCCGCCGCGGCGAGATGGCAACCCTCACCTTCACCATCTCGGACAACGGCATCGGCATGGAGCAGGCGAAGATCGACGAGCTGTTCGGCAAGGGACCGATTGTGAAACCGGAAGCGTCCTACGCGGCGGCGATCCGGTTCGACACGAATGTCGCGCTGACTTACATTAAGGCCATGGGCGGCACGATCAGCATCGAGAGCGAGGTGGGGCGCGGGACGACCGTGACGCTGACATTTGCGTTCCCGATCGCCTACAAACGGGAAAATGAAGACACCGCCGATGCCGCCCGGGACGCGAAGATCCTGGTGGCGGACGACCACGCGCTGAGCCGCAGCATCGCGGAGAAGTTGCTGGTGCGGGCCGGCTACAAGGTCACCTGCGCGGAGGACGGGCAGGATGCGGTGCAGAAGTTTAAGGAGAAGAACGGCGATTTCGCGCTGATCCTGATGGATATCCGGATGCCGGTGATGGACGGGCTCGAGGCGGCCCGCAGGATCCGGGAGCTCGCGGTGCCGCGGGCGAAGACAGTGCCGATCCTCGCGATGACGGCGAGCGCGTTCGAGGAGGACATCCGCAGCAGCCTGGAGGCGGGGATGAACGAGCATCTCTCGAAGCCGATCAATCCGCGGAACCTGTACGAGATCGTGGAAAAGTATATACACCCGAAGAGGTGAGATTGGGGCTGCCCGGAGGGGCAGTCCTTTTTTTGTGCAGGGACGGTTCCCTAAGGGACGGTTCTTGGAAACCGATTCTCAAATGAGAATCGGTTTCCTGAGAACCGTCCCCGAAGGAACCGTCCCCGAAGATCCTTCAAGCTTGAGAAAATGAGCCTTGCAATATACCCCACGGGGGTATATAATCAGCCTGGAGGTGAACGTTATGGAAGAACCCGGAAAGAGCACGGCGGATAAAGAGCTCTGTCCGCACTGCAGAAAGGTGCGGAGCGAGGAGGAGATGAAGGACCTCATGAACCGCCTGAACCGGATTGAGGGGCAGATCCGCGGCATCCGCCGGATGCTTGAGGAGGATGCCTACTGTATAGACGTCCTGAATCAGGTCAGTGCGGCTTCGAGCGCGCTGGGCAGCTTTACGAAGGTCCTTCTCACGAACCATATCAGGACCTGCGTCGTTGAAGACGTAAAAGACGGAAATGAAGAGAAGCTCGAGGAACTGGTAAAAACCCTCGGGAAACTGATGCGATAAGAAAAGAGGCGAGAAAGATGGAACAGTACCAGGTGACCGGCATGAGCTGCGCGGCCTGCCAGGCCCGCGTTGAGAAGGCGGTCTCAAAGGTGGAAGGGGTCTCGGCCTGCAGCGTAAGCCTCCTCACCAACTCAATGGGTGTCGAGGGGACGGCTTCACCGGCGGCGGTCATCGCCGCGGTGGAGAACGCCGGCTACGGGGCGTCCTTAAAAGGTGAGGAGAAGACACAGGGAGGCATCGCCGCGAAGATCGCGGCGGAGGAGGAAGCCCTGAAGGACCGGGAGACGCCGGTCCTCCGGCGGCGGCTCGCCGCGTCGCTCGGATTTCTGCTTGTGCTCATGTATTTTTCGATGGGGCACATGATGTGGGGGTGGCCGCTGCCGGCATTTTTCAGGGACAACCATGTTGCGATGGGGCTTGTGCAGCTCCTCCTTGCGGGCATTGTCATGGTGATCAACCAGAAATTCTTCATCAGCGGCTTTA
>DFFD01000031.1 GCA_002369495.1 Lachnospiraceae bacterium UBA3785 | reverse complement strand
CCCGTCGTGAAGAAGACGTAGGCGAGGCCGACCTGGACCGCGCCGAGAAGGAAGACAGCGGTGAGGACCGGAGCGGTGAACACGGTCTCGCGGACGACGAGCGGGGAGAGAAACACGCCGCAGAGAAGCTGGCCCAGGAAGACCGAGGAGAGCGAATCGCCCTTCTCAAAGCTGTTCAGCATGAAAACCCCGGCATAGAAGACGCCGGAGAGGAGGGCGAGGAAGTCGCCGAGCCATTTTCCGGTGGAGAGACTCTCGAAAAAGAAGCAGAGGATCCCCAGGAAGACGATCGCGACCGAGGTGAGCGCCGTCTTATCCGGCTTTTTCCCGAAAATGAAAAACATCAGGATCACGATCCAGATCGGCGCCGTGTACTGCAGGATGATCGTGTTCCCTGCGGTGGTAAGCTTGTTGGCGACGGAGAAGAGGGTCGTGACGCCTGCCATCGAGACTGCGCCGATGAGCACAGTCAGGTTGAACTTCAGCCGGTGGCGGGTGATGAGGATATAGAGGCCGATCACGGCGGCGGCGATGACATTTCGGACGCCGTTGATGGCGAGGGGGTTCCAGGGCACCATTTTCATGAGCAAGCCGCCCGTTGAGAAGCAGAGGGAGGCGGCAAGCACGGAGGCAGGGCCGCGGAAATGAGGATCGTCAAATCTGGATTGCATGGGTATTTCCTTTCTCCGGCCGGGGCCCCGGGACCCTGCGCGGTAACTACCAGTATAAGCGGCGGAGCGGAAAACTTCAATTGTAAATTTCCGGTGAGGGGCAGCGCGTGAGGCACACGGACGCTTGACTTTGAACAGGTAATATCGTACAATAAAATAGAATAATCGCGGGAGTACTGCGTCCATTTTCAAGGCGGGACGTCTCCCCGTTCAACATGCTTCACACTACACGATACGGCAGGTGATCAGATATGAAGAGAAAACAGCTTTATGAGGCGATCGGCGCGGCCGCAATCGGCGCCATTGTATTCCTCGGCACCATGGGAATGCCGGCGGCGAGAGCGCTGTACTACACGGCGCCGAGCCTCGCGGACCAGAACCCGGTCACTGCGGCGGACATTGTCCTGCAGCAGGCAGAGGCTCCGGCAGCGAAGAGCGCCGACGGCGTCATCTCCGCGGACGAGTGGGCGGCCGTCTACCCGGACATCGTGGTCTCCATGGGTGCCAACTCGGAGAACAGCTATCACGTGAGCTATCTCGAGGAGTCCCCGTACCTCGTCAACATCTACGAGGGCTACGGCTTCGCGAAGGACTATGAGAGCGCCAGAGGCCACTCCTACACGCTTGAGGACGTCGCGGCGACGGCCCGTCCGCACGCGACCGCGAACTGCCTGACCTGCAAGACTCCGAACTTTACGAAGCTGGTCAACGACCAGGGTGTCGGCGTCTACACGATGGATTTCAACGAGGTCCATGCCCAGATGCAGGAGACCGTCAGCTGCTACAACTGCCACGGGAACATGGCGGGCAATGCAGGCGAGCGCGTCATCACGCACTCCTACGTACACAAGGCGCTCGGCGACAATGTGAGCACGATCAACAGCTCGACGCTGGTCTGCGGCCAGTGCCACATCGAGTACTACTTTGCTCCGGACACCAAGGAGACTTCGATGCCCTACTCGAGCCTCGAGGAGATGACGCCGGAAGCGATCCTCGCCTATTACGACTCGATCGGCTTTGCCGACTGGACACAGGAGAGCACCGGCGCGAAGATGCTGAAGACCCAGCATCCGGAGCTCGAGACCGTCACCCACGGCAAGCACGCCGCCTTCCTCTCCTGCGCGGACTGCCATATGCCGCTCGAGAAGTCGGTGGACGGATCGGTCTACCACAGCCACAAGCTTGTGAGCCCGCTTGAAAATGAACAGCTCCTCGCCTCCTGCGCAGCCTGCCACGGCGACACCGACATGGTGAGCTTCGTGCACGGCATCCAGGCGGAGATCACCGCCCGCGAGGACGAGGTCGGCGGCAAGCTCTCCGAGTTCAAGGACAAGCTCGCCGAGGCGAACCAGTCCGGAAGCAAGACCGAGGCGGAGCTCGAAGAGATCCGTTACATTTACCGCGCGGCTCAGTGGTACTTCGATTTCTGCTATGTCGAGAATTCCGAAGGCGCCCACAATTCGCAGCTCTCCCGCGACTGCCTTGACCGCTCTGAGGAGCTGATCGCGGAAGGCATGGCGTATTTTGCCTGAATTGAAAGCCCCACAATTCAAAACCTGTCAACCGGAGGAAGGGGAGAGCTGTTTCCCCTTCCTTTTTCATGAAACACCAATCGTGTTAAAGATATGAATACATTGAAGCGTATCTGGAAATTTATAAGCTCGATGCAGTTCGCGATCGCCCTGCTTCTCATCCTGGCGGCAGCCTGTACCGTGGGCAGCGTGATCACGCAGGGGCAGCCCTACGCGGCCTACGCGGAGCAGTACGGCGAGCGGACAGCCGGGGCCATCATGGCACTGCAGCTGGATGATCTGTTTCACAGCTGGTGGTTCGTGGTCCTGTCTGCATTTCTCTGCCTGAACCTCATCATGTGCAACCTGGTGAGGCTGCCTTCGATCCTTAAGGTGATGAAGCGCGAGGCGGATCCGGCCGGTTCGCTGGGAAAGGACGGGATCGTGCAGGTCGCAGGCATCAGGGATCCGGACGGATTTATGAAGGCGATGGGCTTTTATAAGGTGCAGTCCGGAGAAAATGAAAACCCCTGGAAATTCTCCGTCAAAAACCG
>DFFD01000116.1:3306-5285 GCA_002369495.1 Lachnospiraceae bacterium UBA3785 | reverse complement strand
ACCGCGACTTAAAGCTCGGCAAGCTTGACTGCACCGTCGCGATCATCAAGAATGCCTCCTCCAACAAGATGGGCCGCAAGGACATCATCAAGGTCGCCTGCCCAATCGACTACCTGGACCTTGACGTCCTGGGCTACATCGACCACAACATCACCGTCAACGTGATCAAAGACAACAAGATCATCGAGAAGAAGCGCCTCGCGCTGCCGAAGCGTATCGTCAACGTGATCCGCTGCAAGAATCCCCGCTGCATTACGTCGATTGAGCAGGGGCTCGATCACATTTTCTTCCTTGCGGACGAGGATACCGAGCTTTACCGCTGCCTCTACTGCGAGACGAAGTACACCGGTAAAAAATAATTAACCACAATATCATGTACACTTAAAAGTATTGTTAAGTTTTTGTTGTGCGTTTACGTGAATAGTGGTACAATGCATTGATGGCTGCAAAGTCAGGGAATGAGGATCATTCCTCCTTCCCTGCTTTCGCATACCAAAAGAAAGAACCCGGGCAGGTGAGTTCGAATGGAAACAGATAGTAATAATATAAAGAAGAGGAAATGGCTGGAGCACTGGCAGGTCATCAGCATCTATCTCATGATCTATGATGCCATAGCAGTGAATCTGGCTTATATTGTTGCGCTCTGGCTGCGCTTCGATTTCGTCTACTCTGCGATTCCGCGGAGCTATTTTCATGCGTGGCTGTATTTTACGCCGTTCTACACGATCATCTGCATTGTCATTTTCTGGAAAATGCGCCTCTACAACAGCATCTGGCGCTTCGCGAGCTACAGCGAACTTCTGCGCGTGACGCTCTCATCGGTGCTGACATTCTTCATCCACACGATCCTCATCACGCTGTTTTTCAACCGCATGCCGATTTCCTACTATCTTATAGGGGCTCTGCTGCAGTTCTGCGCGGTCTTGGGCATCCGCTTCAGCTACCGCTTTGTGCTCCTCGTCGGGAAGCGCAGGAATAAGGAAAATGAAGCCCCCGCAATCCCCGTCATGCTCATCGGCGCCGGCGCGGCCGGCCAGATGATCCAGCGCGACATCAGCCGCTCCCAGGAGCTCAACGAGTTCGTCGCCTGCATCATCGACGACAACCCGAACAAATGGCATCGCTTCGTCGACGGCGTCCCGGTCATCGGCGGCCGCGAGGAAATCATGGCCTCCGTGGCCAAGTACGGGATTCGGAAGATCTACCTCGCGATCCCGAGCGCCTCGATGCAGGACAAGCGCGACATCCTGACCATCTGCAACGAGACCGGCTGCGAGCTGAAGCAGCTCCCGGGCATTTACCAGATCGCGACCGGCCAGCTCACCGTGAGCAACATGAAGAAGGTCTCGGTCGAGGACCTTCTCGGCCGCGAACCGATCCGCGCCGACATGGAGGAGGTCTTCGGCTTCATCAACGGCAAGGTCGTCCTCGTCACCGGGGGCGGCGGCTCCATCGGCTCCGAGCTCTGCCGGCAGATCGCAGGGCACGATCCGAAGCAGCTGATCATCTTTGACATTTACGAAAATAACGCCTACGACATCCAGCTCGAGCTCCGCGAAAAATATCCGAAGCTCGATCTTGTCACGCTTATCGGGTCCGTCCGCGACAGCCGCAAGATGTTCAAAGTCTTTGAACAATATCATCCGGACATCGTCTACCACGCGGCCGCCCACAAGCACGTGCCGCTCATGGAGGATTCGCCCTGCGAAGCGATCAAGAACAACGTGCTCGGCACCTACAAGACCGCCTACGCGGCCATGGTCCACGGCACGAGCCGGTTCGTCCTGATCAGTACCGACAAGGCGGTGAACCCGACCAACATCATGGGCGCCTCGAAGCGCCTCTGCGAGATGGTCATCCAGAGCTTTGACGCGAAGATCAAGGCCGGCAAGGCGAACGAGATCCCGCAGATCTTTACCCACAAGGGTTCGGAAAATGCAGACAAGGACGGCAGCGGCAGCATTTTCAAAAATGTGAAG
>DFFD01000116.1:2919-3221 GCA_002369495.1 Lachnospiraceae bacterium UBA3785 | reverse complement strand
TTCGTCGCCGTCCGCTTCGGAAACGTCCTCGGCTCCAACGGCTCCGTCATCCCGATCTTCAAGAAGCAGATCGAGAAGGGCGGTCCGGTCACGGTCACGCACCCGGACATCATCCGCTACTTCATGACAATCCCCGAGGCGGTCAGCCTCGTCCTGCTCGCCGGCACCTACGCGCATGGCGGCGAGATCTTCGTACTCGACATGGGCAGCCCGGTCAAGATCGCGGACCTTGCGAAGAACCTGATCCGCCTGTCCGGCTACAAGCCGAACGTCGACATCAAGATCGAGTACACCGGCCTCCG
>DFFD01000116.1:1619-2777 GCA_002369495.1 Lachnospiraceae bacterium UBA3785 | reverse complement strand
AGCCGATCCCGTTCGACACGGACACATTCCTCGGCCAGCTCGAGGGCCTCTCCGACGCGGCCTACGCCAACAAGGACGACATCCGCCGCTACGTCAAGGAGATGGTCAGCACCTACCACCCGACCGACGAGCTCCAGGGCGCGGGCCACCACTGAGAGAATACCCCCGGGGACGGTTCCTGGGAGGCCGCCCCAACCCCGGGGACGGTTCCTGGGAGGCCGCCCCAACCCCGGGGACGGTTCCTGGGAGGCCGCTGAAGGCGGCCGGTGGGAACCGTCCCTGAAAGAGAAAACCCCGGGGACGGTTCCTGGGAGGCCGCCTTTGGCGGCCGGTGGGAACCGTCCCTTACAGATGAAGAAGCTACAACAATAAGGAGTACCCTATGACCCCCACCAAAAACTCCACCGGCATCAACCCCTTCGACCACAAGATCTGGCTCTCCTCCCCAACCATGCACGGCGACGAGCAGCACTGGGTCGACGAAGCCATCCGCACCAACTGGGTCTCCACCGTCGGCGCGAACATCAACGAAACCGAAAAGCTCATCGCCGACTACGTCGGCGTGCGCTACGCCGTCGCCCTTTCCTGCGGCACCGCCGCGCTCCACCTCGCGACCAAGCTCGCCGGCGAGAAGCTCTATGGCCAGGCACGCCCCAATGAAGGCACCCTCCAGGGCCACCGCGTGTTCTGCTCGGACTGCACATTTGACGCCAGCATCAACCCGGTCGCCTACGAGGACGGCGAGGCTGTCTTCATCGACACCGAGCGCGACACCTGGAATATGAGCCCGGAAGCCCTCAAAAAGGCCTTCGAGATCTATCCGGACACAAAACTCGTCGTCGTTGCACACCTCTACGGCACACCCGGCAAGATGGAAGAGATCAAGGCCATCTGCAACGAGCATGGGGCCCTCATCGTCGAGGACGCTGCCGAGAGCCTCGGCGCGAAATACAAACTGAACGGCAAATGGGTCGAGACCGGCACCCTCGGCAACTACAACGCGATCAGCTTCAACGGAAATAAGATCATCACCGGGTCCGCCGGCGGCATGTTCCTGACCGATTCAAAGGAGGACGCCGACAAGGTCCGCAAATGGTCCACTCAGAGCCGCGAGGCAGCTCCCTGGTACCAGCACGAGGAGATCGGCTACAACTACCG
>DFFD01000116.1:0-1549 GCA_002369495.1 Lachnospiraceae bacterium UBA3785 | reverse complement strand
AACTACCGCATGAGCAACATCATCGCGGGCGTTGTGCGCGGCCAGGTCCCGTATCTCGACGAGCACATCGCCCAGAAGAGGGCGATCTACGAGCGCTACAAGGTCGGTTTCGCGGATCTTCCGGTGCAAATGAACCCCTTCGACCAGGAGAAGAGCGTCCCTAATTTCTGGCTTTCCTGCCTCATCATCGACGAGGAGGCGATGGCTCCGATGGTCCGCGGCGAGCAGGACTACCTCTATGCGAGCGAGAGCGGCAAGAGCTCCCCGCAGGAGATTCTGGATGCGCTGGCAGCCTTCAATGCGGAGGGCCGCCCGATCTGGAAGCCGATGCACATGCAGCCGATCTACCGGACGCATGCCTTCATCACGACCGAGGGCAACGGCCGCGGCCGCACGAACGCCTACATCGCCGGGAGCGGCGCGGATGTCGGGGCGGATATCTTCAGACGCGGGCTGTGCCTGCCGTCTGATAATAAGATGACAAAAGAGGAGCAGGATATCATTATTGATATTATTCATCGGTGCTTCCGGTAATTGAGCGGCTTTATTATTTTGCAGAAAGGAGAGGTTAACTTGAAAGTATTTAATACTACCGCAGTGTGTATACCGGAAAAGCACTATATGGTTGATCTCTCCGAAAGAGTCCGTGAAATAGAGAAGATGGTAGATGCGGGTAAATACTTCACTATCAACCGGGCAAGACAATACGGGAAGACAACGACCCTCAATGCCCTCAGAAAGTCACTAAAAGGTAAATATGAAGTGCTCTCGCTGGATTTTCAGGGACTGGGAAGTGCTTCCTTCAAGACAGAGGAGACATTCTGCAGGTCGTTTATAAAGCTTGTGCTCATGAAATTAGAGTATGGGCAGATTTCGGTTTCCGAGACTATCGCCGATCAGATGACCGGTTTTATTTCCGGTCAAAATGAGGATAACAAGCTGGAAGATTTGATGAGAATCATGCGCAGATGGTGCGGTATGTCAAAACTGCCGGTTGTCCTGATAATCGATGAGGTGGACAGCGCCGCCAATAATCAGGTGTTTTTGGATTTTCTTGCACAACTGCGATATGGCTATATCAGCAGAGATACCGATGGGATGCCGGCATTTCAATCCGTGATTCTTGCCGGGGTGACAGATGTAAAGCACCTGAAGGCAAAAATCCGTTCCGATATTGACCATAAAGAAAACAGTCCCTGGAATATAGCAACAGATTTCAATATTGATATGAGTCTGTCGGAGTCCGGCATCAGGGGGATGCTTGATGAGTATGCGGCGGATCATCATGCTGAGATAGATACAGCATCGCTTGCGAAGCAGATTCATGATTACACAAGCGGTTATCCGTTTCTGGTGAGCAGAATATGTCAGCTGTTAGATGAGAATGTCAGTGCGAGGCAGGGACTAGCATTTGCCTGGTCTCGGGCCGGCCTGGATGAGGCGGTTAAACTGCTTCTTTCGGAGAACAACACACTGTTTCAGTCTCTCACGAAGAATCTGAACAACTATCCGGATCTGAAAGCTGCTATCCGAAGCATTCTGATGGAAG
>DFFD01000234.1:6166-6729 GCA_002369495.1 Lachnospiraceae bacterium UBA3785 | reverse complement strand
GGGACGGTTCCAGGCACAAAAAAAGATTCTCACGAGAGAATCTTTTTTTGTACAAGAACCGTCCCTGATCCTGATGTTTTTCAGTCAACCAGGCACTCATCCAGCTCCCGCTCAATCTCCGCCCGGTCCATATTCTGGCCGATGAAGACAAGCTTCTGCATGCGGTCGCCGTACTTCTCGTCCCACATCTTGCGGACTTCCGGATACTTGGCGAGCACGCGCTCGATGGAAGCCTGGTCTGCGGAGGCGAGGAAGCGTCCGCTCTGCATTTCCTGGATCAGATGTCCTGCCTGCTCGAAAATGTAGGACATCGACGGATCCTGCTTGTACCAGACCATGCCCTTGCAGCGAATGATGGAGCGCGGCCACTTCTCCGCGAGGCTGACCAGCTTGTCGCGGTCGAACGGACGGCGGCGGAAATAAACGAAGGAGCCGATGCCGTACTCCTCGACCTGGTAGGAGACGCTGGCGTTCTCATGATGATGGTGGTGATGGTGATGATGGCCGTGATGACCCTTGTGCTCTTCCTCATCGTGATGATGCTCATGCTCGTCATCGTCATC
>DFFD01000234.1:2748-6022 GCA_002369495.1 Lachnospiraceae bacterium UBA3785 | reverse complement strand
TGATGATGCTCATGCTCATCGTCGTCATCATCATCGTCGTGGTCGTGATCCTCGGTGTCCGCGTTCTGGATCGCCTCGATCCAGCCGGCGGATTCCATGGACTTCTCGAGGTCGAAACGGCCCGTGTTGAGAACGTCTGCGATCTTAACCTTCGCGTAGTTGGCCTCGATGATGACCGCCTTGGTCTGCAGGCTCTTAACGATCGCCTTGAGCTCGCCGAGCTGGTACTCGTCGACCGTATCCACCTTGTTTAAGAGGACCGTGTTGCAGAACTCAAGCTGCTGGATGAGCAGGTTCTCGATGTCCTCCTCCTCGTAGGTGTCCTTCATGAGGCTTCTGCCGTCCTCGAATTCATCGTGCATGCGGGCACAGTCGACGACCGCGATGATATTGTCGAGCATCATCGGCAGGCCGTCGTCCGTGCTCTCCTCGCAGATGTCCGCGATCGTCTGGGCGATCGGGATTGGCTCGCAGATGCCGGAGGCC
This sequence comes from Lachnospiraceae bacterium UBA3785, assembly GCA_002369495.1. Classification (GTDB taxonomy): domain Bacteria; phylum Bacillota; class Clostridia; order Lachnospirales; family Lachnospiraceae; genus Chordicoccus. The sequence goes on along the minus strand of DFFD01000234.1, from coordinate 5,536 downwards.
TCGATGATGATGTAGTCGAATTTGCCTGTCTTCGCGAGGTCGCGAAGCTGGGTCGCGAGGTCGTCGCGGAGCGTGCAGCAGATGCAGCCGTTCGTCAGCGGGACCAGGTTGCTGTTCTCCTGGGTCACAACGCCGCCCCTGGCGATCAGGTCGGCGTCCACGTTGACTTCGCCGATGTCGTTGACGATGACCGCGGCGCGGATCCCCTCGTCGTTATTTAAAATATGGTTCAGCAGGGTCGTCTTGCCTGCTCCGAGATAGCCCGTGATCAGAGCGATTTTGACCGGCTCTTTCCTCTTCATTTTGTTTCCTCCTTGCTTAAAAAACTTCTCCATGAGACGCATTCTATTTTTACCACTTTCCTCTCATTTGTCAAGGGAGAAATGACTCCCCGCCCGACACGCCGGGCATTCTGTCGATGGACGCGGAGAGTTCCTGCCACTGGCGGACCAGCGCGTCCCGGACCGTCTTTCCCTCCTCGGTCAGGACATAGTACTTCCGGGGTTTGTTTTCGCCCAGCTCCCAGGCGTCCGAGAGGATCCCCTGGGAAGAGAGCCGCCGAAGGAGCGGATAGAGCGTATTTGTATCAACCGGCAGACCCTTCTCCGCCAGTTCCTCCGCCAGACTGTATCCGTATTTAGGCTCGCTAAGGAGGCACAGGACGGCCAGCACGATCGTGCCGCGCCGCATCTCCATCCGCAAGGAGGCCTCCGCCGTCTCCCTTCCCATGGCAATCCCCTCATCTATGACAAGTATACCCCCCAGTATACCGGCATTCCGCCTGTGCCGTGCGGCACACAGTAATGCAATATCCATTATAATGTGCGCCGCACTGTATGTCAACCAAAAAAATACAGGGACGGTTCTAAGCACAAAAAAGGGGGTCTCGAAACGAGAACCCCTTTTTTGTACAAGAACCGTCCCCGGCATCCCCTGTTTTTCAGAGAACCGTCCCCGGCATCCCCCGTTTTTCAGAGAACCGTCCCCGGCATCCCCCGTTTTTCAGGAACCGTCCCCGGAACCTCACTCCGCCTGGTCCGTCACCACGGCATTCCTGAAAATGATCTCCGACGCCAGATAATACCGCGTCGTCATGTCGATATTTTCCTCGCTGATGCCGGCCGCCGTCGCCGCATCCTCCGACGGATACCCGGAATCCCGAAGCAGCTCGCTGCGCTTCGTATTGTAGGTCTCGCTGCCCGGCTCGATGCCTTCGTTCAGCATGATCGCCGTCGCGACCATCCAGGTCTTCGCGTAATCCTTCGCATTCTGCTCGATGCTGGCTTCTGTGACGCCGTACTCCTCGAGGAACTTCTCGTAGGTCATCCCGTAGGTGTCCGCGTAACGTTTGTAGGTGTCCTCGCTGTACCTGATCCAGGTGTCGACCAGGTCCTTCGGATACTTGATCACCTCGGCCGCGTCATAGACCTTGTACCACGCGTCCGTCATTAGGTTGCTGTCCGAATCAGAGCTCCTGGACTCCTGCAGCTCCGCGCGCTTCCGGGACATATACTCGTCCACCGAGATGCCGCCGAAATAGATATTCAGCCAGTCCTGGGTCGGCTCGCCGAGCGCGACGCTGACCTTCAGGATGTCCACCTCGTAGACCGCGGTCTTGCCCGCGATATCCTTGTTCGTGTAATCCTCCGGGAATGTGACCGTAACGGACACATGATCGCCCTCGTAATGGCCGAGCAGCTGCGCCTCAAACTCCGTCGGGAACATGCCCGTGCCGATCTTCAGCGCATAGTTGTTGGCCGCGCTGCCCGCAAACTCCTCGCCGTCAATAGTCCCGACGTAATCCATCTCGACCCAGAACAGGTCCTGGATCTCCAGCGTCGGAACGTCGATCCGGTAGGTATTGAGGTCCTTCTGGACCGCCTCGTTGAGCTCCTCGTCCGTGATTGGCTCCGTTTTCCTCGCCAGCTCGACACCCTTGTATTCAGGGAGCCTGATAAACGCGCTGATCCCCGCGGACTCGATCGTATCCTCGGTCACCGGAGTCCCTTCCGCCACCGATTCTGTCCCGGACTCGGTGTCGCGCGGCGCGCCGCCGATCGTGCAGCCGGTCAGAGCCAGCGCCGCTGCGAGAAATCCGGCAAGCAGTTTCTTTTTCATCTCTTCTCCTCCATCTAAGGCTTTACGCCCTTCATGTCCTCAGTTCTAACCACTATAGCACAGAAAGATAAGTTTTTTCAACTATGAGTCAGTTCTGCCTTTCATTTTCTGAATGATGCAGGACGACCGCCTCAAACGGCCGGAGATCCAGCGTCAGGATACCGCCCGTGACCAGGCGTTTTCTCCGCTCGACGGACCAGCCGTCCCGGTCGGTCATCAGGATCTCTTCCATGTAGATATTGGCGTTCTGCGTGATGCCCGTCTCCCAGACCGGGATCTCGACCGGGATCGGGTCCTCGCCGGCGTTCACGGCGACGATAAACTGCTCGTTCTCGTCAAAACGCCCGTAGGAGATCGTCTGGTAGCCCGCGGACAGGCTCTTGATCGAGCCCTCCCGGAAGACCGGGGAGGATTTGTGGAGCCTGATCGCCTCCCTGTAAAATGCAAGAAGCGCACTGTCCTCGCGTCCCCACGGATACGTCCGCCGGTTGTCCGGGTCCGTAAAGCCGACCACGCCGGCTTCGTCCCCGTAGTAGAGCGTCGGCGCGCCGATGAAGGTCATCTGGATGACGATTGCCTCCCGGAACACGTAAGGCCGGATCCCTTCGCCGGCTGCCTCCGACCCGAGGTAGTCCACGCGCCCGACCTTCTGGTTCGTGCGGGTCAGGAA
>DFFD01000234.1:2046-2615 GCA_002369495.1 Lachnospiraceae bacterium UBA3785 | reverse complement strand
TGATAGCGCATCGCGCTTTCGAAGGCCTCGCCGTTGCCCAGAAGCTCCGCGCGGAACTCGTCGCTGTGCTTCTCCATGCCGGTCAGGAACCAGGAAACCGGCTCCATGAATGCGTCGTAGTTCATGACCGTGTCCCACTGGTCGCCCAGCAGCCAGTCGCCGGCGTCCCCGTAGTGCTCCGCCAGCACGATCGCATCCGGGTTCACTTCCTTGACCGCCTTCCGGAACTCCTGCCAGAAATGGTGATTGTACTCCACGCTGTGGCCGAGATCGGCCGCCACGTCGAGCCGCCAGCCGTCGACGGAGTAGGGCGGGGCCGTCCATTTGCGGCCGACGCCGATGATGTAGTCAAAGAGCTCCCTGCTCTCCTCGTAGTTGAGCTTCGGAAGCGTCGCATGCCCCCACCAGCCCTCATAGAACTCGTTGTAGGGCCAGGCGTGCTCGTTGTTGAATTTGAAAAATGAATGATACGGGCTGTCCTTGGAAATGTAGGCACCCTTCTCGTAGCCCGGCTGCTTCTCGTAGATGCGCTCGCGGTCCAGCCATTTGTTGAAGGAGCCGCAGTGGTT
>DFFD01000234.1:285-1992 GCA_002369495.1 Lachnospiraceae bacterium UBA3785 | reverse complement strand
TGGTTGAACACGCCGTCCAGGATGAGCCGCATGCCGCGCCTGTGGATCTCCGCCGAGAGGCGGGCCAGGAGCTCGTCGGAGGCGGCGAGATTTTCCGGATCCGTGACCCGGCAGATGTAGCGGGAGGCGTTCCGGTTGTCGTTGTCGTAGGCTCCGAGGCAGCTGCCCTCGTCCTTCACGATCACGCCGAAATGCGGATCCACGTGGTCGTAGTCCTGGCTGTCGTACTTGTGGTTCGACGGGGAGACGAAGATCGGGTTCAGGTAGATGACGTCCACGCCCAGGTCCTCAAGGTAGTCCAGCTTTTCCATGATTCCCTGCAGGTCGCCGCCGTAGAAATTCCGGACGTCCATGCTCTCGGGCGGGGCGTACCAGTCCTCCACCCGCTTCACGTGCTCGTCGAGATAGCTGTACTCGCCGGTCAGCACGTCATTTGTCGGATCCCCGTTGCGGAAACGGTCCGTGTAGATCTGGTACATGACCGCCCCGTGGGACCACTCCGGCGTCGAGAAGCCCGGTGTGATCCGGAACGCGTTTCTCTCCGCAAGGTCGCGGGTGACCCCCATCTTGTTGTAGTAGAGGACCATGTCCTCGACCTGCAGCTCAAAATAGTAGCGGATCACCGTCTCGCCGACGTGGATCGACACCTCATAAAAATCAAAACCGCCGCGCGCATACGCGATCTCCATGCGCTCGCGCATGGTTCCGCTGATGAAATAGACCTCGTCGACGTTGTTTTTCATCGTCCGAAGCCTGATTTTCACCTTCTCGCCGGGCATCGGGCATACCGGATCCCGGTAGGAAGCCGTCTCGTCACTGAAGACCGCCCGTTTCCGGAAGATCGGCCTCATCAGCGAGACGTAGCGCATTTTGTTCATGACATCGTTTCCGTCACCCATTTTCGGCCTCTCCGATCACTGCCTGTTCTGTGTCCTTGGGCGTCTCCGCCTCAATGTTCTCCGGGTTCCCGAACAGGGCCTCGAACTCCTCCCGGCCGATCTTCTCCTTCTCAAGAAGGAGCGCGGCGGAAGCGTCCAGAACATCCCTGTGCGCAAGAATGATCTTGCGGGCTTCGGCGTAGCAGCCGTCGATGATCGCCTTCACTTCCAGGTCGATCTCGTCCGCGGTCCGCTCGCTGTAGGACTTCGTCCGCTCGAAATCGCGGCCGATGAAGACCTCCTCGGAGTCGTTGTCGTAGGAAATAAGCCCCATCTTCGCGGACATGCCGTACTTGGTGACCATCGCGCGGGCGAGCGCCGTCGCCTGCTTGATGTCCTGGGAAGCCCCGGTCGTGATATCGTCGAAGACCAGCTCCTCCGCGATGCGGCCGCCGAGGTCGACCATGATGTTCTCAATCATCTTTCCGCGGGTGTTGAAGATCTCATCCCTCTCCGGGAGCGGCATCGTGTAGCCGGCCGCGCCCATGCCGGTCGGGATGATGGAGACCGAGTAGACCGGTCCCACATGCGGCAGCACGTGGAAGAGGATCGCGTGGCCCGACTCGTGGTAGGCCGTGATCTCCTTATCCTTCTTCGACATCACCTTGCTCCGTTTCTCGGAGCCGATGCCGACCTTGACAAACGCCTGCCGGATATCCTCCTGCAGAAGGTAGGACCTGCCGTTCCTGGCAGCGCAGATCGCCGCCTCGTTGAGCAGGTTCTCGAGGTCCGCGCCGGAGAATCCCGCCGTCGTCTGGGCGATCTGGGC
>DFFD01000234.1:0-143 GCA_002369495.1 Lachnospiraceae bacterium UBA3785 | reverse complement strand
CCGACCGCGACCTTGCGGTCGAAGCGGCCCGGGCGCAGGATCGCCGGATCCAGGATGTCGACGCGGTTCGTCGCCGCGAGGACGATGATGCCCTCGTTCACGCCGAAGCCGTCCATCTCGACCAGCAGCTGGTTCAGCGTCTG
>DFFD01000016.1:1178-7869 GCA_002369495.1 Lachnospiraceae bacterium UBA3785 | reverse complement strand
GAACCCTCGACACCGCGGGTATGAACCGCGTGCTCTAGCCAGCTGAGCTATCTCGCCACATTTCCGTGCTTGACTATATTACTACGAAGCAGCCGTCCTGTCAAGCACATTTTTTCAGAAGTTTAGTACAATTCTCACTTTTCCCCGTTCGCCCGCTCCATATGGACCGTGAGCCCGCGGATCTTCGCGTTCCGCATCGCCCGCATGACCTTCTCCGCGTTCTTCCGGTCAACGTCGACAAATGAATAACTCTCGCGGATATCGATTGCCCCGACCACCTGGCCCGAGACGCCCGCCTCGCCGGCAATCGCGCCGACGATATCGCCCGGCTTCACGCGCTGGCGGCTCCCGACGTTGATGAAAAGGCGGACCATGTCATCACCGCGGTCTTCATTTCTCCGCTTTACGCGCAGCTTCTTCCCGTCGAGCCGGCTGCCCTTGCCGCCAAACCGGCCGTGCGGGCGCTCAGTATCCTCATAGCGCTTCCCGAGCTCGTCGAGGTTCTTCGGGACCCGGGCGTCGGCGATATCGTCCTCGGTTTTCATTTCTCCCATGTGCATCATGAGCAGGGCCGCCGCGAGGTCCATCGAGGAGACCTCATCCTCGAAAATCCTCTTGTCCAGGATATCAAACATCTTCTCAAGCCGCGCATCCTGTTTCTCGAGGATCTCCACAGCCTTGTCGAGGATCTTCTCGCTGCGGATCTCGTTGATGTCGCCGAGTGAAGGGATCGCCTGCGGAATAATGCGGGTCTTACAGTAGCGCTGGATATCGCGCAGCTTGTAGACCTCGCGGCCGACGACCAGCGAGTAGGCGGTCCCGGATCTGCCGGCACGGCCGGTCCGACCGATGCGGTGGACATAGTACTCGTCGTCCTGCGGGATATCGTAGTTGAAGACCGCGTCGATATCCTCGACGTCGATGCCGCGGGCGACCACGTCCGTCGCGACCAGGACTTCCACCAGGTGCTTCCGGAAGCTTCCCATCACGCGGTCGCGCTGCGCCTGCGAGAGGTCGCCGTGCAGGCCCTCCGCGTAGTAGCCGCGGCTCTTCAGCTCGTCGACAAGCTCGTCCACCTTGCGCTTCGTGTTGCAGAAGACGACCGAAAGCTTCGGCTCATAGAGGTCCATGAGCCGGCAGAGGACCTCCGTCTTGCGGTTCGGCCGCACATCGTAATAGTACTGGGTGATCTCCGGCACCGTGAGCTCCTTCTTCGCGACGCGCACGATCGCCGGGTCGGTGAGGAAGCGGTTCGCCAGATCCACGATCTCCCGCGGCATGGTCGCGGAGAACATCACGGTCTGACGTTCCTCCGGCAGCTCCGAGAGGATCGTGTTCATATCGTCGATGAAGCCCATGTCGAGCATCTCGTCAGCCTCGTCGAGGACCGCCGTGTGCACATGGTCGAATTTGACTGTCCCGCGGCGCATGTGGTCCATCACGCGGCCCGGCGTGCCGACCATGATCTGGGTGCCGTCCTTGAGACCCCTGATCTGCTTCACGATGTCCTGGCCGCCGTAGACCGGGAGGATCTTCACGCCGTGAAGGTATTTTGCGTAGCGGTGCAGCTCGTCCGACACCTGGATCGCGAGCTCGCGCGTCGGGCACAGGATGACCGCCTGCAGCTTTTTGAGCTCCGAATCGACCTTCTCAAGGAGCGGCAGGCCGAAGGCGGCCGTCTTGCCGGTCCCGGTCTGGGCCTGTCCGATCACATCTCTCCCGCTCATCTCCGTCGGGATCGCCTGCTCCTGGATCGGCGAAGGCGCGTCAAACCCCATGTCCGAGATGGCCCGGAGCAGCCTCTCATCAAGTCCCAGCGCGGCGAAGCCGGCCTCGTTGTTTTCATTTTCCGTAATCGTTTCGTTCTTACTGACTTCCATATTAACCTCTCATTTTTGCAGTGCTTTCTATAAAAGCACAGAAATGAAGGAAAGTCAAACAAAAATCAGGCGATCTTCTTGAAAGAAGCCCCCTGACTTGTTATGATGGTTACATAAATCCAATGAAAGGCGGTAAAATCCATGGCTGAAGCCGAATATTCCATCCCGGTCAGGCGCGGTCACAGCGCGCGTCTCCGTTTCTGGTTCGATCCCATCAGTGATGAGATCCTTGCGGGAAATGCAGACCTCCCCATAAAAGACGAACTTTCCTGCGACAGTCTCGCGGCGGGCAGGCTGCTGCTCCCGATCATCAGCCGCAACTTCGCAGGCGTATTTTACTACAAAAATGAACTGAACCTCATCACCATGGAGGAGATCAGGAAACTCACCGAGGACCTCTACGCCTGCGCCGAGCTCCTCAACGCCGGAGAATGGTCCGCCCCGCTCCTCCGCGATGTCCGCCAGAGCGCGACGATCGAGGTCCTGGTGCCCGAGGACGTCTACAACGAGTACTACGAGACGGCTTCGGGGTCGGAGCGAGCGGCGGCCGTCGCCTCCCACCTCTCCGTCATCGCGGAGTTCTACACCACCGTCGCGGACTACCTCGCCGAGATGACCGCCAAATACGAGAAGAAGGGCTTCAAGTGGATCGCGGTCTCGACCCCGTCGTGAATGCGGGGACGGTTCCTGGGGGACGGTTCTAAGAAGAAAGCGGTTCTCGAAATGAGAACCGCTTTCTTCAAGAACCGTCCCTGGGAACCGTCCCTTATCCATGCACATAGAACTCCTTCATATCCTCAAGCCTCAGGCACCCCAGCATCGCATACCGGTCGTCCCTGACCGCACACCCGCAGTCGATATCAATAAGGTGCCCGCTCCCGCCGTGCCAGATGCGGCCCCTGCCGTTCGAATCCGTCTTTGAGAAGATCGGCGTTGGCGTGTGCCCGAAGATCATCGTCGTCTTTCTCGGGTAGGCGTTGTAGAGCTCGCTGTAGGACGCTCCCAAAAATGAAAACAGTCTCCGCCCCCTCGGATAAACCCTCTCCCAGACCACGTGGTCGATCTCCTTTTTGGAGGCATTTTTCAGCAGCAGCGGCTCCATCACAGGTCTGTCCGCATGCGTCGCGTGGCAGAGGTAAAAATACCGCTCTCCCACCTTCAGCTGCGGGATCAGGAGATAGCTCTCCCCGATGTAGGTGATGACCTTCCTCCGCATCTCCCGCGAAAGCGTAATATAACGGTTCCAGGTCGGCGCCCCGCCGTTCGTCATCCAGTGCAGGAACTCCTCCGTCTCAAGGACCTCCTTCGAGTAGCCCATCTGGAGTGCCTTGCGGACCACTTTTACGAACATCAGATCATGGTTGCCGGCAATGTAGGTGACATTGTCCATCTGCGCAAGGAGAAGCAGCAGCTCGATCCCCTTGGGACCGCGGTCGGCTGCGTCCCCGAGGCAGTAGAGATGATCCGCTTCTGAAAATCCGATTTTGTCCAGCATTTTCAGAAACAGGTCCATGCGCCCGTGCATGTCCGACATCACATAAGTGCTCATCTGGTCCTCGCATTCTTCTCGTAGATGGCCCTTAAGCCCACGAGAAGAAGATCCTCGTCCAGGTGGATCTTTGTGCGGCAGAACGGGACGACCGTCGCCGCATAGGCCCCTGAGGCCGCCACGGCGGGCTCTCCGCCCATCTCCTCCCGGATGCGTCCGACCAGGCCGTCGATCATGGCTGCCTGGCCGACGACCGCGCCGCTCTTCATACTGTCGACCGTGTTGGTCCCGATCACATGCTTCGGAACGCCCAGATTGATCCCCGGCAGCTGGGAGGTGTTTTCGACGAGCGCATTCAGGGAAATGCCCATCCCCGGCACGATCACCGTTCCGATAAACTCGCTGTTTCCGTTGATCACGGAAAATGTCGTCGCCGACCCCATATTGATCAGAATGAGCGGGCTGCCGTAGCGCTCGATTCCTCCGACCGCCCTCGCAACGATATCCGCTCCGAGCTGTTTCGGGTCGTCGATCCGGATCTTAAGGCCGCTCCGGATGCCGGGGCCCACGATCAGAGGTGTGATCCCCGCGCTTCTCTTCACGGCGTCCGCCAGGACATCCGTGAGGTTCGGGACCACGCTGGAAATGATTGCCCCGTCGATCTCCTGCCCGCTTGCGCCGTTCATTTCCATAAAGAAACGGAACAACACGGAATACTCCAGCGCTGTCTTCCCGCGCACCGAGGCGATCCTGTCCTTCGCCAGGATCCTTCTGCCCTCGATCAGACCGAGCTCCGTCATTGTATTGTTGATTCCAATCGTAAAAAGCATGGCATGACCTCCCTTTCGGTCATTGTATCACACTTTTTCCCTCTGCACGATGATTTTTTACAGCGTTCCGGGGTTCTCCTCATAGGGCAGGCGCATTTCAGGAAGAGGCAGCCCCCTCTGTTCTGTCCGGCGGTATTCACTGGGGGAGATCCCGTAACAGCGGTGAAAACATTTCGAATACCAGCCCGGCGTCTTCATCCCGACCGCCTCGCAGATCTCCCGGATCCGCATGGATGTTTCCACAAGCAGTTCGGCGCTTCTCTCCATCCGGCACATGAGCACATACTGGCTGATCGTGGCGCCAACTTCGCGCCCGAAGATCTTCTCGAGATAACTCTCGGAGAGCCCCAGCGCCTCGGACACAGTCCCGCAGGTCAGCGGTTCGCGGCAGTGTTCCTTAATGTATTCTTTTACAGCGACGAGATCCTTTGCAAGCCCTTCATCTTCAGAGGGGCTTCTCAGAGCGCCGAAAGCGCCGCCCGTATTCTTGCGCACCATCATGGTTCTGCCGGTTCCTCCGCTTCCATCGTTTCCTCCCGCATGATCTTCCTGTACTGAGAGGGGGTAAATCCGAATTCCTGCCTGAACACCTTTCCGAAGTAGGAATCATTGCGGAAACCGAACATAATACCGATCTCCTGTATGCGGCGGTCCGTCATGACCAGTTCCCGGGCGGCCTTGCCGAGACGGACGCTCTCAATATAGCGCCTTAATGTCATTCCCTCCTCCGCCTTGAAGATACGGCAGAGATAGTTCGGCGTGACGCTGATCATGGCGGCCAGATCCGCGAGGTCCAGCTTCTCTCCGCAGTGCTTGTTGATATACCACCGAAGATAAGCCAGGTTTTCCCTGGCGTCGATCTCGGGATTGTAGCGCGGATGCATCCCTGTCCCGGCCGCCTTCCTGGGTTTTCCGCCCAGGTCCGTGATAATGAACCTGGCCTTCTCGGCATAGGCGACGTCGAGAGCCTCCCCGATCGAGTCCACGCGATGGACTTCCTTTCTGGCTTTCTCGTCAAGGTAGGACATGATTTTCCTGTAGCTGCTTCCGTCTTTCGTGACGACGACGATCCCTGACTTCTCCAAACTGATACCATCCTTTCAGAGCCATCATAGCTTCCGAAACGGATTGATGCAAGTGCCTCGGCTCAATTGTCAAAATACCGACATGTTTTGTCAAAATGTCGACATATTTTGGCTTTCAGTCGAGATGTTTTGGCTTTCAGCCAAGAAGGATCAGTTCGAAAATGAAAACCGCCGCCGAAGCCCCGGCCGCCACCAGAATAAGGCTCTTCCGCATAAAGGCGAGGATGAGGGCCGCCGCGAACCCCGCCAGCGCGGAGTACACGGAGTTGGTCGCCGTGAGGATCGCCGGGAAGGTCATCGCCGCCAGCGTCGCGTAGGGGACATACACGAGAAATGATTTGATGAAAGGACTTTTGATCTCCTTCCGGATCAGGGTGAGCGGCAGGCACCGGATGAGATAGGTGACCAGTGCCATGACCATGATATAACCGAATAAGCTGTGATTCATGCCGACTCCTCCTCACTGACCGGAAACAGTTTTGCAAACACCGCGGCGATCAGCACCGTCACGATAATGATCCGCATCCCGCCGGAAAGCTGCCGAAGGACCGGCGCCCAGGCGAAAACCGCCGACAGGGCCATCGCTGAGAGAACGCAGTACATGATCTTTTTATGTTCCCGGGCAGGCGGAATGATGATCGCGATAAACATTCCGTAGAGCGCGACCCCGAGCGCCGAGATGAGCCTTGCCGGCAGGATCGCCCCTGCGGAAGCCCCCGTGACCGTGCCGGCCACCCAGCCGAGCACGGATATGATCGTGCACCCGTAGGAGAAGAACGGGTCGAGCCCCTTCGGCCGCATCACACTGACCCCGAAGATCTCATCCGTGACCCCGTAGGCGATCAGAAGGCGCGGCAAAGTGCCTGTCCGGGAATCCAGCTTCTGGGACAGGGCTGCCGACATCAGCATATACCGGAGGTTGATGATGAACTGAAGCGCGGCGAGCTCGATGTAGGAGCCGGCCGCCGCAATCACCGAAAGGCCGGCAAACTGGCCGGCCGAGGTGACATTTAGAAGAGAGAGCATCCCGGCCTCGAACGGGCTGAGCCCGATCTCCGCCGCCTGGATGCCGAACGCAAAAGAAACCGCAAAATAGCCGAGGCATATCGGGATGCCATCCCTTACCCCGGCTTTAAACTGATCTGAATGATTCATGATTTATGACTGATTCTCCGCTGCCACAAGATGCATAACGCCGTAACGTTCCCGAAGGAGAGGCTTCTCGATCTTGCCCGTAGGATTGCGCGGGACCTTCGCGAAGATGATCTCTCTCGGGCGCTTGTATTTCGGAAGCTTCATGCAGAATTCCTCGACCTCGTCCGCGGTCGCGGTGAAGCCTTCCTTGAGCTCGATGATCGCCGCCGTCTTCTCGCCGAGACGCTTGTCCGGCAGGCCGATGACCGCCAC
>DFFD01000016.1:0-1132 GCA_002369495.1 Lachnospiraceae bacterium UBA3785 | reverse complement strand
GGCCGATGACCGCCACGTCCTTGACCGGCTCGAAGGTGTGCAGGAAATCTTCGATCTGCACCGGGTAAATGTTCTCGCCGCCGGAAATAATAACGTCCTTCTTGCGGTCCACAAGGTAAATAAAACCGTCCTTGTCGCGCATCGCCATGTCGCCGGTGTAGAGCCAGCCTTCCTCGTCCATGACCTCCGCGGTCGCTTCCGGATCCTTGTAGTAGCAGGTCATGACGCCCGGTCCGTAGACGGCGAGCTCGCCGACACGCTCATTTTCCCTGATCTCGCGTCTCTCCGCATCAACGATCTTCGTCTTCCAGCCGTAGCCCGGGACACCGATCGCGCCGACCTTCTCGATGTTCTCAACGCCGAGGTGCACGCAGCCGGGGCCGATCGACTCGGAGAGGCCGTAGTTCGTGTCGTAGAGATGGTTCGGGAAATATTCCTTCCAGTGCATGATCATGCTCTTCGGGACCGGCTGGGCGCCGATGTGCATGAGCCGCCACTGCTTGAGATTGTAATTTTCCAGCTTGAGGTCGCCCCTGTCAAGCGCGTCCAGGATATCCTGGGCCCACGGGACCAGCAGCCAGACGATCGTGCAGCGCTCGCGCGAGACAGTCTCCAGGATATCCTTCGGCTTGGTTCCCTTGAGCAGGACCGCCTTGCCGCCGGAGATCAGGCTGCCGAACCAGTGCATTTTCGCGCCGGTATGGTAGAGGGGCGGAATGCAGAGGAAGACGTCCTTCCTGGTCTGTCCGTGATGCTTCTGCTCCACTTTCGCGGAGTGCATCAGCGATTCGTGGTTGTGCAGGATCGCTTTCGGGAACCCGGTCGTACCGGAGGAAAAATAGATCGCCGCATTGTCCTCGTCGGTGATCAGGATGCGCGGGTCACGGCTCGAGCAGTTGGAGGTGAGCTTGGTGTAATCCTCCGCGAAGGACGGGCACGCATCGCCGTAGAAGAACAGCAGGCGGTTCTTGGAAATACGGTCCGCGATCTCCTCGACGCGGCCGATGAATTCCTGCCCGAAAACGAGAACGTCGCAGTCCGCCTTGTTCACGCAGTACTCGATCTCCTCGGATGTGTAGCGGAAATTGAGCGGCACCGCCAGCGCGCCGGTCTTCAGGATGCCGAAATAGAT
>DFFD01000235.1 GCA_002369495.1 Lachnospiraceae bacterium UBA3785 | reverse complement strand
GGCGTCGATCTCCCGGACCAGATGCCCTTTGCCGGTTCCTCCGATCGAGGGATTACAGGGCATCATGGCGATTGCTTCCAGTGTCATCGACAGCATCAGGGTCCTGAGACCCAGCCGCGCAAGCGCGAGCGCCGCCTCGCAGCCGGCGTGGCCGGCCCCGATCACGACCGCATCGTATGTCTCTTCAATGTTATGTAAACCCATATTTCCTACTTTCCCATGCAGAAGCGCGTGAAGACCGCGTCCACGATGTCGTCGCCGACCTCCTCGCCGATGATCCGGCCGAGAGAGGCGTAGGCGTCCATGAGATCCACGGTGTAGAAGTCTTCCGGGAGACCGTTGTCGATACCGGCAAGGACAAGCGCAAGGCTCTCCGCTGCCTCCGTCACCGCCTCCTTGTGGCGGATGTTCGTCATGACCGTCTGCTCGTTCAGCCTGAGACCGCCCGCAAAGAAAAGCTCCCGGACGCTCTTTTCGAGCTCGCCGATGCCTTCTCCCATCTTTGCAGAGATCTCGATCACGGGCTTTTTAGCGCGTTCCCGGAGGAAGGCCGCCGTCGTGACCGGCGCAAGGTCCGTCTTGTTCAGGAGGACCAGGGCCTTTCTGTCTTCAATGAAGCGCAGGATCTCCTCATCCTCGTCCGTAAGCGGGAGAGAGCTGTCGAAGAGAGCCAGGATGAGATCCGCATGTTCGGCGAGCTTCAGAGCCCGCTCTACGCCGATCTTCTCGATCACGTCGTCGGTCGCGCGGATGCCGGCTGTATCCGCGATGCGCAGCATCATGCCGCCGAGGCGGACATTTTCCTCGAGCGTGTCCCGCGTCGTGCCCGCGATCTCCGTGACGATCGCCCGCTCCTCGCCGGTGAGGCAGTTGAGGAGCGACGATTTGCCGGCGTTCGGCTTGCCCAGGATGACCGTCGAGATGCCTTCCCGCATGATCTTGCCCTGGTCGAAGGTCCCCGCGAAGGAGAGAAGCTCCCCGCGGAGCTTTTCGACCCGCCCGCGCAGGATCTCCGGATAGCCGGTCAGGTCCATGTGCTCCGGGTCGTCGAGCGCGGCCTCGATATAGGCCACCTCGGAGATGATCCGCTCGCGGGCATCCTCGATCATCCGGCGGACCGAGCCGCCCAGCTGCATCAGGGAGCTTTTGAGCGCGTCGTCGCTGCCGCTCGCGATCACGTCCATGACCGCCTCCGCCTCGGAGAGGTCGATCCGGCCGTTCAGAAATGCGCGTCTCGTAAACTCGCCCGGCTCCGCCAGCCTCGCCCCGTTTCTTAAGACCAGCGCCAGAATCTTCTGCATCACGTAGATGCCTCCGTGGCAGTCGATCTCCGCCGTGTCCTCGGCGGTGTAGGTGTGCGGCGCGCGCATCAGCATGACCAGGACTTCGTCGAGCTTTTCATTTCCGTCGAAAATGAAGCCATAATGGATCGTATTCGGCTTCACCTCGCTCATTTTTTTCCTGCTGTCTGCAAAGCGGAAAACTCTTTCAAGTACTACAAAGGCTTCAGGCCCGGAAATCCTCACGATTCCGATGCCTGAAGCCGTAAGTCCGCTTGCAATTGCTGCAATCGTATCTTTCAATTCAGTATTCCGCCGTCATCAATTCTTTTTCGGTGCGACGACCACGTGGCGATAGGGCTCCTCGCCTTCGCTGTAGGTCTCGACATATTTATTGTTCTGAAGCGCAGAATGGATGATCCTTCTCTCATAGGGATTCATCGGTTCAAGGCTGACGGCCTTGCGGGTCCGCTTGACCTTGTAGGCGATATTGCGGGAGAGGTTCTCCAGCGTATCGGCGCGGCGGGCGCGGTAGTCCTCGGTGTCCAGCTTGACCCTTGTATAGTCGGACTTGCCCTTGTTCACGACGAGGCTGGTAAGGTACTGGAGGCTGTCCAGGGTCTGGCCGCGCTTGCCGATCAGGATACCCATGTCATCGCCGGAGAAGAGGCAGGAGAGGCAGCCTTCCTTCTCGTCGTATTCCATGCTGATGGAGACTTCCGTATCCATGCAGCCGAACACGCTGACAAGGAAATCGTTCGCCGCTTTCTTCATCGCCTCGATCTCCTCCGGAGTCTTCGGCAGGACGACGCGCTCCGGCTTCGGAGCGGACGGCTTTCTGGCCGGCTCTTCCTTCATGGCCGCTTCGGCTGCGGGCTTCGTCTCGCGCTTATCGCGGCGGTCGTCGCGGCGGTCGCGTCTGTCACGGCCGCGGCGGTCACGCCGGTCGCGGCGCTCCCTCTTCTCGCGGTCCTTTTTCTCGAAGACCGGGGCTTCCTCGCCGTTCTCCTTCGCGCGGGCAGCCGCTGCGGCCGCTCTCGCCTCGATCTCGTCGGAGGAGAGGAACTTCGGCTCTCTCTTATCCTCCGCTTTATTGGCGGGCTTCTCTTCCTTCGCGGCAGGAGCCTTTACGGGAGCTGCTTCCTTCACATCCTTCTTCTGCGGAGCTGCCTTCGGCGCTTCCTTCTTTTCCTTCTTCGGAGCCGGCTCAGCCTTCTCCTCCTTCACGCTGGCGCGGATCACAGCGTCTTTTCTTCCGAGACCGAAAAATCCGCTGCTGCCCTCGCTCACGATCTCAAAATCCAGCCGGTCCGACGTCACGCCGAAGCTGATGCAGGCCTGCGTGACCGCATCGCCGACTGTTTTCGCACGAAATTCCTGAAAATTCATGGTTTTCCTCACTTTTTCTTCTGATTTTTCTCTTCGAACTGTTTGACCATATTTGCCTTGGAGGCAATGCTGCCCGGCTTCGCGGTGTTCTTGTAGTACTCGGTCGATTCTTTCATTTTCTGAGCGGACTCGGCGTTCTTTCTCGCCCTCTCCTCCTCGCGGAGCTTCTCGTCAGCCGCGATTGAACGGGTGGAAACATGCGCGTTGTTCGTGATCTTCTGAGGCGGAAGGCCCTGCTTTGCGCGCTTCTTGTTGGCCTTCTCCTGCGCCTTCTTGATGATGTCGTCGACGCTTTCGCGGTCGAGCATCTTATTGACAATGAACATCTGGATGGTACGGACGACTGCACCGACGATCCAGTAGAGACCGATACCGACAGGAAGAGTCAGGCAGAAGAAAGCGGACATGAGCGGCATCATCGTGTTCATCGACTGCATGCTCTGCTCCATCGTGCCCATCTCCTCCGGGCGCTTTTTGTTGTTCGGCTGCGGCATCATCTTGAAGTTCAGGACCTGGGTGCCCCACGCGAGAAGCGGGATCAGGACGGCCGCAAAGATCAGCAGCCAGTTTTTGGCACCCCAGGAGGACTGGATGATATTCATCGGGGAATCGGAAATGTTGAGGCCGATGAAGTTGGTCGCGCTGCTCACATATTTGTGGACGCCTGTAAGGGCGGTCTCGAAGGACTGGCCCTTGCCTTCCTCGAGGAGCTGGGCCCACTGGGACGTGTTCAGTTTGTAGACCGTGTCGATGATATTTTCGGTCGTGCCGCCGCTAATGGAGTTGTTCAGGGAACTGTTCTCCAGCTTCGCGACGAAATCGGTGAAGAAGGACACGAAAGAAGCGTCCTCCGCAACCGTGCGGATCTGGTCGCCGATGATCGTGATGTAGCCCGGGATACGGTAGATGACCTGGTAAAGGGCGAACAGGATCGGCATCTGGACGAGCAGCTGGACGCAGGAGCCCATCTGGGAGACGCCGTACTTCTCATAGACCGCGTTTGTCTCGTCCAGCATCTTCTGCTGGGAGACCTGGTCCTTCTTGCCCTTGTACCGTTCCTGAATTTTGCTCAGTTCAGGCTGCATGATCGCATTCAGCTTGGTGAACCTCTGCTGTTTGACCTGGAGCGGTGTCATGAGCGCATAGACGATGATCGTGAACAGGATGATCGCCAGGCCGACATTCGGAATGCCGATGCCGTTGATGACAAAATAGATCCCGTTCATGATCCAGCCGAGCACGATCGCGACCCATCCGATGATCGGCGTGCTGCTCTTGGTGAGTTTGATTGCCACGTTGCTTCCTCCTTAAATAATATAGTAGGCATTGCGCCTCTGATTATGACGGGACTACCCGCCCTAATGCCGGTTTTACGGAACGGGATCGTACCCGCCGTGTGAAAAAGGATTGCAGCGAAGTATCCGCCAGAGACCAAGAAGTCCGCCGGTCAGGACACCGTACTTTTCGATTGCCTGCCGCGTGTACTCCGAGCAGGTCGGAACATACGGGCAGTGACTGTGCTTTAAATGAGAGAGATTCTTCTGGTAATAGCGGATGGCCGCCAGGGCTAATTTCTTCATACCTGATCTCTGTCCGGGAAAAGTTTCTCCGAGCCGGCCGCTTTTATGAGGGACCGCTCGATCTCATGGTAACCTTTGTCGGCAGCCGGCTTTCTTGCAATGACCACGTAATCGTAGCCTGCCGGAAAGCGGTCTTCATTCAGGCGGTAGGCCTCCTTTATGAGGCGCTTCAGCCTGTGCCGGACAACACTGTTGCCCACTTTCCTGCTCACGGAGACGCCCAGGCGCGCACAGGGGAGGTTATTTTTGGCACAGCAAAGGACGGTCAGATGACCCGCTTTGGATTTGCCGCCGCGGTAGACCGCCTGAAAATCGCTGTTTTTTCTCAATCTCTCCGTATGCTTCATACATTCCCTAAATAGAAGAAAAGACCACATTGAATGTGGTCTTGGGCTTCTTTGTTCAGGCTGATAAGATCTTTCTGCCTTTTGCTCTGCGTCTGGCTAAAACTTTTCTTCCGCCCTTGGTTGCCATTCTCGCGCGAAAGCCGTGGACTCTCGAGTGAGATAATTTCTTCGGCTGAAACGTCATCTTCATGGTCGTCGGTTCCTTTCTGAAAAATAGACACATTCATATGCCCGTATATTATATAATCCAGGGAAATTTATGTCAAGCAAAAAATCTTCACAGCCGAAAATTGTGGAAAACGGTTTTCGGTTTTCCACATGCCCCTCCGGCGGTTTCCATAACATTTTACGAGAATGAACCTCTGTCGAAAACTTATCTACAGTATCCCCGGACGGAATTTCCTTTATTTTCACGGATTTTTCGATGGATTTACACCTTATTCCACATGTTTATGCACCCTTATCCACAGTTTATCCACAAAATGTGGATAATTTACGTAAACTGATTTTTGTGGATATTTCTGTGGAAAATGTTCGTATCTTACTCTTTTGCCGCAAAATCGTTATTGTAAAAAAAGCGCTTTACTGGTATCATAGAAGGACGGAAAGTGAAACCTTAAGGGGCTTCACTTCTTTTCGACCGAATCGAGAATGGAGTATCTTATATATATGGACAATTACACGCTGATCAGTGAAAACTGGCCTCGCATTTTAAACAAGATCAAGGTCGACCACGACCTCACGTCCGTCTCCTACACGTCGTGGCTGGAGCCGCTCGAGATCCGCTCGGCCGACAACGAGAGCGTCACGTTTATCGTACCGTCCGGCATCATGGGCATCAACGTCCTGAACAAGAAGTACACGCTGGCCATCAAGGTCGCGATCGCCGAGATCACGGGACTCAACCTGGATATCCGCTATGTCACGCCGGACCAGGGTTCCCCCGTCGAGAACAAGGAGGCCGACAACTTCACGAAAGTGATGGAGAAGGCGCACCTGAACCCCAAGTACACATTCGATACCTTCGTCATAGGCAGCAACAACAAATTTGCGCATGCTGCCTCCCTTGCCGTTGCCGAATCGCCGGGCGAGATCTACAACCCGCTGTTTCTGTACGCCGGCGTGGGACTCGGAAAGACGCACCTCATGCACTCGATCGCGCACTTCATTCTCCAGAACAACCCGGAGGCCAAGGTCCTCTACGTGACCAGCGAGGAGTTCACCAACGAGCTGATCGATTCGATCCGCAACAACAGCACCAACAACTCGGTGATGTCCCGCTTCCGCGACAAGTACCGCAACATCGACGTGCTTCTCATCGACGATATCCAGTTCCTGATCAACAAGGCCAGTACGCAGGAGGAGTTCTTCCACACCTTCGAAGCCCTCTACGGGGCCAAGAAGCAGATCATCATCTCCTCGGACAAGCCGCCCAAGGACCTGGACGTCCTCGAAGAGCGGATCCGCTCGCGCCTGGAGATGGGCCTCATCGCGGACATTTCCCTGCCGGACTACGAGACACGGATGGCGATCCTGAAGAAAAAGGAAGACCTGGACGGCTACCACATCGACAACGCGATCCTGGACTACATAGCCAGAAATATCAAGTCCAACATCCGTGAGCTCGAGGGCTGCCTGAACCGGATCCGCGCCAAGAGCATCCTCGAGAAGCGCACGATCACGCTGGAGCTGGCGGAGGAGATCCTGAAGGACATGATCTCCCCGGACGAGAATCGGGCCGTGACCAGCACGATGATCATCGATGCGGTGGCGGAACATTTCCATCTGACGCCGCAGGAGATCCGCAGCCAGAAGCGCGACACCAAGTACGTCTATCCGCGCAAGATCGCGATGTACCTATGCCGTGTCATGACCGAGGATTCCCTGATGACGATCGCCGGCCTTCTCAACAAGAAGGATCACACGACGGTCATCAGCGCCTGCCGGAAGATCGAGAAGGAAATGCAGTCCTCCCCGGAGACCCGCAGCAATATCGAGACTATCCAGAAGAAGATAAGCCCCTCCCAGTGATATACACATATGCACTGTGGACGGTGCGTGGACAGGATGTGTGTTTATTTTTTCCCCACATTTTCCACGAATGACCCCATACAAAAACACGGGTTATCCTCACCGGAAAATGCCCCTATATATAATAGGAAGAAATTCATCAGAACACATATCCACATCCCCTAAGGCTTTTACTTCTGGTTTCCATGTTTTTATAAATGCTTTTCGCGCGCAAGCGCCAACAAACGGAGGACCAAACCTATGAAAATCTACTGCAGCCGGCAGGACCTTATGAAGAGCGTCAACATCGCCCTGCGCGCCGTTCCGGTGCGCACGACCATGCCTATCCTTGAGTGCATCCTCATCGATGCGAGGCCGGGCGAGATTCATTTCATTTCCAACGACATGGAGCTCGGTATCGACACCGTCGTGAACGGCGTCACCGAGGAGCCCGGCGTCATCGCCGTGAACGCGAAGCTCTTCTCGGAGATCGTCCGGAAGCTTCCGGACAGCAGCGTCACGATCACGAGCGACGCGAACTACGGCGTGACGATCGTCTGCGATAAGGCGCATTTCGCGCTGGCGGGCCAGTCGGGCGAGGAGTTCGCCTACCTGCCGGAGGTCGAGAGGGACGAGCGGATCGAGATTTCCCAGTACACGCTGAGAGAGATCATCACGGACACGATCTTCTCCGTCTCGCAAAATGAAAACAA
>DFFD01000252.1 GCA_002369495.1 Lachnospiraceae bacterium UBA3785 | reverse complement strand
CGGACAGGATACACACCCTCTGGCCTGAAGAGATCCCTGAGAAGCTCTGGCCGCTCCCTATCGGTGATCTCTACGGCTGCGGCCCGAAGACCGCGGAGCGCCTCACCGGCCTCGGGATCCGGACGATCGGGGACGCGGCGGCTGCCGACCCCGGGCTCCTCACCTCGATGCTCGGGGAAAAAGCCGGCGCCTACATCCGCCGCGCCGCGAACGGGCTCTCGGAGAGCGAAGTCACCATCGTCCGCGAGAAGGCAAAAAGCTACTCCAACGAGACGACCACGCCCGAGGACATCACGCTCGACAATTTCGACTCGGCCGCCGTCCCGACCTTCACAAGGCTTGCGGAGAAGGTCGCCGGGAGGCTTCATGCGGATCATGTGAGGGGGAGTACGGTTTTCATTTCCGTGAAGACGGCCGGGTTCAGGAGGCATTCGCGCCAGACGGGGCTCCCCGCCGCGACCGACGATCCCGCCAAGATCCGCGCCGCCGCACTCTTCCTTGCCAATGAACTCCTCATGCCCCCCGCCGGGCTCCTTGCGTCCGGCGAGGCGATCCGCCTCATCGGGGTCGGCGTGACCGGCCTCACCGACGAGCCGTTCGACCAGATCGACCTCTTCACCTGGGCCGAGGAAAAGAAAAAGCTGGACGCGGCCGCCGGCAAAAAGAAAGCCCGCGATGAAAAGCTCGCGGGCATGATGCTGAAGATCAATGAAAAATACGGCAGCGGCGCCATCCGCCGCGGGCAGAAAGGACCTGAAAA
Source organism: Lachnospiraceae bacterium UBA3785 (assembly GCA_002369495.1). Classification (GTDB taxonomy): domain Bacteria; phylum Bacillota; class Clostridia; order Lachnospirales; family Lachnospiraceae; genus Chordicoccus. Next base: position 3,455 of record DFFD01000252.1, on the reverse strand, counting down.
TGAAAATCCTGATCATCCGACACGCTGAACCCGACTACGAGCACGACAGCCTGACCGAAAAGGGCTTCCGGGAGGCCCGCCTCCTCGCGGACCGGCTTAAAAATGTGCCGATCGACCATTTCTACGTCTCCCCCTACGGCCGGGCGAGGCTGACCGCCGCGCCGACACTGGAGGCGAGGGGCGAGGAGGAGCACATTCTCCCATGGCTCCGGGAGTTCGACGCGCCCGTGACCCTCGCGGACGGGACCCGGAAGGGCATCCCCTGGGACTATCTGCCGGCCGTCTGGACGTCCGATCCGGGAAATTTCTCCCTCGACGGCTGGCTTGACACCCCGGTCTCGGCGAGCGGCGACGTGCGGGCCCGCTATGAGGAAGTCGCCGCCGGGTTCGACGGGCTCCTCACGGAGCACGGGTACCGGAGGGAGGGGTACATTTACCGGGCGGAGCGGCCGAATGCGGAGACTATTGCGCTCTTCTGCCATTTCGGGCTTGAGTGCATCCTGCTCTCCCGCCTGCTTAATCTCCCTGCGGTCCCGCTCCTGCACGGGACCTGCGCGCTGCCCTCCTCCGTCACCACCCTCGTCACCGAGGAGCGGCAGGAGGGGATTGCGAGCTTCCGGATGCTTTCGTTCGGAGACATTTCCCACCTGACCGAGCGCGGCGAGGAGCCCTCCTTCCACGCGCGGTTCTGCGAGCGGTTTACGGACGATACACGACATTGACAGTTTCGGGGACGGTTCCTGGGGGACGGTTCTAAGAAGAAAGCGGTTCTCGAAATGAGAACCGCTTTCTTCAAGAACCGTCCCTGGGAACCGTCCCTTTAAAAAAGCGCACCCCGCCGGGTGCGCTTTTCATGCTCTTCATTACCGTCTGCTTCTCCCGCCGTTCCTCGAGAGGATCCGGAGGATGTAGATGAACAGGTTCACGAAATCGAGATACAGCTGCAGCGCCGAGAAGACCGAGGCCTTCGCCAGCATCGTGCCGTCGCCGAGATTCGTGTAATAGTAGTAGTTGTCGCGGATCTTCGTGGTGTCGTAGGCGGTGTAGCCGAGGAAGATCGCCACGCCGAGGTAGCAGAAGATGATCTCAAACGCCCCGAGCGACGTGAACATCCCGATGATCCCGAAGATGAGCAGCGCGATCAGGCCCGCGAACAGGTAAGGACGAATCGAGGAAAGCTCCAGGTTGAAGACCTTCGCCGCGATCGCCATGCCCGCGAAGAGCAGCGCCGTCGCGCCGAACGCGAAGATCAGGATCGTCAGGTCAAACATGTAGAAATAGAGAGAAAATGTCACGCCCGTCAGCGCCGCGTACCCGAGGAACATCGCCCTGGCCGCCCCGACCGACAGCTTCCGGATCCGCATTCCCAGGATCACGACCAGCGCCAGCTCAGCGATCGTGCAGCCCAGCATGACAAAGGTAAAGCTGCCGCCAAGAAGCAGATTGTACATCACGCCCGAGAGCGCAAGCCCCATGGACACGGCGAATGTGACCAGCAGGCCCGCCGCCATCCACAGAAATGTCTTCGCCATGTAGCTGCCCAGCGTCTCCACAGCTCCTGCAGCGCCGTAACCTGCATAATCACTCATGCCGGCGCGGGTGCCGTTCAGTTCATTTTCATAGTAGGGATTTTCAAAATCCCGGTTGTAATCATTATTCATAGATGAATCTCCTTTCCGGGGGTCTCCCCCTTGATGAATCAATCATACCATTATTTTCTAACATTTCAAGGCTGTATTTGTGAAAAAACTGTTAAATGAAGCCCGATTCCCGCCTCCATGCAGCCGGCTCTTGACAAATTGCCGCCCCGCCCATAGTATAGGAAGAAATCCGTGCGTCCACAAATCAGACAGGATTTTTTCACAAAACCCCACGAATTTGGACACAGAAACTTCGAATTCTTCCTTTATCGTAAGCAGCATCAAAACGAAAGGAGATTTCCAATATGAAAAAACAGTTTATCGCAGTCTCTCTCGCCGTCGTGGTCAGTGCTTCCCTCCTCATGGCGGGCTGCGGATCTTCCGATACAGAAACCAAAACCGCAAAGACGTCCGTCACCTTCGACTCGGAGGCCGGATCGGCCGGCGGCCAGGTGATTTTCGGGGAAGATTCCGAGGCACTCTCCGAAGAGAGCGCCGCCTCTTCGGAAAATGAAACCACCGCAAACGCGGAAACCGCCGAGACAGGCTCCTCGGAGAGCGACATTTTCAGCAAGCGCGATCTCACCCAGGAGGCCGACACCTCAGCCGCCGAGACGATCACCGTATCGGACGGCGAGGACATCACGATCTCGGAGGCCGGCATCTACGTGATCACCGGGACCGCCTCAGATGCGACCGTCATCGTCGAGACTGACGACGAGGCAAAGGTCCAGCTGGTCCTCGACAACGTGAATATCACAAATGAGGACTCCCCGGCCATCTACGTGAAAAATGCGGACAAAGTCTTCATCACGACCGCCGAGGGCAGCGAAAACACACTGACCGTCACCGGCACCCTCACCGCGGACGGGACGACCAATATTGACGGCGTCATTTTCTCGAAGGACGACCTCACCCTGAACGGCCTCGGCACCCTCACCGTGAACTCGACCGCCCACGGCATCGTCTGCAAGGACGACCTCAAGGCGACCGGCGGCACGTGGGTGATCACCGCGGCGAAAAAGGGCATTGAGGCTAACGATTCCATCTCCGTCTGCGACGGCAGCTTCACGATCACGGCCGGGACGGACGGCTTCCACTGCGAGAATGACGAGGACAACACGCTCGGCTCCGTCTATATCAGCGGCGGCAGTTTCAACATCGATGCGAAATCAGACGGGATCCAGGCGACCACGACCCTTGAGATCAACGGCGGGACGCTGGACATTTCCGCCGAGGAGGGCCTCGAGGCGACCAAAATCACAATCAATGACGGCACGATCAATATTGAGGCGACCGACGACGGCATCAACGCCTCCCGGAAATCGACCTCCGTCGACGTCCTGATCGAGTTCTACGGCGGCAACACCACGATCACGATGGGCCGCGGCGACACCGACGCGGTCGACTCGAACGGTTACATCTACGTCTACGACGGCACGATCACGATCAGCGGGATGTCCGCATTTGACTACGAGCGCGGCGGCGCGATCTACGGCGGCACCGTCACCGTGAACGGCGAGCAGATCACCGAGATGACGACCCAGATGATGGGCGGCGGCATGATGGGCGGCCGGGGCCAGTTCGGAGACGGAACGCTTCCGGACGGCACGACACCCGACGGAACAGCGCCCGAAGCCCCGGAGGGAATGACCCCGGGCCAGGGCGGCATGTACGGCGGGTTCGGCGCGCAGGGCCAGAGACCCGGCAGAAGAGGTTAAAACTGGGACGAACCTGCAGGGACGGTTCTGAAAAAACCGCGATTCTCGTTTTGAGAATCGCGGTTTTTGTTGAGAACCGTCCCTGGGAACCGTC
>DFFD01000155.1 GCA_002369495.1 Lachnospiraceae bacterium UBA3785 | reverse complement strand
GTCAGCGTCAGGTCAAATGCATTGAGCAGCACCAGGATCAGCGCGGCGTAGAGCACAAGGACGAACGACGCGATGACGCCCGGGACAAGGTAGGCGATGATCATGATGAGGCAGACGATGCCGAGGCCGACCGCGCCGCCGATAAGGGAGGTGCGGATCGCGTTCTGGCCGAGCTGCGCGCCGACGACGTTGGAGCGGATCTCGGTGAGGAGAAGCTTAAGGCCGCCGATGCGGATGTAGGAGGCGAGCTCCTTGGCCTTCTCGATGGACTCCATGCCCTCGATGACCGCCTGGCCGTTGGAGATCACGTCGTTGACGGACGGTACGGAGACAAAGTGGCCGTCGTAGTAGATACCGATGGACTCATTGCTGGAGTAAGCCTTCTGGGTCGCGGCGGCAAATGCCTCCGTCGCCGACTCGTTCAGCGTCAGCTGGACGACGTACTTGTTGCCGGTGGTCTCCTGCGTGGAGACGGCGCCTTCGGCGGACGCCACATCGGAACCCGTGCAGACGATCGCGCCGCTCTTCTCAAGCTCCTCGATCGTGTAGTTCAGGACATACTCGCCGACCGTGCTGTCGTAGGAGTAGGATTTGTTGCCGTCCGCGTCGGTCTCGGCGATGAAATAAAGGGAACCCGGCGTGCCGAGCTCAGCCAGGATCGCGTCGGCGTCCGTGACGCCCGGGATCTCAACGCTGATACGGTTTGCGCCTTCCTGGTAAACGTTCGCTTCGGTCGAGTACTCCTCGACACGCTTCTGCAGCTTGTAGATGGTGTCGTCCATGTCTGCGGCCGACGGGGCAGCTTCATTTGCCTCGTAGGTGATGGAGACACCGCCGGAGAGGTCCAGACCGGTATGGATGTTTCTCATCGATCCGGTTCCGCCCGCGCCCCATCCGGCAATGGCAGTGTAGCACATGAGCACCGTAACGATAATGCTCAGCGCAATAACGATTACGCCTGTTCTTTTCTTCATAATACCTTCCGCTCCTTGTAACTTATGGTTCTAATTCCGCTTCCGCGGCTTTAAGCATGATCGCGCACTCGACCCGCTTCTTCTGAAGCTGACAGCCGATCTCGTAAACGTCGTTGATCCCACCCGTGAAATTGTAGGAGTTGGCCGCACAGCCGCCGCTGCAGTAGAACCTGGAGAAACAGCTTCTGCACTCCTTCTTAGAGTAGACGTTTACCTTCTTGAATTCCGCAACGATATCCTGACGGACGACACCCTCATCGACATTTCCCAGAAGGAAATCTTCCGTCCCGACAAACTGGTGGCAGGGATAGAAATCGCCCCAGGGCGTGACCGCGAGGTACTCGGTGCCGGACCCGCAGCCAGAGAGCCGCTTGTAGACGCAAGGGCCACCCGTTAAATCTATCATAAAATGAAAGAAATTAAAACCCTTTCCTTCTTTTTTTCTTCGAATCATTTCCTTTGCGAGACAGTCATACTGCTCTCGGAGGCAGGGAACATCCTCCGGGCGGATCGCGTAATCTTCCGTCGGCGGCGCCACGACCGGCTCGACGGAGATCTGGTCGAACCCGAGATCCGCAAGGTGCAGGACATCCTCCGCAAAATCGAGATTCCAGTGTGTGTAAGTGCCGCGCACATAGTACTGGAGGCCGAGTTCATTTCTCATTTTCGCGAATTTCAGGAATTTCGGGAGAATCAGGTCATAACTGCCCTGCCCCTTCCGGAACGGGCGCATCCGGTCGTGCACTTCCTTCCGCCCGTCGATGGAGAGAACCACATTGTGCATCTCCCGGTTGCAGAACTCCATGATCTCGTCATTTAAGAGGACGCCGTTCGTCGTCAGCGTGAAGCGGAACTTCTTCGGCGCGACCGTGTCCTTCGTCTTCTCCTCGAGCTCATGCCCGTAGGCGACCAGCTGTTTTACGACTTCCCAGTTCATGAGCGGCTCCCCGCCGAAGAAGTCGACTTCCAGGTTCTGGCGGTAGCCGGAATTTTTCACAAGGAAATCCAGCGCCTTCTTCCCGACCTCAAGGCTCATCAGCGCGCGGCGGCCGTGATATTCACCTTCCTCCGCGAAGCAGTAGCGGCAGGCGAGATTGCAGTCGTGCGCGATGTGAAGACAGAGCGCCTTGACGACGGTCGGCGCCTTGGAGAAGCGGTCGATTGCCGGCGAATAGGGCTCCTCTGAAAATAAAGACCCCTCGCTCTTCAGCGTCCCGATCTCCTCGAGCGCCTCCTCGATCTCTTCCGCCGGATAGGAACCGGCAAGCGTCTCCCTGACCTTGTCCGCGTCCCCGCCGTCCCGCATAACAGCGACCGCGTCGTAGAGGACGTCATCCGCCACATGGACCGACCCGCTCGGCACGTCAAGGATCATATTGTATCCGTTATTTTTATACTGGTGTACCTGCATGAATACTCCTGATTCCGTATATTCGGCCGGCTCTTCCGGCCGCTTTTTTACACTTGAAAAGGGTCTGCTCATCACAGACCCTTAATCGTATCCGTTGAAACTGACCGTTTACTTGTGCTCGCAGCTCTGGTTGCCTACCGTGCAGGAAGTCTTGCAGGCTGACTGGCAGGAAGTCTGGCACTCGCCGCATCCGCCTTTTTTGAGCGTATTCTGAAGGTTCTTTGTGTTCAGGCTCTTTACGTGCTTCATCAAGATTGTCCTCCTTATAGATTTGTGACATTATACCACAGCATATCTTTTCTGGCAAGTACGCTTAATCGCGTTTTTTGCGTTTCGCTGTAAAAAATGCAGCCCCCGAAGCAATCATCGCCGCCGCATACGCAAACGGGTTCGAAATATCGCCCGTCTTCGGGTTGGCGCGGTTTGCATTTTTCGCCGGTGTCTCCGTCGAAGGTGCCGGGGAGGCGCTGCCTGTATTCTCCGCCGGGGCTGCCGTCGGGGCTGCCGTGGCGGGCGCTGCCGTCGGTGTCGGCACTGCCGTCGGGGCCGCCGTCGGAGCGGCCGTCGGCGTCGGAGCGGCTGTAAGCGTCTTGCTGCCCGCGGCATCGGTGTCGCCGACGATCTGTTTTGTTCCGGGCGCCGCATTCACGACTGTCTCGTCAACGCTCGTCACGAACGCAGGCTCGCTCACCGTATCCAGAGTCTCCGTCGCGGCCGGGATCACGCTCTCGTTTCCGGGCGTCCAGGTCTCCGTCGCGAACGGGATGTCATCGACGTCTGTGCCGGTCTCCTGTCTCGCCAGGGAGATGAGCGCGTCCTCGCTTTCTTCCGTATCTTCCGTCTCCGCGCTGCCGGCTTCCTGAACTGCTTCCGCGGCATAGAGGACATCTTCCTCCTCTTCTGCCGGCGCTGCTTCCGCAGCTGATCCGGAAAGCAGGTTGTCATACTTCATGAGCCTCTCCTGCTTTCCGAGGGCGAGCAGCGGGTTTTCTTCTTCCGCAGCCTCTTCCCCGGAAGCCGTCTCATCGGCTTTTTCCGGAACCGGCGTCTCCGCAGGTTCCTCCTCGTCAAGCGCAGGCTCCGTCGCCGCGGGGATCACTCCCTCCGGCACTGTCTCGCCGGCAGAAGCCTCTTCTGCCGCCGCGCTCTCGGCCGGCTCCGCGGCCTTCGCGTCTTCTGCCGGCACATTTTCAGCCG
>DFFD01000062.1 GCA_002369495.1 Lachnospiraceae bacterium UBA3785 | reverse complement strand
ATTGATAAGAAAAACAGGATCATTTTCAGTGCGGATGACAACAAGGTAACTGTCATTCAATGTGGTGGGCATTATGATGATAAATGAGTGATCATGGGCAGGTCACCATCGAAAGTCCTCTGGCAACAAATTGGCAACAGAAGATCGAAAAGGGAAGAGACACAGTATAACAGAGAGAAAAAATCGGCTAAAAGCGCACAAAACTTAACTGATATACATTAAGTGGCGCCGCGCCGGTATCGAGTACGAAATGCTGACGTCATGCAGGCCTGGGTGATGAATTCCACAAAACAAGCTTCTGCTGCATAAGCGGGCGTGCAGCGTCTGTGATATTGTGCGGTAAGAGCTCCCGGCATCCGACGAAACTGCATCGAATGCCGGGAGCTCTTTTTGTGAACATGCAAATATTTGTATTTTTGTCTGCATTTTTCTGCTATACTGTACATGGAAAACTATAGCCATCCACAAGGGGTAAGCCATGTTCAACGATCAGAATACTTTTTCAGAAGTTCTGGAATGTCCGGGGGTAAAAGAGTTCCTGGAAAAATATGCAGGGCAGCTGCTGGAGGCACAGACGCTGGGCAGCCTGTCCGGCATGACGCTGAGCCGGATCAGGGACCTCATGCCTGAGGGCATGCGCCCTGTCCTTGAAGCTGTGATTGATGTTGCCAACGGAAAGACGCCTGCAGTCACGATCCGGGATCCCCATACAGTCCCGGCAACGATTCAGACAGGCATGTTCTCGCCCACCTACAACATTGACGAGGTGGACGGCATGCTTTATATGCTGGACCATGCCCTTGGGGGCAGTGTCCTGGTCAGATTCAGCAAGCCGATGCGGGAGGATGCGGGCACCGTGACATATGAGGGGAAGCCCCGCTCGATCTGCTTCCGCCACATCGGGATCATGAACGGCGCACAGGTGCTGGGGGTCTTTGTCAGAGACATTTTTACGGAATACGGTAGGGAGTACACGCTGCATGCGGAGGGTTTCATCGACGAGGACGGCATCATGATCGATCCTTGCGATATCGTCATTGGCACGGATCCTCAGCAGGCGCCGGATCCAGGATATGCAGCCAATGAAGAGGTGGCTCTTCAGGCGGCGAGAGAAGGCATCGTGCTCCTCAAAAACAACGGGGCTCTTCCTCTTGCGGAAAATGAAATCCGTGTCCGCGGCGAATCTGAATTCCGGAACAGCGCGGTCGGTGCCGGCAAGATCAACCCCAGGTATTCGGTCCGCCTCTCTAAGGGCCTTGCGCAGCAGGGCATCCGGATCAGGGAGGATGCGGACACAGCCCTCGTCATCATCAGCAGGGCCTCCGGCGAGAATTTTGACAACAACGCCCTGCCCGGAGAGTTCTATCTGAGCCGCGAGGAAGAGGATGAGATCGCCAGGCTGCGTGCCTCCTGCCGCAAGGTGATCGCGGTTGTGAACAGCGGTTATCCCATGGATCTTCGCTGGACAGAGCAGTATAAGATGGACGCGGTGGTCTGGTGCGGATTTGCGGGCATGCTGGGAGGACAGGCGCTGGCAGAGGTCCTGTGCGGCAGGGTGAACCCCTCCGGAAAACTCCCGGATACATGGAGTCTGGATTATTGGGACATTCCGGCTTCCCGGAATTTTTACCAGCCCCCGACGGCGGAGGACGCGCTGGATGCCGACCATGACGTGTGGCTGGATACCTGCTACGAGGAGGATATTTACGTCGGTTACCGGTATTTTGAGACTTTCGGCGCAAAATGTGCCTATCCCTTCGGCTTTGGTCTCTCCTACACGGATTTTGCCATCAGAGCTCAGCTGGAGAATGCGGACCTGTCTGCGGCAGAGACCGTGACGGTTTCCGCCTCCGTGACCAACACCGGAAAGTATGCCGGTAAGGAAGTTGTCCAGGTCTATGCTGAGATCCCGGACGGAAAACTCGAGCAGCCTGCCAGACGGCTGATCGCTTTTGCAAAGACGAAGGAACTTGCGCCGGGTGAGACGCAGGTCCTCACACTGGATATTCCGGTAAAGAGGCTGGAGTCCTACGACGAAGCATCCGCGTCCTGGGTCATGGAGGCAGGAAACTATGTCTTCCATGCCGGCAGCTCCGTACAGGATACGGCAAAGATCGGAAGTCTCCCGCTTGCGTCGCTCAGGGTGCTGAAGCAGACCGTGAACAGGTGCGTTCCGAACATTGCGTTCAAGCGGATGAGCAAGCTGGACGGAGCCTTCCCGACAGGAGAGCACAGCGGGATCAAGGAAGTCCATTATCTGGAACCCAGAACCGGCCGGGCCCACATTGAGGAGTGCAATGTGCCGGATGTGCCGGAAGCGGATGACTGGACCGTTGAAGAGATGGCGAGACTGGCCGTATGCGCCAACAGCGGCTGGGGCATGCACCAGAAAGGCGAGGCCGGCAAGATTTTCCGGATCAGGGGACGCGATCTTCCCTGTTACGCGGTGGCGGACGGCAACACCGGCGTCAACGTGAACCGAAGAAATATCGGTTTCCCCAGCAGCAACATGGTTTGCGCCAGCTGGAACACGGAGCTCGCTTGCCGGGTCGGCGCCGTGATCGCCGATGAGGCGAAGGATAACGAGATCCGCATGATCCTGGCACCCGCGATGAATATTCACAGAAATCCTCTCTGCGGCAGACACCCCGAGTACTTCAGCGAAGACCCGCTGCTGGCGGGCCTGATGGCCGGAAACATGTGCAAAGGTCTCGAGGAGAACGGCGTGGACGGAAGCGTCAAGCATGTGGCCTGCAACAACAGCGAGTCCTCCCGCAAGCGCAACCAGACGATTGCCTCGGAGAGAGCCCTGCGCGAGATCTATTTCAAAGCGTTTGAATATGCGCTTGAGGTCCGTAAGCCCGCGTCCATCATGACAGGATACAATGCGCTCAACGGCGTCTTTACGGCTGAGGATGAGGAGATGATCCAGGGCATCTTCCGTGAGGAATTCGGCTTCGACGGCTTCGTCATGACGGACTGGAACAGCTACGATACAGCGGATATCCCCACCAGTGTCCAGGCAGGCAACTGCTGGTTCACCCCGGGAACCGAGGACGACACTTTCACCAAGATCATCGAGGACGGAGTAAAGGACGGAAAGATCGACGTCAGCCGGCTCAGGAACAATACCAGATATATCCTGCGGATCATCCGCAGAATGCCTCGGTAAGGGCCTGTTCTGCACCGGCGGGAAAGGAGAATTTCAGGTGGATTACCGGAAGACGTATGAACGATGGCTGGCGGAGGCAGCGGAGGAGGACCTCATAGCTGAGCTTAAAAAGATGGATGAGGCGGCCAGGGAGGATGCATTTTACAGGGATCTTGCGTTCGGAACGGGGGGCCTTCGGGGCATACTCGGAGCCGGCACCAACCGCATGAACGTGTATGTGGTCGCCAGGGCGACCCAGGGCCTTGCGGATTATCTGGGAAATGATGCGTCCGTGGTCATCGGTTACGACAGCCGCCTTAAGTCGGATGAGTTTGCCCGGACGGCGGCAGGCGTATTTGCTGCAAACGGGATCCGGGTTCATTTCTGGCCCGAGCTTCTGCCGGTACCGACGGTCAGCTACGGCGTCCGCGCGCTGGGAGCATCCGCCGGCGTCATGATCACAGCCTCCCACAACCCGAGCCGCTACAACGGCTACAAGGTCTACGGGCCGGACGGCTGCCAGATCACGACGGAGGCGGCTGCCGCGATCCTCACCTGCATCAACAGGCTGGATATGTTCCGCGACGTGCACCGCCTTTCATTTGAGGGGGGCGTGCGGGCCGGCCTCATCACCATGATCCCGGACGGGATCCTTACTGATTTTATTGAACATGTCAAAGGGCAGAGTGTCCTCTTCGGGGATGCGATCGACCGGGATACAGCCATAGTCTACACGCCTTTAAACGGCACCGGCTTAAAACCGGTCACCCGGGCGCTTTCGGAGGCGGGATTTTCCGGCATCACCGTGGTGGAGGAGCAGAGGGAGCCGGACGGCCATTTTCCGACCTGTCCGTACCCGAACCCGGAGATCCGCGAGGCGATGGAGCTCGGGCTTGCCTGGTGCCGGCGCACGGGGGCGGACCTCCTGCTGGCGACCGATCCGGACTGTGACCGCTGCGGCATAGCCGTTAAGGATGAGGCGGGAGAGTACCGGCTGCTGACCGGCAACGAGACGGGCCTTCTTCTGCTGGATTACATCTGTTCGCAGAGGACGAAGCATCGGCGGATGCCGGAGCATCCGGTCTTTGTCAAGACGATCGTGACCATGGACCTTGCGGAGAAGATCGCCGCGCACTACGGCGTCCGGACGGTCAACGTGCTGACCGGCTTCAAGTTTATCGGAGAGGTGATCGGGCGGCTGGCGGACGAGCGGGACTATATCTGCGGCTTCGAGGAGTCCTACGGGTACCTGACCGGTTCCTATGTGCGGGATAAGGACGGGGTGAACGCGGCCTTCATGATCGCGGAGATGTTCGCGTATTACAAAACCCGGGGCGTGAGCCTTCTTGAGAAGCTGCAGGCGCTTTACCGCGAGTACGGCTATTGCCTGAATACCCTGCACACCTTTGCGTTCCCGGGCTCCTCGGGCATGGCCCGGATGGCGGAGATCATGAAATCCTTCCGCGGCGGCCTTAAGGAGCTCGCCGGGGAGCGCGTGCTCCGCACGGAGGATTACGCCGAAGGGCTGAACGGCCTGCCGGCGTCCGACGTGCTGAAATTCATGACGGAGTCGGGCAGCGTGGTGGTCCGGCCGTCGGGCACGGAGCCGAAGCTTAAGATCTATATTTCCGTGACGGCGGAAAATGAAGGGCAGGCGGCGGAGCGTGAGGCCAGGATCCGGGAGGAGATGGAGGAGAGGGTGAGGGTGTAAGGACTTCAGGGAAGGTTCACCATATCCTACAGGGACGGTTCTTGTACAAAAAAACGATTCTCAAAAGAGAAGCATTTTTTGTGCCTGGACCCCGTCCCCGCAGCTTCAATAAACCCTCAGGGACGGTTCTTGTACAAAAAAACGATTCTCAAAAAGAGAATCGTTTTTTTGTGCCTAGAACCGTCCCCGCAGTTTAGAGGGTGCTGTGGCCCCAGAGGGGTTCGCTCTTCACGTAGGTCCAGTGGTAGGGAAACTCCGGCAGGCGGATCCGCTCATCGAGAAGGAAGGCGGCGAGGCGGCCGATGTCGGTGCAGGCGATCACGGCGGTCGTGAGGGAGGGGTCAACGACGGCCGCCTCCATAGACCCGTCGAAGCCCGCGACCATCACGTCTTTGGGGATGGAAAGCCCCATCTTTTTCAGCGCGCTCATCAGGTGGATGGCCAGGTAATCGTTGGCGCAGGCGAAGGCGTCCGGAATGCGGGGCATGGCTGCAAGGTGCCGGAGGATCCAGTCGGTGTCCCCGTAGAGATCGCTGTCCTTTTCCAGAATGCAGAGATCCCGGTCGACTGCAAGGCCTGCCTCATCGAGCGCCGAGCAGAAACCGACCCAGCGCTCATAGAAGCTGTTGCAGTGCTCGATGTCCCCGACGAACCCGATCCGTTTTGCACCGCCTTCGATCATCCGGCTGACCAGCGTCTTTTCGCTGGCGATATTTTCCATGGAGACAAAGTCGCAGTTTATGAGAGCGCCGCTCGCGCGGGCGTATCCGTCCACGAAAACCGTCGGCCTGCCCAGCGAGCAGACGAGGTCCAGATAGGCTCTGTCGAACAGCTCGATTCCGAGAATGCCGGCCGTGTGCTCCGGGTCGAAGTGCGGGGGCAGCTTTTTTGCGGCGATCTCATCGGGGGATATTTCAAATATTTTCAGGGTATAGCCGGAACGGCTGATCTGGTCGGTAAAGCTCGTGATAAAAAAAGCGCCGAAATTGTGGCTCAGGAGTTTGTGCTGCGTCAGGAGCGCGATCGTGCCGCCGGGCTTCCGCCCGGTCTCGGCTTCCACAGGGGAAGAAAAATAGCCGAGCTCCTTCGCCTTCGCCAGCACCAGATTCCTGGTGGCCTCCGGGACTGAGCCCCTCTCGTTGAAAACCTTGGAAACCGTATTCCTGGATAAACCGCAGGCATCCGCGATTTCCTGCATGGTGACCCGTCTCATCGCCATATATTGTCTTTCTCCCTGCTTTTAAGTATTGGTCATGTGCGTGATTGAGCCATTATAGCACGGCTGAGTGCAAAAAGCAATGTTTACAAAATGTAAACATAACAAATGATGACCGCATGCCTGTATAGTTAAAAATAGATAAAGGCGGCCGCACCTGAACGAAAAAAACCGTCAGATAAGCATGTAAGAATTGACAAAGCGTATATCCGGTTCTATAATGATATGTGCGATAGTTTACAATATGCACATTTGCTCGGCGGAGCCCCGGCATCGGAAGAAAAAATAATCTCCGATGAAAGGGCCTGCCGGCAGAAAAAGGGAGGAATCGGAATGAAGCACACGAGATTCATGGTCACATTCGTTCTCATTGCGGCGCTCTTAGCTTCAGGCTGCGGTCAGTCTGTGACAAGAGCACCTGAAGCGGCTTCGGAATCCGCTCAGGCATCCGCTCCGGAGGCGGCAGCGCCGGATCAGGCGGAGGAGACCGTGCTGGAAGAGCCGACGTTTGAGCGTCCGTTCGTGGATTTCCCGGAGGAAATGAGCACGGAACCGGTAAGCAGCGACCCGGTCAGGGTGGACGGAAGTATGTTCCGGGCCAAATTTGAGGGCACGGATGTCGAAGGAAGCGGAGAGGCTGTCGACGGCGTGTACCGCTTCATCGCCACGAAGACCGACGGCGAGTCCTGGCACGTCAAGCTGGAATGCAATTATCCGACGGTTGCAGGCCGTGATTATTTCGTGACCTATCGCTTCCGTTCGAATGTTTCCGGAACCGTCAAGTTCGGGGATTTCCAGGAGTTTCAGATTCACGAGGGCGAGAACGAGATTACCGGCATCCTGATCGCCTCAGGCGGCACGAGTTATCTCGATCTGCAGCTCGGCATGCTTTCGCCGTTTACGATCGATTTTACGGAGATCGAGGTGAAGGAATATGCGGATGATGTGGAGTATGAGAACGCCCTTACCGATCCGATCAATTTCGAGAGAGAATCGATCGTCTACGAGAAGCACGATCAGGGATACGCTACGATCCTTGCGCGCAGTGACGACACGGTCGATGTTTACTATATCGCTTCCCCGTGGGATGCGGGCGTGTGGCAGTCCAGGCTTTACGTCAGGACCGGCATGATCCCGGAGGCGGGGACTCACTACCGCGTCACCGCCGATATCATGTGCACGGAAGATCTGCCGTTCGAGGTCCTGTTCAACAACGGGGACGAGGAGAAAGGCTACGGAGCCCTTTACGGCCAGGAGCTTGCGGCGAACGAAGTGAAGAAATGCGAGGCTGTGATCACCGGCAGCGGCAACGGCGACGAGCTGGTCCTGCAGTTCTCTCTGGGCCTGGCGCCCGAGGACTGCATCGTCATCGTCGGTAATGTGAACGTTGAGCTCATCAAGGACCACTATACCAGCGTGCTTCCTGAGAATTTTGCGCTGGATGCGGCGTTCGATACCGGAGAGGTCATCGATGAGCTGATCCCGGTGGGCTATACGGGAGCTCCGTTCGGAGGCATTTCCTACAGCGGAACGGATACCGTTTACGAGCAGCATGACGACGGCTATGTCGTGAGCCTCGAGGAGAGCGCAATGTCCGCGACCATGCGGATCAGCCAGGCACCGGCCAACGCGGGCGACCGCGGCGTCTGGAAGGCGAAGCTTCTCGCTGAGACCGGCGTGAGCCTGAAGCCCGGCAGGACCTATCGGATCGGATTTGATCTTTATTCCGCCGGCAATCAGGCCGAATATGAAGTCTGCTTCGACGGCAATGATGAAAATGCCTACGGCGCGCTCTACGGGCGCAGCCTGACGGCGGGCGGCACCGATCATGTCTCGATGCTCGTCTCTCCGAGTGCGGACCGCGGTCCGCTGAAGCTGCGCCTGCAGCTCGGCAAGACGGATTCCGCGGCGGGCAATACATTTACGTTCAGGAATCTCCGCGTCGAGTCGGTCCAGCTCGCGTACCAGAATGTCCTGCCGGGAAGCTTCTCCTACGATACCGGGACGGCGAAGCCGAAGGATATCCGGTATGAGAGCGTCCTCCCGGAGAGCTTCTCCTACCTCTCCGGCGTCAACGTGTACGAGCAGCACGCGGACGGCTACACCCAGAGCGTTTCCGCCGAGGATGACTCCGCGTCTCTCACCATCGAGACCGCTCCGGAAGAAGGAAGGGATCTCTGGAACTCCAAACTGTACATCAACACCGGTGTCGTTCCGGAAGCCGGCAAAAAATACAACGTCAGCTTCGACATCTCCGCCGAAAAGGATCAGCCGAAATACGAGATCTGCTTCGACGGCGCGAAGGAAAACAGCTACGGGGCCCTGTATGACCGGACTCTCACGGCAGAGGAGAAGCAGACGGTGAGCTTTGCATTTTCTCCGGAGGAGAGCGACGGAGCTCTGATCTTAAGGCTCCAGCTCGGACAGACCGAAGATACGTCCGGCAACGTCATCACGGTGAGCGATCTTAAGGTCGGAGCCGTGGAGACGGGAGACGCTTCTTCCGTCCTGCCGGATTCCTTTGCCTATCCGACGGTCACCACGACCGTGCCGGAGGCAGACGAGCCCGGTTATTACCCGGTGAACCTGCCTTCCCTGTCCGCGGGCGAGGCGCATGACGACGGCTATGACCAGACGCTCGACGGCATGACGCTGACCATCAATGCGGTTCCCACGCTGGACCTCGGCGTGTGGCAGTCCAAGCTGTTTGTGAACACGGGGATGACGCCGGAAGCCGGAACGAAATACAGGGTTACGGCGAACGTTTCCTCAGATAAAGCTTTTGATTTTGAGATCTGCTATAACAACGGCGGCGCGGAGAAAGGCTACGGAGCCCTGTACGGACAGAACATCGGCGCCGGCGCGGCTGCGGATTATGTCTGCGAGTTCGACGTGCCGGACGGCACGGACGCAAAAGAGCTTGTCCTGCAGTTCATGGTCGGAAAGAGCCCCGCGGAGAACAACATCACCGTAAACAGCGTGAAGGTGGAGAAGTTTATCCCCGAGCACGAGACGGCGACCCAGGTCCCGGCCGGCTACAAGGCTGTGACGGTTTCCCTCAATCCGTGGGAGAACCATGATCCGGGCTACGAGCAGACGCTCTCGGGTACGGGACTTGTGATCAGCGGCATTCCGGAGTCCGATACCGGCGTCTGGAAATCCAAGCTGTTCATCGGCACCGGTGTCTATCCGGAGGCCGGCGTAAAATATAAGGTTACGGCAAACGTTACGACCGCCAAAGCTCTGGACTTTGAGATCTGCGTTAACAGCGGCGCTGGCGAGAAAGGCTACGGCGCGCTGTACGGACTCCATCTCGACGAGGCGGAGGCCGGTTCGTACGTGTATGAATTTACAGGCGACGGAGGCGAGCTGGTGCTGCAGCTGCAGCTCGGCAGCAGCCCGGCGGACAACACCGTCACTGTGAACAGCCTGACGCTCGAAAAGTGGGAAGAGGAGTCGCAGACAACGGAGACGGTTCCGGGCAGCTATGAAAATGCAGAGGGCGTCAGCCTCTCCGCCTCCGAAGCCCACGACGAGGGCTACGAGCAGACGGTGAGCGGAACGGCGTTAAGCATCAGCAAGATCCCGACCCTGAGCAACGGCGTGTGGAGTTCCAAACTCTTTGTGAATACGCACAAGGCTCCGGATGCCGGAGCGAAATACCGTGTCACCGCAAACGTCACCTCGAGTGCCGCCATGGATTTTGAAGTCTGCTTCAACAGCGGCGACGCGGAGAAAGGCTACGGCGCGCTGTACGGGCAGAGTATCGCGGCGGACGAGACAAAGGACCTGGTCTTTGAATTCGAGACGCCTCAGGATGCGGAAACGGGCGACCTGGTGCTCCAGTTCCAGCTGGGCAACGGTCCGGCGGCTGAGACATTTGCCGTAAACAGCGTCGTTCTGGAGAAATGGATCGATGCCGAGGAGACTCCGGAAGTCATCGAGACGGTCACCCCGAACTCCTTCGAACTCTGGGCTCATGAAGATTACGCTGCGGTCCTGGGCGGCGACGAAAATACCGCGACGGTCCGCTTTGACGCTGCTCCGGAGGGCTCGCTTGAAGTCTGGAAGACCAAGCTCTTCGCCGAGACCGGCGTGACCCTGACGGCAGGAAAGGCTTACCGGATCAGTGCGGACGTCAAGGCGGAGGAAGAACTTCCCTACGAGATCTGCTACAACAACGGCGGCGAGGAGAAGGGCGTCGGCGCGAAATACGGCCTGACCGCATCCAGGGATGCCGAAACCGTGACCTTCGACGTGACACCGGAAAATGACGCCGACCTGGTCATCCAGTTCTCCCTCGGCAACGCCGCGGCGGGAAATCTGGTGACGGTCAGCAATATCAAGGTCGAGGAGCTTGAGGAGACGGTCGGCGACAATCTCATGACGGATGAGCTGATCGCGTGGGCTCCCGTCCACACGTGGACAGACGCCGGATATGTCACCGAACTTGAAAACGACGATTCCTCCGCGACCATGACGGTCAGCGCTGTGCCGGACGACCCGGCCGACTGGAAGGTCAAGCTGTTCGTGGAGACCGGTGCGAAGCTGAAAGCCGGAAAGCATTACCGCGTGCGCTACAACGTGGAGGCGGACAAGGCATTTGACTATAACGTCTTCTACAACAACGGCGCGGAAGAGAAGGCTGTCGGAGAGTTCTACGGACTGAACACCGGGAAAATAAAAACCGTGGAGCACATCGTGAGCCCGGCAAACGACGCGGAGCTGAACATCCAGCTGATGCTCGGCATGTGCGGCGCTCCCAACAAGGTGAAGGTGAGCAATGTCAAGGTCGATGAGATCATCGATCCGACCGGTTCCGTCGGAGCGCATGTCCCGATCAATTTCTGGGCGCACGAGGATTACGCGGCGGGCCTCAGCAACAACGCTTCTTCCGCGACTCTGGCAATCACGAAAGTTCCCGCCTCGGGCCGTGAAGCCTGGAAGGTCAAACTCTTCGCGGAGACCGGCGCGAAACTGAAAGCCGGAAAGTCCTACCGCGTCAGCGTCGATGTGCAGGCAACCGCTCCGACAGACTACGAGATCTGCTACAACAATGTTGAGGTCGAGAAGGAGCTCGGCGCTCTGTACGGCCTGACCGCTTCGTCCGGCAAACAGACCGTGACGTACAATGTGACGCCGGGAAGAGACGCGGAACTGATCATTCAGTTCGGTCTCGGAAATGCATCCGGCAGGACGAACTTCACTGTCAGCGGCGTCAAGGTGGAAGAGATCAGCGTACATAACATCGTCAACCTGATCCCGGATTTCCGCTACAACAGCGTCGGCTACATCAGCAAGGGTTCGGATGAGGGTTACAATACGACGCTTGTGAAGAACAACGGCTACGCGACCTTCGGCATCTCCAGGGCTCCGGCGGAGCGCCATACCTGGAACGCAAAGGTCAATGTCCGCACTGGTTTCTACCCGGCCGCGGGCAAGGGCTACCGGGTCACCATCAATGTTGACGCCGCGGCCCCGCAGAACAAGTTCGAGATCTTCTACGACGGCGCGAAGGAGCTGGACTACGGCGGAATCTACGAGCGCACGCTGGCTCCGGGAAGAAATACATTCTCCTTCGATATCATGCCGGGCGCGGCCAAAGGAGAACTCACGCTGCAGCTCCGCTTCGGCGAGACCAACGGCCAGGAAGGAAATACCTACACGATCAGCGGCCTTGCGATCGAGGAGATCATTTTCAGGCACGACAGGAGACCGGTGATCAACTACACGTCCGAGCTTGTGGCGCAGGAAGGCTATAATACCAGCCTTGAGAAGACGCCTGACAAGGACACGGTCCGGCTTATCAGGACGCCTGCGGAAGGCAAGGAAGCCTGGAAGAACAAGCTGTTCGTCAACACCGGCGTTGTGCTTGATCCGCAGCAGAAGTACCGCGTCAGCATGAACGTGAAGTCCATCATCCCGGCTCCGTTTGAAGTCTGCTACAACAACGGCGATGTGGAGAAGGGCCTGGGAGCGATCTTCGGCCTGATCTCGAAGCCTTACGGACAGTTTGTCGAGTATTCCGCCTATGTGAAGGAGGACACGAAGCTCGCGATTCAGCTGTCCCTCGGCAACTGCAGCGCGCCGAACAGCATTATCCTGGAGGATGTGAAGGTCGAAAAAGCCGGCGACATCAACCTGGTTACGGACACGATCTATTATTTCTGATTAGCGGCATCCCTGAAATACGGCAGCCGAATCACTGAAAGCAGAAAGGAGTTCAAAGATGCGCAATAAGAAGTACTGGTTTCCGCTGATCCTGAGTCTCTCCATGCTGATGTCCGCCTGCGGCGGGAGCCAGCCGGCCCCGGCCGAGTCAACGCCGGAATCGACGGTTCCGGCAGTCGAGAGCACAGAGACGGTCCCGGCGGAGAATACGGAGGAGGAAGCTTTCCAGGCATTTCCGGACGAGCCTTACGAGGCGGTGGAATACAATCTCTATCCCGCGCCGGAAGGAGCCTATGTCGGCGACGTCATGCCGTTCGTGAACGAGGACGGCGAACTGGAGCTGTACTATCTCTATGATACCGGCCACAACGGCCAGGGCTATCACCCGATTTACAAATACAGCACGGCTGATTTCTCCGGTTACACGGATCACGGCATGGCGCTCAACTACGGCCTGATGTCCGAGCCCGACCCGGCGCTCGGAACCGGCTGCGTCATGCAGGACAACAACGGACTCTATCATCTCTTCTACACCGGCCACAACGACACGGGCAACGGCGGAAAAGGCAAGGAGTGCGTGATGCACGCCTCAAGCACGGACCGCGAAAACTGGACCAAGGATCCGGACGTCCTCTTCTACGCGCCGGAAGGCTACTCCAAGGATGATTTCCGCGATCCTGAAGTTTTCTGGGTGGAGAAGGACCAGTGCTACTGGCTGCTGATCGCCGCCAACGAGAACACGCTGGGCGGCGTGGTGGTCAAGTATGTGTCCACCGACCTCAAGAACTGGGAGTTTATCGGCCCGATTTACGCGCCGCTTTCGCATTACATGTGCGAGTGCCCGGATCTCTTCTGCATCGATGACACCTGGTACCTCACCTACAGC
>DFFD01000242.1 GCA_002369495.1 Lachnospiraceae bacterium UBA3785 | reverse complement strand
GGCTACCGCAAGGTCGCGAAGGAGCTGCACCTGCCGGAGATCATTTCCGGAAATGACGCCCTCGGCGTCCCCGGCTTTATGGACGGCGTGAACGGGACGAAGCTTCTCCTTGAACTCGACCCCGCGCTCGACGCGATCCTCGCCGAGACAGACCTGCAGGGCCTCGGCGCGCTGCGCGCGCTGAAGGAGCTCGGGATCCCCTGCCCGGAGCAGATCAAGATCATCTCCCTCACCGGCTTCTCCCTCGGCCCGATGCTCGAGACCGCGATGACCTCCATGGAGCTTCCTTCCGTGGAGATGGGCCGCGCGGCCCTGCGCCTCCTCATCGACCGGATCGAGGCCAAAGACGGCAGAAAGCCGTCCCTGCAGCACATTGTCTTCAACGCCTCGCTCACGGAGCGAGAGACGACGTAAACCACGGGGACGGTTCCAGGCGGACCGGTTCTCGAAGAGAACCGGTCCACAAGAACCGTCCCTGCAGGAGAACCGTCCCTGCAGGAGAATCATCCCCGCAGGAGAATCATCCCCGCAGGAAACCAGCCATTCCCACAATAAGGAGGAATCCTATGAACTGGAACTTCAAGAGAGACGCCCGCCGCGTCATCGCCGTCATCATCGCCGGCATCCTGATGGCACTCAACATCAAGACCTTCGTCCGCACCGGCAACCTCTTCCCGGGCGGCGCGACCGGCCTCACCGTGCTGATCCAGCGCCTGGCCTTAAAGTTCCTCAATGTCGAGCTCCCCTACACCCCCATCAACCTGGCCCTGAACGCCTTCCCGGTCTACATCGGCTTCCGCTTCGTCGGCAAAAAATTCACCCTCCTCTCGCTCCTCATGATCATCGTGAGCAGCTTCCTTGCGGACCTGCTTCCCGCCTACGTGATCACCTACGACACCCTGCTCATCGCGATCTTCGGCGGCATCGTCAACGGTATCGCGATCAGCCTCTGCCTCTACGTCGACGCAACCAGCGGCGGCACCGACTTCATCGCGATCTACCTGTCCCAGAAGCGCGGTGTCGAGACCTGGAACCTGGTCCTCGGGTTCAACGTGATCATCCTCTCGACCGCCGGGTTCTTCTTCGGCTGGGACAAGGCGCTCTACTCGATCATTTTCCAGTATGTCTCGACCCAGACCCTGCACGCGCTCTACCACAACTACCAGAAGCAGACGCTCTTCGTCGTGACCAAGAAGGCCCAGGAGGTCGCGGACGCGATCCACATCGCAAGCCACCACGGGGCGACCATCTCAAATGTAACCGGGTCCCACTCCCACGACCCGTACCAGCTGGTCTACTCCGTGATCTCCGGCGCGGACGTAAAAAATGCGCTCCAGGCCGTCCGTGAGGCTGACCCGAGCGCGTTTGTAAATTCCATTCACTCCACCGAGATTCGCGGAAACTTCTATATGCGGCCGAAGGACTGAAAAAACCACGGGGACGGTTCTTAAAAAAACGCGATTCTCAAAAAGAATCGCGTTTTTTAAGAGAACCGTCCCTGGGAACCGGCCCTGCCGGTCCTTTCCTCCTCTCCATCAAAAGCCCCGCAATGAGCAGAACCGGGAAGACCGCCGCCATCAGGATCCCGCGCTTCAAATCATCTCCGAAACATGACGCGACGAGCCCCACGAACGTCGGTCCGCCGCTGCAGCCGATGTCTCCGCCCAGCGCGAGCAGCGCAAAGAGGGCGGTCCCGCCGGCCGGCATCGCCGCCGTCGCCAGCGAAAATGTCCCCGGCCAGAAGATCCCCACCGAGAACCCGCAGATCCCGCAGCCGATGAGCCCGAGAGCCGGGTGCGGCGAGAGCGAGATCAGAAGATAGGCGGAAAGGCACAGGAGCGCGCTTCCGTACATGCATTTTTTGAGCGGCAGGCGGCTGCCCCATTTTCCGTAGGCCGCCCTCGCCGAGCCCATCATGACCGCGAAGAACATCGGGCCGGCGAGGTCGCCGACCGTCTTCGGGACGCCCAGCGCCTGTTCCGCGAAGGTCGACGCCCACTGGCTCACCGCCTGCTCCGAGGCGCCGGCGCAGATCATGAGGAGCATGAAGACCCAGAAGAGCCCGCCGGAAATGAGAACCCTGAGCGGCATCTCCTTCTCCCCTTCTTTTATGAGGCTCGCGATCGGGACCTTCGTGAAGGCAATGAGGTCCCCGAGCGGGACGATCGCCCAGAGCACCGCGAGGATCCGCCAGTGAGCGATCCCGAAAATGCTGAAGAAGGCTGTGGAGAGGAGCACCACCCCCACGTGCCCCCAGCAGTAAAAGGAGTGCAGGAGGCTCATCGCGGTCTCCTTGTTCGGCGTCGGGCAGGCTTCCATGACCGGGCTCACGACCACCTCAAGCAGGCCGCCGCCGACCGCGTAGAGGATGACCGGGATGACGATGCCGATGTAGGGGTCCGGGAGCATTTCTGGCAGGAAGGCAAGCAGAACAAGGCCCGCCGAAGCGGACCCGTTCGCGATGATAAGCGCTGCCCGGTAACCGATTTTGTCCACGAATTTCACGGACGCCGCGTCGACGAGGAGCTGGACGAAGAAGTTCATCGTGATGAGAAACGTGATCCTCGCGAGCGGTATCCCGTACGACGTGTGAAATCTCAGGAAGAGCAGCGGCACAAAGTTGTTGACAACCGCCTGCACGATATACCCGGCGAAGCAGGCGCAGACGGTTTTCTGGTATTTTCTGTCCATGTGTGTGGTTGATCGGGGGACGGTTCCAGGCGGACCGGTTCTCGAAGAGAACCGGTCCACAAGAACCGTCCCTGCGGAAAAAACACCAGCCTCTTATTTCTCGAACAGGAACTTCTCCGGCAGCTCCACATTGAAGTCCTTCGCCAGGTGCCTGAACTCATCCGGCTGGATCGTCTGTCTCTTCCTGTCGGTCATCGAGAGGACCTTCACAAGGATCTCCGCGGACTTTTCGACCGTGTGCATCAGGCCGAAGGTGAGGTCAAAGTCCTCGCCGGAGCAGAACATGCCGTGATGCGCCCAGATGGCGACGTCATACTGCTTCATCAGCTCGGAGGTAGCGACTGCGATGTCGCGTCCGCCCGGAACCATCCACGGGACAACGCCGATGCCGCCGGGGAAGACCACTGGGCACTCGGTCGCCATCTCCCACAGCTCGCGGGTGAAGGCTTCGTCGGTGAGCGGGAGCACGAAGGTCAGCGCGATCGTGTTCGCCGGATGGCAGTGATAGATGACGCGGTGTTTGCCGTTCGTCGCGATATATTTCACTTCATGGTTCATGAGGTGGCTCGGAAGCTCGGAGGTCGGACGGCCGCCGTTCACGAGGCCCCAGCAAATGCGGTAGTTCTCGCCCTTGTCATCGAGCTCGATGATGCAGAAGGAGTCTTCCGGCTTGATGGTGACGTTGCGGAAATATTTTCCGGATCCGGTGACCAGGAAATACTCGCCCGCCAGCTTCGGAACCGTCGTCCCGATCGGCTTCCACTCGCCCGGGACGAGCTCTTCCTTCACAGACTCGACCTCTTCCGGCTTGATGCGGTAGCTTAAGTTGCCGCCGTTTCTCTCGTGCCAGCCCTGCAGCCAGCCGTCATCCGCCATGCGCATAAAACCTTTTACGAATTCAGCATCCAGTACTTTCATGTTTTTATTTTCCTTTCTTTAGAAGAAATCAGGTTATCTCGTAACGATCTCGACCGGCACGTTCATGATCTTGGCGACCTTTAAGATCGTGTCGATATGTCTGCCTGCCGCGGCTGCCATGTGGTGCGTCGGGCCTGCTTCGGACCAGCGGTTGACAAACTCGCGGGCGCCGCAGGTGAAGCGCATGC
>DFFD01000053.1 GCA_002369495.1 Lachnospiraceae bacterium UBA3785 | reverse complement strand
GCCTTCCGGTCCTCGTAGTCCGGGATATGCACGGAAATGACAAGATCCCGCGGGACCGCTGCCTTCGCCGCGTCCGTCTCCGTAAAGACCTGCACCGCATCGTCCGGGTAGAATGCCTTCACCAGCGAGTGAACGTCGTAGGAGAAATCATCTCTGTCAAGTTTTACTCCGATATTCATTGAAACCCCTTGACCTTCTTTTCAAAGCCGATCGTCGTCATCTCCCCGTGCCCGGTGAGGACCGTGACGTCCTCCGGCAGGGTCGTGCAGAGGCGTGCCAAGGAGAACTCCATGTCGTCGTCCGAGCCGGTCGGGAGATCCGTGCGGCCCCAGCTTCTGTAAAACAGCGTATCCCCGGCAAACAGCAGCTTCTCCGCCTCAAGGTAGTAGCAGACGCTCCCGCGGGTGTGGCCGGGCGTCTCGATGACGGAAAATGAAAGTCCGGCTGCCCCGATCACATCGCCCTCTTTCACCCAGACGTCCGCCGTGACAGACGCGCGCGGATCGTAGTAGCCCTGGTTGAGCCGCGGATCCGCGAGCAGGTCCCTCTCCGCCTCCGCCGCGTAGACCACGGCGTCCGGATGGGCCTTTTTGATCTCGTTGACCGCGAGGATATGGTCGAAGTGCCCGTGCGTGAGCAGGATCGCCGTAAGTTTCTCATCACCGGGCAGCGCGTGATGGAGGATCGTCTCCGCCTCGTCGCCCGGGTCAACAAGGATCACTTCCTTCGTATCCGTGTTTGTAAGAATAAAGCAGTTGGTGCCGATGCTTCCGACAACGCACACGCTCACTTTCAGTTGTCCCATGCTCTCCTCCGTGTAAGTTCGGACCCGCAGCAGCAAGCTGCGGGTCCCGCTCTTACGGCTTCAGCCGACTTTTCTTGTCACATCAATGATACTCTTGATCTTTTTGAGTTCCCTCAGCACCATCTCGAGCTCCTCCGAGGAGTGCACGAAGAAACTCATGTCCAGGGTCGCCGTGCCCTGCTTGGACAGGCGGACGTTCATGTTGCCGATGTCGATCTTCCGGTCGGTGAAGGTCCGGGAGATATCCACCAGAAGGCCCATCCTGTTCTCGGCGTAGATGCTGACCTCGACGCCGTAGGTGTTGCCGCTCTTTTCATTTTCCGGCAGCTGCCATTCTGCGTCCACCAGGCGAGCGCGTTCCTCGTCCGACATGCTCATGATGTTGATGCAGTCCGTCCGGTGCACCGTCACGCCGCGGCCGCGGGTGATGTAGCCGACGATCTCGTCGCCCGGGATCGGGCTGCAGCATTTCGCAAAATGCACCGCCAGGTCATTGAGGCCCTTCACGGTGATGCCGCCGCGACCTTCGCGGGCCACCAGCGGGAGCTTGTCCTGGGAAGCCTGCGCGGCTTTCAGGATCTCCTCGTCGGTCTCCTTCTTCTTGTTGTCCTTCTCGAACTGGTCAATCAGCTTGTTGACGACCTGGTTCTCCTTGAGGCCGCCGTGCCCGATCGCCGCGAGGACGGACTCCCAGTCACGGAACCCGTATTTCTGCAGGACGCCGTTCATGTACTCCTGCTTCATGAGGTCGGGCAGGTTGTAGCCCTTCTGCTTCGCGGACTGGGCGATCAGCTCCTTGCCGCGCTCGATATTGTCATTTTTGAGTTCCGCCCGGAACCACTGGTTGATCTTCGTCTTGGCCTGGGAGCTCTTGACGATCTTCAGCCAGTCGCGGCTCGGCCCCTTGGAGTTCTGGGATGTGATGATCTCGACGCGGTCGCCGTTGCGGAGCCGGTACTCGATCGGGACCAGCCGCCCGTTGACGCGCGCGCCGACCATCCTGTTGCCTACGGCCGAGTGTATGCTGTAGGCGAAATCCACCGGGCAGGACCCGTAAGGCAGCTGCTTGACGTCGCCGGCCGGGGAGAAGCAGTAGACATTTTCCGAGAAGAGGTCGAGGTCCGACTTGATCATCGTCAGGAACTCGTGGTTGTCGGACGTGTCCTGCTGCCACTCGAGGATCTGGCGCAGCCAGGCGAGCTTTGCCTCCTCCTGGTCGTCGACCTGCTTGCCGTAGGAGGTCTCCTTGTATTTCCAGTGCGCGGCGATACCGTACTCAGCGGTCCTGTGCATCTCCCAGGTCCGGATCTGGATCTCGAACGGGGTGCCGTCCGGCCCGATCAGGGTCGTGTGCAGGGACTGGTACATGTTCTGCTTGGGCATCGCGATGTAGTCCTTGAAGCGGCCCGGCACCGGCTTGTACTTGTCATGGATGAGCCCGAGGGACGCGTAGCAGTCCTGGACGCTGTCCACGATGATGCGAACCGCAAAGAGGTCGTAGATCTGGTCGATCGTCTTGTCCTGGGTCACCATCTTCTTGTAAATGGAGAAGAAATGCTTGATCCTGCCGTTGACCTCCCCCTTGATCCCGGCCTCGGCGAGCTTTTCCTTCACCTCGCCGACGATTCCGGCGACGAACGCTTCGCGCTGGCTCTTCTTGATCCCGATCTGGCGCACCAGGGACTCGTAGACGTCCGGATGCAGGTATTTCAGGGCAAGGTCGTCGAGCTCGGTCTTGATTTTCATGATACCGAGTCTCTGGGCGAGCGGCGAGTAGATGTCGAGGGTCTCGCGCGCCTTCTCCAGCTGCTTCTCCGGCTTCATGTACTGGAGCGTCCGCATGTTGTGGAGGCGGTCCGCCAGCTTGACCAGGATCACGCGGATGTCCTTCGCCATGGCGAGGAACATCTTGCGGAGGTTCTCCGCCTGGGTCTCGATCTTGTCCGCCTTGTAGCCGATCTGGCCGAGTTTTGTCACGCCGTCGACGATGATCTCCACCTCGCTGCCGAACTCGCGGCGGACGTCCTCGTTGGTCACATCCGTGTCCTCCACGATGT
Organism: Lachnospiraceae bacterium UBA3785; assembly: GCA_002369495.1. Classification (GTDB taxonomy): domain Bacteria; phylum Bacillota; class Clostridia; order Lachnospirales; family Lachnospiraceae; genus Chordicoccus. The sequence continues at coordinate 6,280 of DFFD01000053.1, read as the reverse complement.
CGTGCAGGAGGCCGGCCGTGATGGACTCCTTGTCGAGCTCGAGATCCGCGAGGATCGTCGCGACGCAGATCGGATGGATCACATAGGGTTCCCCGGACTTGCGCTTCTGGTCCTTGTGCGATTCCCTCGCGAGCTCGTAAGCCTTGCGGATCATCGAGAGGTCGTCCGAGGGGTGGTACTTCAGGACCGCCTTCTCGAGCTCGGCGTAGAGCTCCTCCGGCGATGCGAAATGATCCGGCTTCGGGAGCTCCTGGTCCGCTTCTTCCAGAAGTATTTTCTTCGATTTAATGCGTTCAATTTCCTTCATCTCTTCTGTCGTCATGGGACCTCCTTCCGCCGTTTTTAACATTATTGTTGAATGCGAGAAACGGTTCTGTGGCTCTTTTCCGTCCCGAAGAGGGAAAATGAAAAGATCCCAAGAACCGTTTTGGATACTGTTTTACTTGCCTTCGTAGGCGAGGACCGACTCGATGTCGTAATCCGCCAGCTTCTTTCTGCCCTCGAGGCCCTTAAGCTCCATGAGGAAGACCATCTTCACGACCTTACCGCCGAGCTTCTCGATCAGCTTCGCGGCCGCTCCGACCGTGCCGCCCGTCGCGATCAGGTCATCGACGATGACGACCTTGTCGCCCGGCTTTACGGCGTCCTTATGGATCTCGATCGTGGCCTGGCCGTACTCGAGGTCATAGGTCTGGGAGACCGTCTCAGCGGGCAGCTTGCCCTTCTTGCGGACCAGCAGCAGCGGCTTGTGCATGTTGTAGGCGATCGCCGCGCCGAAGATAAAGCCTCTGGACTCCGTCCCGGCGATAATGTCGAAATCGACGCCTTCCAGCTTCTTCTGCATCTCGTCGATCGCGAGTGCGAGACCGTCCGCATCCTGCAGGACCGTCGTGATGTCACGGAACATGATCCCCGGCTGCGGGAAATCCGGTATCGTGCGCACATAATCTTCGAGCTTTTTAACTGACATGATGATTTCCTCCTTACGTAAAGTAAAATTGAAAGGCATTCCGCCCACAAAATCCGGTTAAAACAGCAGTTAACTGAACCTTTGAATAATATTGCGCTATTATAGCACGAAATAAATCCAAAATAAAGCCTTTTATTAATGATCTCAGTGGAAATGTGTGATCACCGCCTGCAGGTTCCGCCGGCCCATGTACTCGTTGAAATCCGGGTAGTAGGTGATCATGACCGGACCGGCCGACGCCTTCCGGTAAAGCTCCTCCACATTGGTAAATGAGATCACATCCAGCCTCCGCCCGTCCTCAAAATACGCGGTCCCGCGGAACACGTTCCGCTTCGCCCCGAGTACCTTCGGATAGCGGATCTTCACATCCTTCGCGGCGAAGAGCGGTCTCGGGTTCGCGGTCCCGAAGGGCTCCAGCCGTCTCAGTTCCTCGGTCAGCTTGCTGGTCACGCGCGAGAGCGGCAGCACCATATCGACCCGGACTTTCTCGTAGAAATCCTCTTTCCCGAGGCTGCAGTTATCGTTCAGCGCCCTGCGGAAGGGCTCGAGATTCTCCTCCGCGAGCGAGAGACCGGCCGCCATCGGGTGTCCCCCGAATTTGGTCATGAGCGGCTCCGCTTTGGAGAGCTCCTCGAACATATTGTAGTTCTCGGTCGACCGGCCGGATCCCTTAAGGCCCTTCTCGGTTCGCGTCAGCACGATTGTCGGGTGGTTGTATTTCTCGCGTATTCTGCCTGCGATGATTCCGGCCACACTCTCGTGGATTTCCGGGAGGAAAATCACGTAGACCTTGTCCCCTCCGGCGTCCCCGCTCTCCACGAGCGCCGCCGCCGCTGCCACGCCTTCCTCCGTCATGCGCTTGCGGCTGTCGTTGAGGTCCGAGAGTTTGCGCGCGGCGCTGCCGGCCTGCTCTTCATTTTCCGCGGACAGCAGGTCCAGGCCGAGCATGGCCGTGTCGAGCCGGCCGCTCGCGTTGAAGCAGGGCCCCAGCACGAACCCGACCTGGTATGCGCCGACGGTGTTGATGTCGACGCCCGAGATCCCGGAGAGCGCGAGCATGCCCGGATTCTCCGTGTGGTGCAGGCGTCTTAAGCCCTCCTTCACGATGACCCGGTTCTCGCCGCTGAGCGCGACGACGTCCCCGATGGTCGCAAAGGCGACGAACTGCAGAAGCTTCATATCCTGATCCGCGCCGAGCGCGAGGATCAGCTTCCAGGCGACGCCGGCCCCGCAGAGCTCGATGTAAGGATAGGTCTCACCCTCCTGCTTCGGGTCCACGACCGCGTCCGCCTCCTCCGGAAAATGCAGCACCTCATGATGATCCGTCACCACGACGGTCATCCCGAGGCTCTTCGCGAGCGCGATCTCCTTCCCGGCCGAGATGCCGTTGTCGCATGTCACGATCGTGTCGACGCCGTCCTCCGCGGCCTCCCGGATCATCCGCTCGCTCATCCCGTAGCCGTCCGTGATCCGGTCCGGGATGCGGATATCCGCGCAGGCGCCGAGCTCCTCAAATCCCTTCTTTAATATATAGGAGGACATGATCCCGTCGATATCATAGTCGCCCATGATGCGGATCTTTCTGCCCTCCGCGATCTTCTCCTTAAGGATCGCGACCGCCTTGTCCATCCCCTTGAGGCGCATCGGGTCATGCAGGCACTCCGTGCCGCCGTGCAGAAACTCGTGGATCGCCTCGTAGCCGATCACGTCGCGGTTTCGGATGACCCGCGCGGTCACCGGGTCGATCCCGAACCTGGCCGCGATCCCCTCAAAATCAGCATGCTTGTTTGTGACAAACCATTTTTCCATATTTTACGCCTCGTCCTGTATCTCCTGCAGCGCCCGGTCAAGCGCCGCGATGTCCTCCTCCGTTGTCGACCAGCTTGTGGCAAACCTGACCACCGTGTGGTGCTCGTCCGCTTTCTCCCAGAAGCTGAAAGCGATCTTCTTCCCGAGCGCCTCCATGGTTTCATTTTCAAGGACTGCAAACTGCTGGTTAGTCGGTGAATCGATATAAAAATGAACCCCTCTCTCCCTGAAAACCTTCTTCAGCCGCTCCGCCATGTCGATCGCGTGCCGGCTTATCTCAAAATAGAGTCCGTCCGTGAACAGCGCATCGAACTGGATCCCCAGAAGCCGGCCTTTTGCGAGCAGCGCGCCTCTCTTCTTCACCGAATTCATGAAATGCGCCGGCCTGTTCCCGTGCGTAAACACGACCGCCTCGCCGCAGAGCGCGCCGACTTTGGTCCCGCCGATGTAGAAGACGTCCGTGAGGTCCGCGATATCCGGGAGTGTGAGATCCGTCTCCGGGCTCACGAGGCCGTAGCCGAGCCTGGCCCCGTCCAGATAGAGCGGGATCCCGTACGCGCGGCAGATGCCGGAGATCCGGGTGAGTTCATCTTTTGTGTAGAGGGTCCCGTACTCCGTCGGATGAGAAATGTAGACCATCCCCGGGAACACCATATGCTCGCGGTTGCCGTCCGCATGGAAATCCGCAAGGTATCTCTCGAGAATCTCCGGGACGATCTTTCCGTCCCGCGGCTCGAGCTCCAGTACCTTGTGCCCCGTGTACTCGATCGCGCCGGCCTCATGCACGCTCACGTGCCCGGTCCGCGCTGCGACGACGCCCTCCCAGTCCGCGAGCATCGAGGAGATGACCACCGCGTTCGTCTGGGTCCCGCCGACGAGCAGCTCCACCTCCGCGTCGTCCCGGCCGACCGCCTTCCGGATCTTCTCTTTCGCGCTCAGGGTGAACCGGTCGCTCCCGTAGCCCGGTGCGGCCTCCAGGTTCGTCTCCGCGAGCCTTTTTAAGATGGCCGGGTGCGCCCCGGCGATGTAGTCGCTCTCAAACGATATCATCATTCTATCCTTTCCTTTTGGGGACGATGGGGACGGTTCCCGCAGTGCTGGGGACGGTTCCTGGGGGACGGTTCCCGCAGGGAACCGTCCCTGGGGAACCGTCCCTGAACCGTCGCCGGGGAACCGTCCCCCTAATCATACTCTCTTTCCGCCGATTCGGCAACACTCTTACTTCCCCTTGATCTCGATCCGGTCAAGGATCCCCTGCACGCCCACGCCCGGATGCGTCAGGTACATCCGCGCGACGTCCTCGACGAACCCCGGGTCCGCCCCGGTCTTCCTGCTCACCTGGTCGAGCGGCCGCCCTCTGTCGATCTCCCGCATGATCCGCTTTACCAGCGCGCTCAGCTCTTCATTTTTCGCGCTTTGAGGTTTCGGGAGAGAAGCCCCTCCTTCAAGCACCGCCGTCCGGGCGTGCCCGTAATACACTCTCTTCGGCCTCATGGCCAGCAGCTTCTCCCAGCTGCGCCCGATCTCCGTCCCCGCGTGAGCCGGAAGCTCGTAGAGCGGGTTCAGGTCGCCCACAAAGAGCTCCCCCGAATCGAGAAAGAGCGAGATGCTGTCCTCGCTGTGGCCCGGCGTTGCGAGTATCTCCCCGTCAAGACCGAGCTCCGCAAGGAAGCGCCGGCTCTCCGAGAGCGCGAAGAAACGCACCTTTTCGTCTCTGATCGGGGAAAATGAATTCCTCCTCTCCTTCTCGAAGACCCCGTCCGCGCTGTGGATAAACTCCCTCTGCAGGTCCGCGGCCGCGATCACCGGCCCGAGGTCCGCGATATTCTGTGCGATTCCCATATGGTCCGGATGAAAATGCGAGATCAGGATGTAATCGATGCTCTGCACCGGCACGCCGGTCTCCCCCATCGCGCGGCAAAAGAGCGGGAAGGTCCCCGCCCAGCCGGTGTCGAACAGGAGCGTCCCGCGGCTGCCCCGGATCAGATAGGTGTTGGTGTTCGAGTATTTCAGTTCATGAATGACGGGCATACAGATCCCTCCCTGAGGCAAAAAACAGCATGCAGGCCAGGCCGCATGCTGTTTTCATTATATTTTCTTATTTCTTTTTCTTCTTCCGGATGACGTTCGGGTTCTTCGAGGAACGCACGCCTTCGGAGGCATTTTCCGCACTGCCTGCGGTCTTCTTCGCCGCCGCGACTTCATGGGCGTAGACGCCGGCATCCTTGCCGAGGCGCGTGCGCATGATGTACCAGAGCGGACCGGTCAGGAACACGGACGAGAATGTGCCGGCCACGATACCGACCATCATCGGGAGCGTGAACTCCTTGATAGAGGTGACGCCGACGATGTAGAGCACCAGGATCGAGGCGAGCGTCGTCAGGTTCGTGTAGATGCTTCGGGTCAGGGTCCGATTGATGGAGGCGTTGACCAGCTCGGCCAGGTTCGTGCCCTTGTTCGAGACAGCCAGGTTCTCACGGATACGGTCGAAGATGACGATCGTGGAGTTGATCGAGTAGCCGAGGATCGTCAGCATGACCGCGATGAAGGAGTTGCCGACGGAGATGCGGAGGATCGCATACGCCGTGAGCGTGACCAGAACGTCATGGATCAGGGCGATAACCGCGGAGGTCGCGAAGCGCATATCCTTGAACCGGATGAAAATGTAGAGCAGCATCAGGATGACCGCGACCACGACCGCGAGGATCGCGTCGTTGCGCATTTCAGCGCCGACGGTCGCGGAGATATTTTCCGTCGTAATGGAGGCGGAATCAACGCCGAAGTTCTCGCCGAGGGCGTCCGTCAGGGCCTGGCGCTCGTCAACGCTGAGCGTGCGGGTCTTGATGACGACTTCCGTGGAGCCGACGACCTGCTGCATGGAGACATTTGCGTCACCGGTGACGTCCATGACCACCGGCTTGACTTCGTTGTCGAGCTCATCGAGCGTGTAGTCCTTCTCGAAGCCGACCGTGGTGGAGGTTCCGCCGAGGAACTCCATGGAGAAGTTCAGGGAGCGCCTGCCGGAAGCCGCGTTCACGACCATGGCGATGAGGCCGATCGCGATGAAAACACCCGCGATGCCGTATCCGATCTTCTTTTTGCCGACAAAATCGATCTTGTGGATGATCAGCTTGTGCGACCAGTACTTCGGATCGCGGACGCCGACCGCGTAGACCGCATAGACGATGAAGCGGGAGACCACGCAGGCCGTGAAGAGTGAGAGCGCGACGCCGAGCGCGAGGGTCATGGCGAAGCCCTTGATCGTGCCGGTGCCGAGCATGCCCAGGACCGCCGCTGCGATGAGGGTCGTGACGTTGCCGTCGATGATCGCGGACATCGCCTTGGAGAATCCGGCGCGGATCGCGTTCAGAACCGAGGAACCCGCCGCGATCTCCTCGCGGATGCGGGCGTAGATAATGACGTTCGCGTCGACCGCCATACCGATGGACAGGATGATACCGGCGATGCCCGGAAGCGTCAGCGTCAGGTCAAATGCATTGA
>DFFD01000112.1:12472-15543 GCA_002369495.1 Lachnospiraceae bacterium UBA3785 | reverse complement strand
CACATCGACCACGGCAAGTCCACACTCGCTGACCGGATCATCCAGATGACCGGCCTGCTGACCGAGCGGGAGATGCAGGACCAGGTCCTCGACAACATGGATCTCGAGCGCGAGCGCGGGATCACGATCAAGGCCCAGACCGTCCGCACGATCTACAGGGCGGACGACGGGGAGGAGTATACCTTCAACCTGATCGACACGCCGGGCCACGTCGACTTCAACTATGAGGTCTCGCGCTCCCTCGCGGCCTGCGACGGGGCGGTCCTGGTCGTCGACGCGACCCAGGGCGTCGAAGCGCAGACCCTGGGCAATGTCTACCTCGCGCTGGACCACGACCTCGAGGTCGTCCCGGTGATCAACAAGGTGGACCTGCCGAGTGCGGATCCGGACCGGGTCGCGGAAGAAATTGAAAATGTCATCGGCCTCGAAGCCATGGACTCCCCGCGGATCTCCGCCAAGACCGGCGAAAATGTCCGCGCCGTCCTCGAGGAGATCGTCACGAAGCTGCCCGCCCCGGACGGGGACCCGGACGCGCCGTTGAAAGCGCTGATCTTTGACTCGCTCTACGACTCCTACCGCGGCGTCATCGTCTTCTGCCGCGTGATGGACGGCGTGATGAGGCGCGGGACGAAGGTGAAAATGATGGCGACAGGGGCCGTCTTCGAGGTCGTCGAGGTCGGATTCATGGGTCCGGGCCGGCTGATCCCCTGCGAGGAGCTGCGGGCCGGCGACGTCGGCTACATGACCGCATCCATCAAGGAGATCCGCACGAGCCGGGTCGGCGACACGATCACGGACGCGGAGAGACCCTGCGCGGAGGCCCTCCCGGGCTACAAGGAGCCGCAGCCGATGGTCTACTGCGGCGTCTATCCGGCGGATTCCGCCCGCTATCCGGATCTTCGGGACGCGCTCGAGAAGCTGCAGCTCAACGACGCCTCCCTCCAGTACGAGCCTGAAAATTCCACCGCGCTCGGCTTCGGCTTCCGCTGCGGATTTTTAGGACTCCTGCACCTCGACGTGATCACCCAGAGGCTGGAGCGCGAGTACGACCTCGATCTCGTCACGACGGCGCCGTCCGTCATCTACAAGATCCACAAGACCGACGGAACCGTGATCGACCTGACCAACCCCTCGAACCTGCCTGAGCCCTCCGAGATCGAGTACATGGAGGAGCCGATGGTGCGGGCCGAGGTGATGGTGACGACCGAGTACATCGGCTCGATCATGACGCTCTGCCAGGAGCGGCGCGGCGTCTACGAGGGAACGAACTATATCGAGGCGAACCGGGCGGTCCTGACCTACAAGCTGCCGTTAAATGAAATCATCTACGATTTCTTTGACGCCTTAAAGAGCCGCTCGCGCGGCTACGCCTCCTTCGACTATGAGCCGATCGGATACGAGCGGAGCGAGCTCGTGAAGCTGGACATCCTCGTGAACCACGAGGCGGTGGACGCGCTCTCCTTCATCGTCTACGCCCCGAGCGCCTACGACCGCGGCTCGAAGATGTGTGAGAAGCTGAAGAAGGAGATCCCGAGACAGCTCTTCGATATCCCGATCCAGGCCGCGATCGGCTCGAAGATCATCGCCCGCGAGACGGTCCGCCAGCTGCGGAAGGACGTTCTGGCGAAGTGCTACGGCGGCGACATTTCCCGAAAGAGGAAGCTGCTCGAGAAACAGAAGGAAGGCAAGAAGAAGATGCGCCAGATCGGGAACGTTGAGGTCCCGAAGGACGCGTTCCTGAATGTCCTGAAGCTCGGAGAGGAGTAAAATGAAGGACTCTCTGGGGCTGTATCTGCATTTTCCGTTCTGCGTGAGAAAATGCGCCTACTGCGACTTCCTCTCAGCCCCGGCGGATGAGGCGGCGAAGTACCGCTATGCCGCCGCGCTTAAAAAGGAGATCGCTGAAGCCGGGCGGATGATCGCCGAAACCTGTCCGGGAAGGACGGTCGACACGATCTTCCTGGGCGGAGGAACCCCCTCTGTGATGCCGGCGGACGCGCTTATCTTCGTGATGGAGGCGGTGCGGGGACATTTTCCGGTCGAGCCGGACGCCGAGATCACAATGGAAGTGAACCCGGGAACGCTCACGGAGGGAGTTCTCTCCTTTATTAAGGAGCACATAAACCGGGTGAGCATCGGCCTCCAGGGGACCCACGAGGAGGAGCTCAGGATCCTCGGGCGGATCCATTCCTATGAGGATTTTCTGGCGTCCTTCCGCGCGGTTCGGGAAGCCGGCATAAAAAACATCTCGGTCGACCTCATGTCCGGCGTGCCCGGACAGACGGAGAAGATGTGGGAGGAGGACCTTCGCCGGGTCACGGAACTCGGTCCTGAGCACATTTCCGCCTACAGCCTCATCATCGAGGAGGGGACTCCGTTCTTTGAGGCTTACGCGCGGGGTGCATTTTCCGGAAAATGCGCTCTCCCCGACGAGGAAACCGAGCGCAGGATGTACCACCGGACGAAGGAGATCCTCGCGGAGGCAGGCTATCAGCGCTATGAGATCTCGAATTATGCGAGAGACGGATTTGCCTCGCGCCACAACCTGCGCTACTGGGAGAGGCGGGAGTACCTGGGCTTCGGCCTCGGAGCCGCCTCGCTCTTTGGGCATGTGCGCCGGAGCAATACGCGGGATCTTGCCGGGTACCTCACGGGCTCTTTTACCGGGCCGGAGGAGGAGCGGCTTGATACCCGGGCGGAGATGGAAGAGTTTATGTTCCTCGGCCTTCGGAAGACGGACGGGGTTTCATTTTCAGAATTTGAACAGTACTTCGGCACCTCGATGGAGGCTGTCTATGGGGAGGTCCTCGCAAGGCAGCTCGCGGAGGGACTGCTTATGCGCGGGGAAGACCGTGTCTTCCTCACGGAGCGCGGTCTTGACCTCGCCAACACCGTGATGGCGGAGTATCTTATGGATTAGGAGCATACATGGCCGGAAAAATGAAATTTATCAGCATCCGCGGTGCGAATGTGAACAACCTTCACGGGCTGTCCGTCGACATTCCGCGGAACGAGCTGGTGGTGTTTACGGGCCTTTCCGGATCGGGGAAGAGCTCGCTGGCATTTGATAC
>DFFD01000112.1:11040-12398 GCA_002369495.1 Lachnospiraceae bacterium UBA3785 | reverse complement strand
ATCTATGCGGAAGGGCAGCGGCGCTACATGGAGTCGCTGTCCTCCTATGCGCGTCAGTTCCTGGGTCAGATGGAGAAGCCGGATGTGGAGTCCATCGAGGGCCTGCCGCCGGCGATCTCAATCGACCAGAAATCGACAAACCGGAACCCGCGCTCGACGGTCGGGACCGTGACCGAGATCTACGATTACATGCGTCTTCTCTACGCGCGGGTCGGCATCCCGCACTGCCCGAACTGCGGGCGGGTGATCGAGCGCCAGAGCGTGGACCAGATGGTGGACCGGATCATGGCGCTGCCGGAGCGGACGAGGATCCAGCTGCTGGCCCCGGTCGTGAGAGGCCGCAAGGGCCGGCATGAGAAGATCTTCGAGCAGGCGAAGAAGAGCGGCTACGTCCGCGTGATCGCCGACGGAAACATGTACGAGCTCTCCGAGGACATCGTGCTCGACAAGAACCAGAAGCACAACATCGAGATCGTGGTCGACCGCCTCGTCGTGAAGCCCGGAATTGAAAAGCGGCTTGTGGATTCAATCGAGACAGTTCTGGGCCTCACCGAGGGCCTCGTCATGGTGGACACGATGGACGGGAACGTGATGACGCTGTCGTCCTCCTTCGCGTGCCCGGACTGCGGCATCAGCATCGAGGAGATCGAGCCGCGGAGCTTTTCCTTCAACAACCCGTTCGGGGCCTGCCCGGTCTGCGCCGGCCTCGGCTACAAGATGGAGTTTGACCTCGATCTCATGATCCCGGACAAATCGCTCTCGATCAACCAGGGCGCGATCGTCGTGCCGGGGTGGCAGAGCGCGATGGACGAGGGCTCATTTGCCCATGCGACCCTGAAAGCCCTCTGCGAGGAGTACCATTTTGACCTCGACACCCCGTGGAACAAGTATCCGAAGGAGGTCGTGAAGGTCCTGACCTACGGGACGGAGGGCCATGAGGTCAAGGTCCATTACCGCGGCCAGCGCGGCGTCGGCGTCTACGACGTCGCTTTCGAGGGCCTTATTGAAAATGTAAACCGCCGCTACCGCGAGACCGCCTCGGACTGGTCCAAGGCGGAGTACGAGAAATTCATGCAGATCTCGCCCTGCACGGCCTGCGGCGGGCAGAGACTGAAGCCGTCGGCGCTTGCGGTCACGGTGGGTGATAAGAATATCACCCAGGTGACGGAGCTTTCGGTGACGAAACTGCTCGAATTCTTCCGAAATCTGAAGCTCACGGAGACGCAGGAGGCGATCGGACACCAGATCTTAAAGGAGATCAACGCCCGCGTGACCTTCCTCAGGGACGTCGGGCTGGACTACCTGACGCTCGCGCGCGCGACCGGTACGCTCTCGGGCGGCGAGGCGCAGCGCATCCG
>DFFD01000112.1:9723-10886 GCA_002369495.1 Lachnospiraceae bacterium UBA3785 | reverse complement strand
CTGCTCGCGACCCTGAAGGCCCTGCGCGACCTCGGCAACACGCTGATCGTGGTCGAGCACGACGAGGACACGATGCGCGCGGCGGACTGCATCGTGGACATCGGCCCGGGTGCGGGCGAGCACGGCGGCCGGCTGGTCGCGATCGGCACGGTCGACGATATCATCGCGTGCCCGGAATCCGTCACCGGAAAATATCTCTCCGGCAAGGCCTTTGTGCCGGTACCGGCTGTCCGCAGGACGCCGACCGGCTGGCTCTCCGTGCGCGGCGCGGCGGTCCACAACCTTAAGGATATAAGCGTCGACATTCCGCTCGGCGTCTTTACCTGCGTGACCGGCGTGTCGGGATCGGGCAAGAGCTCCCTCGTCAATGAGATCATCTACAAGCGGCTCGCGCGGGACCTGAACCGCGCCCATGAGAATCCGGGAAAACACCGCGAGATCCTGGGCATCGACCAGCTGGACAAGGTCATCGATATCGACCAGTCCCCGATCGGGCGCACGCCGCGCTCGAACCCGGCGACCTACACCGGCGTCTTCGACCTCATCCGCGATCTCTTCGCGGGGACGACTGACGCGAAGGTGAGGGGCTACAAGAAGGGGCGGTTCTCATTTAACGTGAAGGGCGGCCGCTGCGAGGCCTGCCAGGGCGACGGCATCCGGAAGATCGAGATGCATTTCCTGCCGGACGTCTACGTCCCCTGCGAAGTCTGCCGCGGAAAGCGCTACAACCGGGAGACCCTGGAGGTCAAATACCGCGGGAAGAACATCTACGACGTCCTCAACATGACGGTGGAGGAGGCGCTCACCTATTTCGAGAACATGCCGCGCATCCGGAACAAGATCCAGACCCTCTACGACGTGGGTCTCGGCTACATCCGGCTGGGGCAGCCGTCGACGGAGCTCTCGGGCGGCGAAGCCCAGAGAATCAAGCTCGCGGCGGAACTCTCCCGGAGGGCCACGGGCAGGACGATCTATATTCTGGACGAGCCGACGACGGGTCTTCATTTTGCGGATGTGCACAAACTGGTCGAGATCCTGCACCGGTTCACGGAGGAGGGCAACACGGTCGTCGTGATCGAGCACAACCTGGACGTCATCAAGACCGCGGACTATATCATCGACCTCGGACCGGAGGGCGGCGACCGCGGCGGCACGGTGGTCGC
>DFFD01000112.1:0-9548 GCA_002369495.1 Lachnospiraceae bacterium UBA3785 | reverse complement strand
ATGCCTAAGACGGACATCGGGATCGACCTCGGGTCGTCCAATATCGTGGTGTATATGAAAAATAAAGGCGTCGTGATCTCGGAGCCCTCGATGGTGGCTTACGACAAGGATGCCGACAAGATCCTGGCCTACGGCGAGGAGGCGGCCCGGATGGTGGAACGGACCTCCGGCAACATCGTCGGGATCCGTCCGCTCAAGAACGGGGCGATCTCGGACTATTCGGTGACGGAGCGGCTGCTGCGCTATTTCCTGATGAAGGCGATCGGGCGGAGAGCGTTTATCAAGCCCAGGCTGGCGCTCTCGCTGCCGGGCGGCGTCACCGCCGTGGAGAGGCGGGCATGCTTTGAGGCGGCCTACCAGGCCGGAGCCCGCGACGTCACGATGGCGGTGGAATCCGTCGCGGCGGCGATCGGCTCGGGGATCGATATCTTAAGGCCGGTCGGAAATATGATCGTGGATATCGGCGGCGCGACGACCAAGACGGCGGTGATCTCGATCGGGGCACCGGTCGTGGAGCAGGCGATCAGGGTCGGCTCGGACAATATTTCCATCGCGATCGCGCGCTACGTGCGCCGCACGCACGGCCTCTACATCGGCGAGAGCCTGGCAGAGACCGTGAAGAAGGAAGTCGGGACGGTCTGCGAGCGCTCGGGCATCCGCACAACGCCGGTGACCGGCCGGGACGTCGTGACCGGGCTGCCGAAGACGGTCCGGATCAGTTCGGACGAGGTGCGGCAGGCTTCGGGCGACATTGCGGCGGAGATCGTGGAGAGCGTCCACGCGGTGCTGGAGAAGACGCCGCCCGAACTTGCGGCGGATATCGTGGAGCGCGGGATCGTGCTGACCGGCGGCGGCTCGCTCATAGACGGCTTCGAGGAGCTGATCGAGGAGCGGACGGGCATCAACACGATGACCGCGGAGCACCCGCTGGATGCGGTTGCGATCGGCACAGGCCTGTACAACGAGAAGATGGAACAGCTCCGCATGGCGGAGTGGTAAGACTTAAGGAGAAGGAATGCCGGAGACGGAGATCAGAAAAGGGATTGTCGACCATATCATTTTCCGGAACGATGAGAACGGCTACACCGTCTTTGTTCTGGCTTACGAGGGAAAAGAGCTGACCTGTGTCGGCTTTTTTCAGTCTCTGAACGCCGGAGAGAGCGTCGAGCTGACCGGCCGCGCGTCCACCCATGTCTCCTACGGGGAGCAGTTCAAGGTGGAGAGCTATACATTCTGCGAGCCGGACACCGACGAGGCCGTCATGCGCTACCTGGGATCCGGGGCGATCAAGGGGATAGGCATGGCGCTGGCCGAACGGATCGTGAAGCGGTTCGGGTCGGACACGCTGCGGATCCTGGAGGAGGAGCCCGAGCGGCTCGCGGAAGTGAAGGGTATCAGCAGCCGCAAGGCGGTCGAGATCGCCCGGCAGGCAGACGAGCAGCGCTCACAGCGCAAGGCGATGATCTTCCTGCAGCAGTACGGGATCTCACTGGCGCTGGGGGTCCGCATTTACCAGGAATACGGCGAGGAAATGTACAAGATCCTCCGGGAAAACCCCTACCGGCTCGCGGAGGAGATCGACGGCGTCGGCTTCAAGACCGCGGACGCGATCGCCTCGCGCATCGGGTTCGAGCCCGACTCGGACTACCGGATCCGCTGCGGGATCCTCTATGTGCTGGGGCTGGCGGCCGGCGAGGGCAGCATTTATCTCCCTGAAAATGAACTGACCGCCCGCGCCTCGGAACTCCTCGGAGTCCTGCCGGAGGCAATCGGGCATGAGATTATGAACCTGGCGGTCGAGCGGAAGCTCATTTTAAAGGAGAGCGGCGGCGAACGGCTCGTCTACGCGGCGACCTACTATTATACAGAGCTGGCAGCCGCCCGGCGGCTTGTCGACCTGAACGTCCGCTTCAGTGAGGATGAGGAGGATATCCTGATCCGCCTTAAGCACATCTCCGAGGCAAGCGAGATCGAGCTCTCGGAGGAGCAGCTGCACGCGGTGGTCTGCGCGGTCAAAAACGGCCTGTTCATCATGACCGGCGGCCCGGGCACCGGCAAGACGACGACGATCAACGCGATGCTGCATTTCTTCGAGTCGGAAAATCTCTCGATCTCCCTCGCAGCCCCCACCGGGCGCGCCGCAAAGCGGATGACCGAGACGACCGGCTTCGAGGCCTCGACGATCCACCGGCTGCTTGAGATCTCCTCAAATATGGAGGAAAACCGGGAGCGGCCCCGCTTCAACCGCAACTCGGCGAATCCGCTGGAGGCGGATGTGATCATTATCGACGAGATGTCGATGGTGGACATTTTCCTGATGCACGCGCTGCTGGATGCGGTTCCGGTCGGGACGCGCCTCATCCTGGTGGGCGACGTGGACCAGCTACCCTCGGTCGGACCGGGCGCGGTCCTTCGGGACATGCTGGATGCCGGCGTATTTCCGAGCGTGCGGCTGGAGCGCATTTTCCGGCAGGCTGCGGAGTCCGACATCGTCATGAACGCCCACAAGATCAACCGGGGCGAGCCGATCACGTTCACCAACAAGAGCCGCGATTTCCTGTTCCTGTCCAGAAACGACGCGAACATGATCATTTCCAACTGCATCGAGCTCGTCCGGGACCGCCTGCCCAGATACGTGGAGGCGTCCCCGCTCGACATCCAGGTGCTCTCGCCGATGAAGAAGGGGCCTCTGGGGGTCATCCGGCTGAACCGGATCCTGCAGGAGTACCTGAACCCGCCCGCGGACAGCAAGGCGGAGAAGCTGTTCGGCGAAGGCAGGTTCCGGGTCGGCGACAAGGTCATGCAGATCAAGAACAATTACCAGATGCCCTGGGAGATCCGGGGCAGATACGGGGTGCCGGTGCGGGAAGGCGCGGGCATTTTCAACGGGGATATGGGCGTCATCCGGGAGATCAACGAGCTCGGCGCCTTCATGACGATCGAGTTCGACGACGGGAGATTCGTCGATTATCCGTTCGGGAGCCTTGCGGAGCTGGAGCTCGCCTACGCGGTGACGATCCACAAATCCCAGGGCAGCGAGTATCCCGCGGTGATCATGCCGCTGCTTACCGGCCCGAAAATGCTCCTCACGAGAAATCTTTTTTACACGGCCGTGACCCGCGCGAAGCGCTGCGTCATGCTGATCGGCAGCGAGGAGGCTTTCAGGGGGATGATCGCGAATGAGAGCGAGATGCACCGCTACACATCCCTCAAGGACCGGATCCTGGAGCTTGCCGACCTTACGGAGGAGTCTGATGGGTTTACATAATGCGGGTGAATTCGTGCTGGATATCCTCTACCCAAGGCGCTGCCCGGTCTGCCACGGGCCCGCGCCTGCTTCCCTCAGGATCTGTCCGGAGTGCCGGCGGAAGCTGCCGCTGGTCCCCGGGAAGCGCTGCGCAAAATGCGGGAAGCCCGTGCACGAATCCGAAGTCCTGTGCGATGACTGCGCGAAGACGAAGCATGTCTTTACGCGCGGGATCGGCGTCTATATCTACAATGACCTGATGCGCGAGAGCATCGTCATGATGAAGTACAAGGGCCGGCGGGAGTACGGGGAGACCCTGGGCATGCTCGCGGCGGAGGAAGCCCGCGAGTACCTTGCGGCTTTCAGGCCGGAGGCGGTGATCCCGATCCCGCTGCACAGGGAGCGCCTCAGGAAGCGCACCTACAACCAGGCGGAGGCAATCGCGGAGCCTGTGGCGAAGTACCTGGGCGTCCCGCTGCACCCGGACGGGCTCATCCGGCGGGCGAGCACGGGCGCCATGAAGGAGCTTTCGGCCGCGGAGCGCGCTAAAAACATAGAGAAGGCTGTTTTTGCAAATGAAAACCTGCCGGTTTACCGCCGCGTCCTCCTCGTGGACGATATCTATACCACCGGCGCCACCATGGACGCAGCCGCGGCGGTCCTTAAAAGACACGGGATTCCCGAAATATACTTTCTCACAGTTTGCATTGGCGGCGGATATATGGTAAACTATTAGGAAGTATGACTGCCGGAAGGGGAATACGATGCCTGATGAGATGAGAATCATCACGATGACCCGCCTTGCGATCTACGAAAAAGGGATCGGAAAAGAGGATCTTCGGCTCAGACAGTTCAGCCGGGCGGATTACACGGCGCTCGCGCTTATAAGGACTTTCATTTTCACGACGATCGGGTACGGGATGGTACTCGGTCTTATTGTGCTTGGAAATATGGAGTATCTTCTCGCCAATATCGATAAGATGGATCTTCTCTACGTCGGCTCGCTGCTTCTCATCGGCTATGTCGTGCTGCTCGCGGTCTACCTGATCGCAGCCTATATCGCCGCGGCGGTCCGCTACAGGCGCGCGCGGCACAATATCGGCGGCTACACGGCAAGGCTCAGGAAACTTCGGACGGATCCTGAAAAGAAGGAGACATAAGGATGGAGACACTCAATGCGTTCAGGGAGCGCCTGAGGGCGTTTTACGCGGAATATACGGTCTATGTGGATATTCTGGGAAAGTTTATCCTTGCATTTGTGTGCCTGTACTGGATCGGACAGGTCTTCGGCGGCAGGGGCGTTCTCGCCAATATTTTTGTGGTCGTGTTCGTCTCGCTGATCCTCTCGCTCATGCCGGTCAGGACGACCACGATCGTATCGTCGCTCTTTATCATCGGGCACTCGCTGTCCATCGGGCTCGATGCTGCGGCGCTCACGGGCGTCGTACTCCTGATCCTGGTGCTTCTCTTCCTGATCTATGTGCCGGATGACGCCCATGCGCTGATCTTCATGCCGATGGCGATGTTTTTCGGTATCCCCGCGCTCGTCCCGATCGCCTGGGGCCTCAGGAGAAGACCGGCTTCCATCCTGGCGGTCGGCTCCGGCGTCGTCGTCTACCATCTGCTCGGCGTCCTGGTAAAATGCGCGGACCTCCCGCCCGTGGAGTCCATGAGCGGGTATGTGGAGCGCCTTGCGACGATCGCCGGCCGGTTTATCGGAAATACAAACATGGCAGCCGACGCGATGGCCGCGTGCCTTACGCTCATTATCGTGTACGCCATCCGGAACCTGGACGCGGATTACGTGTTCGAGGCAGCGATCGTCTGCGGAGCAGCGGTCTATGCGGCGGTCTTATTTTTCGCAAATACCGCCGTGGGCGGCTCTCTCAACGTGTTCGGCACCGTGTTCGGCTCGGTATTATCCGCGGTCATCATGCTGGCGGTCAATTACTTCTTCTTCAGGCTCGATTACAAGAGTTCGGAAAGACTTGTGTTCGAGGACGATAAGTATTATTACTATGTGAAGGCAATTCCGAAGTTTGACCCTCTGGCCCGTGCCGCCAAAGAAGAGGAAGACCCTGCAGCCGGGGCCGGACCTGATGGGGAAGGCGGTGAGGAAGGGCAGTGAATATTATTATTGAAGGGATCCGAAGCGTGCTTTCGGGTATCTATATCCCGAGGATCGGGATCGGGGATCTCTTTGAGATCGCCATTCTGACAGTCCTGATCTTTTTCTTCATCAACTGGGTCCAGCAGACCCGGGCCTACATGCTGCTCAGAGGCATTCTCGTCGTGATCGTGTTCGTGTTCGTCTGTTATATCGCCCGCTTCAACGCGATTCTCTGGGTGCTGCAGCAGCTGGCCTCGGTCGGCCTTCTCTCGCTCGTCATCATCTTCAGCCCGGAGCTTCGAAAGGCGCTGGAGTCGATCGGCAACAACCGGATCGTGACGGGCATCCTGCGCTTTGACATGAGCGGCGAGCGGAACGAGCGTTTCTCCGACAATGTGATCAACGAGATCGTCAGCGCGGTCTCCGACATGAGCGAGGAGAAGACCGGCGCGCTCATCGTCATCGAGCAGAATATTCTCCTCAATGAGTACGTGGAGACCGGCATCAGGCTGGAATCGCTTGTCTCGAGGCAGCTGCTCGTGAATATTTTCGAACACAACACGCCGCTTCACGACGGCGCGGTGATCATGCGCGGCGACCGGATCGTTGCGGCGACATGTTACCTGCCGCTCTCTGAAAATGCGGCGATCAGCAAGACCTACGGCACCCGCCACCGCGCCGGCATCGGCATCAGCGAGGTCAGCGACTCCTACACGATCATCGTCTCGGAGGAGACTGGGCGCATCTCGGCTGCCTATATGGGCAAGCTCACGACGATGACGCCCGGGACGCTGCGCGAACAGCTGCATTACGTGCAGAACAACTCGCTGAAAGACCGTGCAGACCGCAAGTTCCGCATTTGGAAAGGGAGGGATGAGAAATGATCATTAAGGCCCTTAACAAATGGTGGAATCTTCTGATCTCGGCCGGCCTGGCATTTGCCTTGTGGCTTATCATCATGAATATGAGCGACCCGGTCACCTCGGCGACGATCCGCGGCGTGCCGGTCACGGTCAGGAACGTCTCTTATCTGGAGAGCATGGGATTTTCCTACAGCATCTCCGAAGGCTACGATACGGTCAGCGTGACCGTCAGAGGCAGCCGCTCTGCCGTCGAGAGGCTGACCGCGTCGTCGGTCA
Organism: Lachnospiraceae bacterium UBA3785; assembly: GCA_002369495.1. Taxonomy (GTDB): domain Bacteria; phylum Bacillota; class Clostridia; order Lachnospirales; family Lachnospiraceae; genus Chordicoccus. The sequence continues at coordinate 3,052 of DFFD01000112.1, read as the reverse complement.
CTGTCGTGGCGGACATGACGCAGATCGTCAATCTCGACGCGACGCCGGTCATGGTGCCGGTCACCGTGACGGCTCCGGGGATCAACACGGAAAATGTATCCGCCATCCCCGGCAACATCAGCATCGAAGTGGAGGACATGGTCAACAAGGACTTTGTCATCACGCCTTCGGTCGGCGGAACGACCCCGGCAAACGGGTATGAAGTCGGCAATCTCTCGGTGAGCCCGGAGAAGCTGACGGTGAGAGGCCCGGAGAGCCTGGTGGAGAAGATCGACCGCGTTGTGGCCCGCGTCGACGTGACGCGCCGCAGGTCGGATTCGACGCTGACGCCGGAGTTTTACATTTTCGACAGGAACGGCGAAGCCCTTTCCGACTCGCAGATGTCCTACCTCACGCTCAGCGTGAGCAGCGACGACACGCTGGTCAGTGTGGACCTCTATAAAGTCGTCACGGGCGTCACCGTGGAGGTCGAGACAGCCGGAACGCCTGTGGAGGGCTACCAGGTCGGCAACATTACGACGACGCCTTCGACGATCGCGGTCGTCGGCGACGACAACGCCCTGGCTTCGCTGGCGGAGGCGGGCAGCAAGATCACGATCACGCCCGACGAGGGTGCAGTGGATGTTACCGGCATGTCCTCGGATTTCGACGTGAATGTGGATATCAGGAACTATCTGCCGTCCGGCATCACGCTGGCGCAGGACAGCTCCAACAACGTCGTCGTGACGGTCCAGATCCTGCCGTTCAACAGCAAGTCTGTGCCGATCGATTCCAAGCAGATCACTGTAAGAGGGCTTCCGGCAGGCATGAACTGTGTGTTCGGAGAGTCCAGGGTCGAGGTCAAAGTGACCGGATCCGACGAGGCACTTGCCGGAGCGACCGCAAACACGATCAGGGCTTCGATCAGCGCGTCCGGACTTACCGCAGGCCAGCACACAGTGCCGGTCGAGATCCAGCTCGGAGAAGGTCTCACTCTGGTCGAGCAGCCGGAAGTTGCGATCACGCTCTCGAGAACGGAAAAAGAAGACAGCAGTGCTCCCTGACGGAGTATAAAGAAGGAGAACTCAGTATGGTTAGCCGAAAAGTTGTTGTGAGAAATTATTCAGGACTGCACCTGAAGCCGGCAGCGAGCTTCTGCCAGGAGGCGATGAAATTCAAGTGCCTCGTGACATTTACCTTTGAGGACACGACGGCCAACGCCAAGAGCGTCCTCTCCGTGCTCGGCGCCTGCGTAAAGAGCGGCGACGAGATCGAGATCGTCTGCGACGGAGAGGACGAGAGAGAAGCTCTGGACCGGATGTGCGCGATCATTGAGGAGGGACTCGGTGAGAATTAAGACCCCCAGGAGGGTGTTCGCGGGAATCCTGCTCTTTACCCTGCTGGTTTCCGTATCCGCCGTGCCGGCGAAAGCCGCGGCGGAGTGGCCGCAGGGAGCGGCGCCCGCCCTCTCGTCGGATGCGGCGATCGTCATGGACGCGAAGTCCGGCGTCATCCTCTATGAACTGAATATGGATGAAAAGCGCTATCCGGCCTCCATCACGAAGGTGATGACCGCGCTCCTTGCGCTCGAAAATGCAGACCTTGCCGATACGGTGACCGTCACCGAGGAGGCGACGGCTTACGCGGTCGGCGGAAGCGCCAACCAGCGCACGAAAGCCGGGGAGACATTTACCCTGGAGGAGCTGCTCTACGGAACGATGCTGGCCTCGGCCAACGATATGGCGACGGCAGTCGGCGTATACATCGGCGGCGGTTCGATCGAAGCATTTGCGGACATGATGAACGCCAGAGCGGCGGAGCTCGGCTGCACGGGCACCCATTTTGTCAATGCCTGCGGCATGCCGGACGACCAGCACTACACGACCGCGCACGATATGGCCAGGATCTTCCGGGCTGCGCTTAAGAATAACGAGTTCCGCAAGATCATAGGCACGCACAGCTACACGATCCCGCCGACCAACATGACGGAGACGGAGCGGTCCCTGATCAACCACGATCCGCTGCTCACCAACCCGTCCTTCGCCTATCCGGGCATCGTCGGCGGCAAGACCGGCAACACGGACGCGGCCGGCCAGACGCTGGTCAACGGCGTGAACCAGAACGGGATGGAGCTGATCGTCGTGACCATGCGCGCCCCGGATGCGCCTTCCGCGGCGGAGGATCACGTAAAACTCTTTGATTACGCTTATGAGCATTTTACGCTGCGCGAGGTCGGGATGCCGGCGTACCGCACGTCCGGGGGGTTCATTTCCCTGCCGAAGGGAGCGGAGGCTTCCGACTGCGAGATCGCGGTCAGCGAAGATGAGGAACAGGGGCTTGTGACCTACACCTACACCTACCGGGGCACCTGGGCGGGCGAAATGGTCATGACGAAGGAAAATGAAAAGCTCTACCTCGACGCCCTCGCGGAAAAGGAAGAAGAGCCTTCGGGTGAGAGCGGCAGTAAGGAGGATTCCGTACAGAACGGCGCCTCCGGCAGCGCGTCTTCCGAGCCGCAGATCCGGTCCGGGGAATCCGCGGGAGAATCCGTGGAAACGGTCACGGTCACACCGGGACCGGGCGGGGAAAGACCTTCCGTTTTAAGAAAGATACTGGTCGTTCTCGGAGTCCTCGTGGCGGCAGGAATGGTGACGGTGCTTGTCAGCATCCACCTGACCCGGGAGAGAAGAAGACGATATAAACAAAGACGCAAACGTAAGATGGCAGAAGGGAAAAAAGATGGAAAACTCTAAGAAGAAAGTACTGATCATCGGAGCCGGCCCGGCCGGAATCACGGCGGGTGTGGAGCTCCTTTCCCGCTCGGACGGGTACGAAGTGCTCGTGCTGGAGGAGAGCGGCTCGATCGGAGGCATTTCAAGGACGGTGCGCTACAAGGGCAACCGCATGGATATCGGCGGGCACCGCTTTTTCTCCAAGGACAGCCGGGTCACCGACTGGTGGGAGAAAATGATGCCTTCCCAGGGTGCGCCGGCTTACGATTACCGGAAACTCGGCCGGGAGACGCACCTTACCCCGGGCGGACCGGACCCCGAGAAGGAAGACCGCGTCATGC
>DFFD01000087.1 GCA_002369495.1 Lachnospiraceae bacterium UBA3785 | reverse complement strand
GCCAGCTGCGCGAGGATCAGCGAGGACATGCTGGAGGCGACCAGGAAATCCGTGTGGTCCCCGCCGCCGACGAGCCGCTGGTTGTGCTCGCGCTGCATTTCGACCGTGATGTTGAACGTAAGGCCGTAGCGCTTCCGGATGTCCCGGAGATTGAGAAGGGTCAGGATCGTCTCCATATCCGTCTCCTCGGGGTCCCGCGTGTGGTCGCCGAGCACGACGATGTGCGGGGTCAGGTTGGCCAGCTCAAGGAGATCTTCCTCGGAGTGCGGGTCGCTCTCGCAGTATTCGATGCGGATCGCGTGCTTTTCGGCCGCCTTCGCGATCGCTCTCTGCGCTTTCTCGTCCCCGGTGAAGCCGGCGAGGTAGACGCGGGAGACATTTTCCGGCAGCTCGGCAAGGATCGTGGGGAGCGTCTCGTTGCTGCCGATGATGACCGTGCCGGCCTCCTCCTCGGCATCCGGAAGGACAGCGGCCGGCGCAGCCGGGAGCTCAGACGGCGGCGGCAGGAGCTTTGCGGAACCGCTCTCCTCGGAGAAGACGAGGATCCGGTCGTCTTCGCGGAGTTTAAGGTCCGCGGGCGGATTCAGCTGAATCTCTCCGCCGCGGAAAATGCCCGCCGGCGACGCCCCGTCAAGCCTCATCGCCAGATCCATAAATGTCATCGAGCCGGTTCCGGGGACGTCGATCAGGTAGAACTCGGAGCCCTCAAAATTGAAAATCTCCCGGAAGGCCTCCGAAAGGCCGGTCTGGGTGCAGGAGTGGGCGATCATTTTGGCGAGGATGCTGCTCGTCTGCAGTGTGGAGATGTTGTTGGTCTCCGCGATGGAGGGCGGGAAGCGGTGTTCATTTTTCGAAATGATCGCGTTCACGCTGATCTCCGGAACCCCCCTGTCCTCCAGGAGCGCGGAGACGGCCAGGATCGTCTTGATCGTCTTCATGTCGTCGGTCGGGCTCACGATGATGGTGCGGCAGGTCTCGACCGAGCATTTTTCGATCGAGGCGGGGTCAGTGATGTCGACCGTCCGGCAGACGATCCGGAAATTGTCGGGGACGTCAAGATTTTCGCTGAGATTTTCTTCCATGTCTTGCCGGTCCATGTCCTCGGCCAGGACGACGCAGGCCGGTTTGCCGGCGGCGGCCAGGATGAGCTGGGAGAGCAGCGTGTATTCGCCGGGCGTAAAGCCCAGGACGACGATGTGGTCCCGCTCGACGACCAGGGAATTGCCGCGCTTTAAGCTGTCGATCTTCTCCTCGATCGCGCTCGTGATGATACCGATGAGCACGCTGGTGAAGAGGACGCCGGCGATCGCGGTCAGGGACATGAGGATGAGGTAGCCGGGGCTTCCGTCCTCGTAGGAGGGCATCCAGGCGTTGATCACGGTCGCGATGCTGTCCCAGACGACGGAGGCGGTCTCGCCCTCCTCGCTGAAGCCGAGAAGAATGATGAGGGCGGCCATGAGCACCGCAAGAAGAAGCGAGGCGATGATCAGGATCCGGATGAAGCCGAGCGAGCCGCCGGTCATCCGGTTGTCAAACCAGTAGCGGAAGCGTTCCTTCAGGGAAAATGTGCGCGTTTCCGGGGATTTTGTTTCATTTTCCATCTGTGGGCTCCTCTTTTTTTGCGGCTGTTTTAAGCGAAACCAGTCTGGAATGCAGGCATTCCATCCGTGATTTCGCCGGGTGTCGGCAGCTGTTCAGCACCCCTCATTCACAGCCGCTTTGCGGCTGTTTCATGAGGCGGCCAGAGTCGCTTCGCGCCTTGCCCGCCCCCTTAAACCTGCGAAACCAGTCTGGAATGCAGGCATTCCATCCGTGATTTCGCAGGTTTAAGGGGGTGCTGAACATTTACATTATAGCATAAAATTGAGAAAAAGCCTTGACATTTGTGGAAATTTATTGAAAAATCGTATTTTTCTTGCTATGATTTTGTTAAAATATCCAGTTAAAAAGGAGGCGAACCAGATGAAAATCGAAAGAAAACTGCTGACTGCGCTTGTGACACTCATGATGGGTATATTTCTTTTTGCGATGCCGGTCCGGGCGGACGGGAATGTCCGGGCGGCATCCGTCGCGGCTTCGGACATCACCCGGTACGTAAATGACCGCTATACGAACTCCTGGGAGGAATACTACTACAACGAAGAGACCGGCGATTACGAGGATGCGGTCTGGGAGCGGATCAACTGCTGGCCGCGGGATGCGGAGGTCACCGTCACGATGACGGACGGGACCGTCATCGAGGGTTCCGGGGATGACGTGAACCGGCGCCTTGAAAATGAGTACGGGCTTCATCTCTACTGGGAATCCGACGAGAAGCCGGATGCTCTCTGGGGGGTCGGCGAGCACACGGCGACTCTTTATGTCGGGGATTATTCCGACAGCGACGTCTCGTCGGACTTCACGGTGACGCTCCTCGAGCTGCCGGACGCGGTCATGACGGTCCCGGACATGACGGTCTACGACACGCATATTGCCGAATGGTCGGAATACTTTGACCAGGATGCGGGCGATTGGGTCGATCCGGGCGTCCTCTGGCGCATCGACTGCCACCCGAATGAGATCACGGTGACGTTCGAGGGGCGCGAGTACAGCGGACAGGTGCACGAGGTGGCCGGTGCGCTCATGAGAAATGAAAACATGGAGAACGTCGACTGGAACTGGGAGTCCGACCAGGTCTACGGCGAGCCGGTAGGGGACGAGATCCACGCGACGTTTGCGCTGGGCTTTCTGCGCGCGGAGTACACGGTCCATGTTATCCCGGATCCGGTCGAGTCCCTGACGGTCGGCCCCATCACCCGCATGCTCGGCGACAACATGAACCGGATGCGGGGCTGGAGCGATGCCGAGGGCA
>DFFD01000248.1:18188-18698 GCA_002369495.1 Lachnospiraceae bacterium UBA3785 | reverse complement strand
GATGGCGGCCGTCTCGCTCAGAAGATCGCTGAGGAACGTCACCCGGGCTCTCCTCAGGTCCGCGAGCTGCAGGACCTGCCGGTCCGTTACAGGGATCACCACGGACCATTCCTCCGAGGAGACGATCTTGACAGTCCCTTCAGGATGTTCTGAAGCGCTTGCCCGGGCTGTCCCGTCATGCATGACGTCGGATGCGGTCGTGCCCTCATACCCGTCGATGACGGAGGTCACGATGCCGTCACACGGCGACGTCGTAACGCTGCCGGTCCGGATCATGTCGTCCGAAAGACCTGAGACATCGTAGACGGCGCCTCCGGCGGCCATTTCCTGCCGGAAACTGTAGACCGTGTTGAAGTTCTGTTCGGAAAATGAAAACAGAAATGCCTCCGCCGACTTTCCGAGTGTCTCCTCCGGGCGTCCGTCTTCCCGGGCGATCTCCGCGGCCTTCTGTCTGTCGAGAAACAGGATGCTGCCTTTTGCGATCTTCTCGTTATCCCGCACGACGCGCAC
>DFFD01000248.1:0-18116 GCA_002369495.1 Lachnospiraceae bacterium UBA3785 | reverse complement strand
TGATCCGCCGGTTCGACGCATGTCTCCTCCCGGATCGCGACGCCGGTAAACGTCAGGTCGCTGCCGAGCGATCCCGGGACGACCTCATAGGTCTCGACATGCCTGCGGGATGCTCCGATGAGGAGCATAAAGACCGCGTAGCATAAAATCGCCCCAAATACAAGTATACCGATACCCGACGCGCCAGCGCGCCGGGTATCGGATTTCTTTCTGGCTTTCTTTAATTTTCCCTGTTCTTTTGAAGGATCAGAGAGCAACAAGAATCATGTCCTCCAGAGAGCTGTCAAGCTCTTCCTTGTCGAGCGACAGCGAGATGATAAATTCGATATTGAACATATTGCTGACGGCGTCAAGTTCCTTGATGGTCGTTGTGATCTCTTCCGGCTTTACCTTGGAGCATTTAATGAAACCATCGAGATACATGGCCTCAAGGTCATGATCCTGGGAAATAATTCCGCAGATAAATCCAACAAACTGTTCGCTGTTCGTAATCGGGAAACGGGAAACATCAATGAGGCGGATCTTGTTGTTGAGTTCATACATGTGCTTGCTGCTCTTGTCGAGGTAAACAATGCTGCCCTTCGCTTCCTTGATCTGGGTATTAACCCTGTTAAGAATCTCTGTCGTTTTCCCTTTCCCTTTATTACCAACAATTAAACGAACCATATTTGATTTCCTCCTTCTGTATCGTAGGTTAGTTTGAGAAGAAAATTACTTCCCGATATCGGGAGCTTCTGTTTACATTATAGATGATAAGCCGAAAAAACACAAGGAATTATTCATTGATTTGTGCAAGGAGCTTATTCATATCTCCGTAAAGCAGGTCCGAGTTCCTCGCGCCGACGATAATGCTGATATATTTCTGCCCGAAAGCGTTCTGGCTCGCCAGCGCAAGGCAGTGGCCGGCCATGGACGTCGTGCCGGTCTTTCCCCCAAGGATGATGACGTCCCTTGGCGACTGGGCCGTTCCGGTCAGATAGCGGTCCGTCGAGGAGAGGTTGATCACCTCGCGGTTCCCGTCCGCATGGGTCACGGTCATTGCGTAGGCGGACATTTTTATGATGCGGACAAACTCCTGCATCTTAAGAGCCTCGTTCAGCATCAGGTAAATATCGTAGACGGTCGTGTAGTGGCTGCTGTCGTGAAGACCAGACGGATTGGAAAAATGGCTCCCCGTCGCGCCCAGCTCCTTCAGCGTCTCGTTCATCATTTCCACAAAATGCGGGACCGATCCGCCGACATGCCTGGCCAGGACCATGGCAGCGTCATTGCCCGAGTGGATGAGAAGTCCGTGCAGGAGCTCCCTGACCGTTACCGTATCGCCCGGGGCAAGTCCGACGACCTGGGACCCTTCCTCGAGCATCAGATCTTCCTCCGTGACCTGGACGGAATCGTCGAGATTCCCGTGCCGGAGGACCAGGATCGCCGTCATGATCTTGGTGACGGACGCCGGGTAGATCTTCCCGTACATGTTTCTGGAGAACAGGACGGTCCTGTCATCCAGGGAAAATAAAGCCCCCGACTCGCCCTCGGTGATGGATAAACCTTCAAGGCCTGTATTGTCCTCGCTCACGCAAAGATCCTTCGAGAACGGATCCTTGTTCTGGTAAGCCGTCACCCGGCCTTTTGAGGTCTGAAGATAAGCCTCGCTCACGTACGGCAGCGGCATGGACACCGTACGGCTCTCCCGCATCCGGCTTCTGGCAGCCAGGATCCCGATGACCGCGCACACAAACACGGCGCCTGCCGCAATGAGGAATATGCTGCCGCGATTCTTCCGTTCGCTCATAGCCCGTGCTCCTTTCTCCTCGCACGCACCTCGGAGAGGCGGATCCGTGTCTGGAGGCCGACGTTCAGGACAAAACCGATGGCGATGTAGAGGCTGACGAGCGAAGTCAGGCCGTAGCTGATGAACGGCAGCGGTGTGCCGGTGTTCGGCAGGAGCATGGTCGCGACGCCGATATTGATGAAACTCTGGATCGCGATGATCGCGCCGATCCCGCAGCCGATGAGACGCCCGGCCATGTCCTTCGCCCTGCTGCCGGTCCGGATACACTCCAGAACCACGAGCAGAAGCAGGATGACAATGCCGGCGCTGCCGACAAATCCGAGTTCCTCACCTGCCACAGCGAAAATGAAGTCATTTTCAATCTCGGAGATGAAATTGCCCTTGTTGGCCGACTGGGCATCCTGGTTGTTGAGACCCTTGCCGGTGAGCTGCCCGCTGCCGATCGCCGTGACCGAGTTGAGCTGCTGCCGGTTGTCGTCCGCGCTGGAGGAACTGTCGCTGGACCGGAACGCCATGACTCTCTCCCACTGGTAATCCCTGAGGAAAAACGGTTTCGTCTCGGCGTTAAAGAGATAGATCGCGAGAGACCCTCCTGCCAGCGAGAGGATCAGCAGAATGATTGCGATGACCTTGTAGCTGAGCCCGGCGGCATAATAGAGCAGGGAAAAGATCACCAGGATCGTCAGCGTGTTCTTGAGGTCCGGCTGCCGGAAGATCAGCAGCAGCGGCGCGGCAAGCAGGATCAGCGATTTGAAGATCGTCTTCGGGTGGCTCAGGTCATTCTCATGATCCATGAAATAGCCCGCGAAAAAGATGACCAGAAGAACCTTGGTCACCTCGACCGGCTGGAACACAAAACTGCCGATCTGGATCCAACGCGTCGCTCCGTGGGAGGAATGGCCCGTCAGGAAGACAAGCGAGAGCATCAGGAGGTTCAGCGCGTAGAAGATCCATTTGAAGTACATGATCCAGGAATAATCCATCAGTGAGACGACGATCATCGCGGTGATGCCCAGCATAACGCCCAGCAGCTGGCGCAGCATGAGGGAGCTGTCAGCGGATCCCACCAGAAGGATCCCGAGCACCGAGAGCGCGAGAACCCAGAGGAGGAGCCTGAAATTGTAATTTCTTAATCTGTATTGTCTGATCATCAGTCTGCCTGTACACTGGTGATGGCGTCGGTGTGAGCCTTGCCATCCAGAAGATGGTCCTTGTCGGCGAGATTGAACATATACTGATAGATATCCCGGCCGACGAGGGTCGTGTTGGTTGACGAGTAACCGTTTCCGATACGCACCGCCATCGCGACGGTCGGATTGTCCGAAGGCGCATAGGAAATGAAAAGCGCATGCGACGGTTTCGACTTCGATTCCTGGGCGGTACCGGTTTTGCCGGAGATCGCCAGAGGAAGATCCTGGTATTCGGGCTTGCTGACGATCACGGCCCGCATGCCCTCATGGATGGCGTTCCAGGTATTGGCGCTCAGCTCGACGGTGCCCTCCACCTGGGCGGTGTTCTCCATCGTCACGGTTCCGTCAGGCTCGGCGAGCCGGTCCACCAGCGTGAGGTCGTAGATCGTTCCGCTGTTCGCCAGCGTCGTCACATACCTGGCCATCTGGGTGGTCGTGTAGGCGTGTGTGCCCTGTCCGATGGCGGACGCGACCGCGTAACGGTCGGAGACGGAAGGCGAGGCTTCCGGGACTTCGATGCCGGACGACTTGTCGAGTGCGTAGAGTTCCGCGTATTTTTGAAGTTTTGAGAGGCTGAGCGAGTCGGACCACGTGCCGGCATCCGTCTGGCCGAGCTGGAATGCGACGTTCGAGAAGAAAACGTTGCAGGAATTCATGATGCCGGAGACGACGTTCAGGTACCCGTGGCCGGTCTTCTGCCAGCAGGCCAGCGGCGTGTCGACGAGGTCGAACAGACCGGTGCATTCGAACTGGGTCTCGGTGGTGATCACGCCCTCCTCCAGGCCGGCCGAAGTCGTGACCAGCTTGAAGGTCGATCCGGGAGCCGTCGTCTGCTGGGTCGCCTTGTTGTAGAACGGCCGCGACTCATCCTGGGCAAGCAGGCTGTAGTAGGCGGTGTCCATCTTGTTGGCGAGCCTGTTGTTGTCATAGCCCGGATAGGAGACGCAGGCGAGGATCTCGCCGGTCTGCGGGTTGGTGATAACAGCCGAGCCCGAGCACGGGTTCAGGGCCAGCATCGCCGGCGTCAGGACCAGATTGTGAATCATGATCCTTGTTAAGTCATAGCTGTTGATCTTGCCGGTCATAAAATCGTCGAAGTACTCGTCGTCCCGGTCGAAGACGTCCTGATAATAGAGGGCGCTGTAGATATCGTAGCCGGTGATCCGGTCTTCCATGAGCAGGTCCGTGAGCAGCATTTTCGTGAAGGCACGATCGTCTTTCAGGTAATCGGCAACATAGGCCGAGAGCCGCGTGTAGATCTCGGCCGAGTCGAGATAGCTGTCCGCCTCCGCGAACCGTGATACGTCGATCCAGTTGCAGCTGGCCGCATAGGTCAGGTACTCCTTCATGGAAATGCTCCTGTCCCTGGTCCAGGCAAGATACATGCTGTCCGTCTTGTCGATGGCCGCACTGCTCAGGATCTTCGTCGTGTTCGTCAGAAGATCGCTCACGATGTAGCTCTCGTACTCCTGCATTTCCTCTGAGAGCTCGCTGTAGACTGTCGGGTCATCCCTGGTGAGCTCGTTCTCGACGGCCGCAAAAACTTCGCTTCTCTTCGCTTCCAGCGCTTCATAGAGCCTTTTCTCGCTCTCGGAAGCATTCCGGTCGGAAAGCGCGCTGATATTCAGGATATTGTTCCTGATGATGGCGCTGTAGACGTCGTAGACCGGGATACGGATATCCGCAGTATCGCTGACCTCTGAGGTGTCGAATTCCTTCTGGTTGATGACGACCGTCTCGAGGATGCCTGCGATGCGCTGCTCCAGCATATGGTAGACCGCGTTCTGCAGTTCGACGTCGATGGTCAGATAGAGATCGTTTCCGGCCTTCGGATCGATCCCTTTCGATTCGTCCACGGCGAGGACCTTGCCCAGGTAATCGACGTAGACGGTCTCCTCGCCGTCGGTTCCCTTGAGGGATGTCTCGAAAATCTTTTCAAGACCGCTCTTGCCGACGATGGAGGTTGTCCCGTAGGAGGGATCCTGCGCGACGAGCTCGGTCAGCTCCTCGGAGGAGATCTTGCCGGTGTAACCGATCAGGGAGGCGATGCACTCCGGATAGTTGTAGACGCGGATCGTGTCGTCCGCGATATCAATGCCGGTCAGCGTGGTGTACTGTTCCATGAGCTCCGCGACCGAAGCGTCGGAGAGATTGGTGGCGATCGTGACGGGCAGGTATTTGCGGTAGCTTGTCGTCCGCAGCATGTAGCGGACAAACACGATGTCAAGTGTTTCCGCCCGGGTCAGGCTGGCGGGCAGGCCGACCGATGCGAGCTCCTCCTCCGTGTAATCCGAGGTCCTGTCCACAGTGTTTCTGCCGATGCCGGTCGTAACGGCAAACATGTCGTTGCCGGTCAGATACCGCATCATATCGTCGGCGGAGGCGTTGGCTTCATTTTCCTTCAGCTGATCAATGTAGGGATAGCCGTACACGTCCGCCTTGAAACGGAGCAGGCCGGTTCCGGAGACGTCGAACGCGTAACTGCCGTTCTCGTCGAGCACAATATGAAAATCATTGTCGAGCGAGTCTCCGTGGCGCGCGAGGATCTTCGAGATCCGGTAGGCTTCGCCGTTGAGCGAGAGCGCGCGGCGGCGCTTGGTCGGATAGGTTCCGTTATCTTCCAGCGTCAGCGAGTAAGAAAGTTTGTTGCCGGCGATAAGGACGCCGTTTCTGTCGTAGATATTGCCTCTGGCGCCTTTGATCGACCGGGTCTTGGTCGTTTCCATGGAGAAATTCCGGCGGTAATCCGCCCCGTTCACGATCTGGAGATCATAGAGACGGTGCAGCAGGACGCCTGACATGAGGATAAAGACCAGCGAAAGGATGAATGTCCGGCTGATCCGCACTTTTTTCAGGAATTTTATTATCTGCCGAGCCAATGCGACCGCCTCCTCTCTTCCGCCTCAGCCCCGAGGACACGGTCTCCGGTGTACAGAATGCGGTAGAATAAGAATGTGATGATGAAGGTGAAGACCACTTCCGGGAGTATCCGCCGAAAGACATAGGAAAAGAACGCTGTCCTGCCTCTCATGAAGAAGAAAATGAAATAAATCAGGAAATTGTAGAGAGCGTCCATGACTGTGACGAGAAACAGCGGGACCCGCAGGTTATTGTCGAAGAAGACCTTGTAGAAAATGCCTGAGACATACCCCATCAGCACAAAGAGAAGCGCATGAAAACCGATGAGGGACCCGAAGACCGCGTCGTAGAGAAATCCGCAGATAAAACCCGTGATCATACCGGCCTTCCTGCCGCGGATAAACCCGGTCGAGACGGTGATCACGAGCAGGATATTCGGGGCAGTCTGAAAGACCGCTGCATTTTTAAATACAGTGGTCTCCAGAAGAAATGCCGCTATGATATAGATCCCGAGGACAATATTCCGGATCATTCAGAATTCTCCTTCGTCTGTTTCAGGTTTGTGATGACCAGAACTTCCCTGAGCCGCCTGAAATCGGCGGCCGGGATGATCGTTCCGCTCTTGGTGAGCCGGTTGCCGGTTTCCTCCACCCGGCTCACATAGCCGACCAGAAGGCCGGTGAGATATTTGGTGCTGATGTTGGAGGTGACGACGGTCGTCCCCTCCACAACGACGTTGTCCGGGTCGCTGAGCTCGGAGAAATCGATCGTGCCCTCTTCCATCGTAAGAAGGTTCCCGGAGACGACCATCGTGTCCGATGTGGACGCGATCATGGCGCTCAGGTTCGAGCGGTCGTCGATGATCGAGCGCACGACCGACCAGGTCTTTCCGGTCTCGGTCACGATGCCGACCAGGCCGCCGCCCGCAATGACGTTCATGTCGGCGGCGATCCCGTCGTCTGTGCCCTTGTCGATCACGAAGACGGAGTACCAGGTCCCGGGATCCTTGGCGATCACGCTGGCCGCCACCTTGTTATACTCGGGATACTGGCTGTCAAGCTCGTAGAGGGCCTCCAGGCGCTTAAGTTCCTCTTCCTGCTGGGCATAGCGGGTATTGGCTTCTGTGAGGTCGGCGATCTCCTGTTTCAGGTTTTCATTTTCACGGCTTAATGCCTGCACGTCGCGGAAGCCTGAAGCGAGATCCGTGAGAACGGAACCCGTCCTGTTGACGCCTCTCTCGAGCGGCATGACGAGCGTCCCGATCACAGAGTGAAGCGGGCCGCTGAACGAGCTTCCTGAAAATGTCGTCAGCATAAGCCCCGCGCAGATGATCACCATGATGACAAGCAGGTGTTTGTCCTTGATTTTTATTTTTCGGAACAGTTTTTTCATTTCTTCTTCCTGATCGTGTAAGCCCATTTTTTGAAAAGGCTGCTCTGTATCATTTCTTCGAGGCCTCTGATCGTACACATCTCGTAGTAGGACGAGAGGTTGATCTGGCAGCCGATGCTGCGGCGCAGGTAGCGGTCGATGTTGGGGATCCTGGCCGAGCCGCCGGTCAGGTAGATCCCTTCTTCCGTCACGCAGCTGCGGATCTGTGGGGGAATGCGCTCGACGAAGCTGCGGATCTCGTCGGCCAGCTGGCACATTTTTCCTTCCACGGCGAAGCTGATGAGGTCGGAAGAGACATGCGCCTCGCGCGGGATCCCGGTCACCGTGTCGATGCCGACGATTCCGCGGTTCTCGCCGATCGTCTCTCCGAGACTCGCGAGCACGGTTTTCAGGCGCCGCGCGGTCTTGAGACCGATCCGGAGGTTGTGGTTTTTCAGGATGGCCTCGACGATCGCCTCATTGAGCGCGTGCCCGCCGACCGGTATATCCTTGCTGATGATCACCTGTTCGCCGGCGATCACGGAGACTTCCGTGTTCTCGCCGCCGATATTGATGATCATGGTGCCTTTTGTGCGCGAAAGAGGAATTCCGAGCGCCACCGCATCGCAGACGGCGCGTTCGGCCAGATAGACGGCGGGGTTTTTGAGGTAACCGGAATGGCTGATCTCGTAATAGGCCATTTTCTCGATCTCGGACATGTTTGACGGCGCAGAAAATAAGAGGACCGGCCGAAAGCCCGTGCTGCGGTCCAGCCTGGTCAGCATGGTGCGAAGGTAGAACTCCACCTCCGCGACGTCCGCGATCCGTCCGTGGCGGACAGGCCGGTCGACCGCAATGCTGGCGGGCGCTTTCTCGAACATCTCGTAGGCGTCGTTGCCGACCGCCAGCACCTGGCGGCCGTCCTTCACCGCGATCATGTTCTTCTCAGTGATCGTCCTCTTCTTTTTCTGACTGTAGATCTTGACGGCGCTCGTCCCCAAATCGATGCCGTAGACATTATGATAAGCCATCTTCCTCCCCTGGACTCAGCAGGCCGCTCTCGTGAAAACTTACATAGCAGCGGTCGCCGACGATGATGTGATCGAGAAGCCGTATCTCCATCATCTCCCCTGCCGACTGTACCCTGCGCGTGATATTGATGTCAGCCTCGGAAGGCTGCGGGTCGCCGCTCGGATGGTTGTGGACCAGTATGATCTGTACCGCCCGGTGCCGCATCGCCGCGAGAAACAGGTCCCTCACGGAGACGACCGCGAAATTGACCGTCCCGGTAGAGATGCGCTCCTCGCCGATCAGCTTGAACTTGGTGTCCAGCATCAGGCAAAAGAGGTTTTCCTTCTCTTCATGCCGGAGCCGTTCCATATAGTAGTCCGCGATCGTGCCCGGATCGGAAAATGTAAGCCCGTTCGCCGCCCTGCGCGTCGAAAGCCTCTTGGAAAGCTCCCCGACACACTTGAGCTGGATCGCCTTGACCTGGCCGATCCCGCGGATCGTCATCAGCTCCGGGATTGTAAGGCTCATGAGCCCCAGAAGCTCCTCGCGGCCTGTCTTCAGCGTGAGTACCTTCTCCGCAAGCTCAAGACAGGACAGCTCCTTCGTGCCGGTGCGTATAATCACCGCCAGAAGCTGCGCGTCCGTCAGCGATTCGGCCCCGTAGAGAAGGCATTTCTCATAGGGCCTGGTCGTGTCTGCATTTTCCTTCAATAATAAGTTTTTCATTTTCCCTTTCGGGAGCGGCGCTTATCCTGCATTGATGCAGTATTCTATTCTAGCATAAAATGTCGGGCCTGTACACAAAAGATGTCCGATTCAGAAAAAGTTTATAGTTCCGCGTTCGGGGCATACGCCCGGATGATCTCCTCCGCGCAGCGCATGCCGTCCATCGCGGCGGACATGATGCCGCCCGCGTAGCCTGCGCCTTCCCCTGCCGGGTACAGTCCCGGAATCGAGGCGACGCGGCGTTCGTCGCGCAGGATCCGGACCGGCGAGGAGGACCTGGCCTCGACCGCCGTGATGATCGCATCGTACCGGTCGAACCCTTTGATCTTCCGCCCGAAGGCGTCGATCCCCTCGAGAAGGCTGCCTTTCATGAAATCAGGCAGGATCATGTTCACGTCCGCGAAAGCCCTCTTTCCTTTCGTGCAGGAAATGAAATCCCCGTAAGAGGACGACACCCGGCCGTTCTTAAGATCTCCGAAGAGGATCTGCGGAAGATCTCCGCCGGCTGCGCGGAAGGCCGCTTCCTCCAGCTTTCTCTGGAAGGCGATGCCGGCCAGGGCTTCGGGCACATGTTCCGCACCCGGGAAGGCAGCGTAGTCCTCCGGGGTGACGGATACGATGAGGGCGCTGTTTGCATTTGCCGAATCCCGCTTCGAATAGCTCATCCCGTTCACGGTAAGGCGGCCGGGCTCCGAGGAAGCGTTGACCACGTAGCCGCCCGGGCACATACAGAACGAGTAGACGCCCCGGCCGGTCTTCGTGGTGTGCGTCAGCTTGTAGGCTGCCGGCGGCAGGCTCTCCCTCGCGCGCCCGTACTGGGAGAAATCGATCATGGTCTGCGGATGCTCGATGCGGACGCCCGCGGCAAACGGTTTTGCCTGCATCGCGACGCCGAGCTCGTGGAGCATGAAAAATGTGTCTCTCGCCGAATGACCGGGCGCAAGCACCGCGATCTCGGCCGGGATCACCTCGCGGTCATTGACGACGACCGCGCTTAAAGCCCCGTTTTTCAGCTGAAAACCGGTCGCCTGCGATAAGAAGCGGTATTCCGCGCCGAGGCCGGTCATGTATTCCCTCATCCTGACGAGAATTCCGGTGAGAACGTCGGTCCCCACATGGGGCTTTGCGTCGTAGAGGATCTCCGGGTCCGCCCCGAAGCGCACAAACGTCTCTTTCACGAATTTTCCCCGGAACCCAGGGTCTTTGACGGAGGTATTCAGCTTCCCGTCGGAGAACGTCCCTGCGCCGCCCTCCCCGAACTGCACGTTCGAGACCGGATCCAGGACACCCTCGCAAAACAGCTTCTCAGCCTTCTTCGTGCGGGTCAGCGCATCCTCGCCGCGCTCCAGTATGACCGGGCGGAACCCGGCTTCCGAAAGGAGCAGGGCCGCAAACAGCCCGGCGGGTCCCGAGCCGATCACGACCGGGCGGCTGTGAACCGGAAGGCTTCCCGGCAGCGGGATCCGGTACTGTTCGTCAGGAGTAGACATAATATTGTTATGTTTACCTTTGGCGGGCAGTTTGCCTTTCACCTCCACATCCAGCGTGTAGACGTAGAAAAGATCCGGTTTTTTCCGCGCGTCGAGCGACCGCCTCGCAATATGAACAGCAGTGACAGAGCTCTCCTTAATATGCAGTTTTGCGGCAGCCTCCCGCGTGAGTGCGTCTTCCGCGTGGATCACGGGGAGCTTCAGTTCAGAAATACGTATCATGTTGCCTCTCCTGCCGCCATGCCGGCCAGCGCGCCGCCGGCGAAGGCGAACATCAGATTGTAACCGCCGCAGGCCCCGTCGATGTCGAGGCATTCGCCGGTGATGTAAAGACCCTCAACCAGGCGCGAAGCCATGCTTGCGGGATCAATCTCGTCCGTGTCGATGCCGCCGCCCGACACCTGGGCGTTCGCAAGCCCCCGCGATCCGGTGATCTCCATCGGAAAATGCCTGATCCGCCGCGCACAGGCCTCCGCGCTCTCCTCTCCCGCTGTCACAGCCGGGATCAGGCGGTCCGGAATCAGGCCCTTGAGCCTGGCTTCCGGCTTTCGGTCGGAGAGTCTCTCAAAGCGCTCCTTAAGATAGGAAATGAAAACATCCTCCGGCATATCCGGGAACAGATCCGCCTCCGCGGTGACCCTCTGTCCGTCTGCAAGCGCCGTCAGCGCCTCGCTGCTCCCGTTGAATACCGGAATGCCGGAGATACCGTTCTCCGTAAACTGCAGCTGCCCGCTCTCCTCGTGGAAAAGCTTTCCGTCCGCATACAGGCGGATCGTTCCGCGCACCCGTACGCCGGCAAAGCCGCGGGCGGCGGCGTCCTTCACCGTGAGCGGCACCAGGGCCGGATGGATCGGAATGATCCGGTGGCCGAGGGCGGCGGCGATGAGGAGGGGTTCATTTTCCCCGGGATTGACCAGCGATGCATTAGAACCGGTCGCCAGGATCACCCTGTCGGCCGTGTAGACGTAGGTTCCGACGTCAATGAGGAACCTGCCGCCGCTCTTTCTGATGCCTTTCACGCAGATGTTGGTGCGGATGCGCACGTTAAGCGCCTCGGCAGCCATCGAAAGACAGGCGAGCACCGATTCGGCGCTCTCGGAGGCCGGGTAGAGCCACCCGTCATAGCTTCTTGTGTGGACGCCGATCTCCTCGAAAAAGGTGAGAAGCCTCTCCCGGTCAAAATGCGCCAGCACCTCGCGGGCAAACTCCGGATGGCGCCCGTGGTAGGCGCCATCAAGCGGCCCCAGATTGGCCAGGTTGCAGCGGCCGTTGCCGGTCCGGAGCAGCTTTTTGCCGTACTTCTTTTCTTTTTCGAGGATCGTCACGGATGCGCCGGCCCTTGCGGCGAAGATCGCTGCGGCAAGGCCTGAAGCCCCGCCGCCGATGACGTAGACCGAATATGCTTTATTCATGGCAGTTTAACAAGATTTTCCCTGCAGAGTTCTTCGAGGGAGGTCATGATGCCGAGCTTGGCTGACGGCCAGGTGAGACCTCCCTGAAAATAGACGTTGTAAGGCGGCTTGAGCGGTCCGTCCGCGGAGAGCTCGATCGAGGATCCGGAGACAAATGCCCCCGCGGCCATGATCACCTTGCTGTCGTAGCCCGGCATGTCCCACGGTTCCGGCGTGACAAAGCTGTCCACCGGGGCTGCCTTCTGGATGCCGCGGCAGAACGCGCAGAGTGCCTCCGGAGACCCCAGCGTGATCGCCTCGATGATGTCGTGGCGCTCCTCCCTTCCGTCCGGCAGGACCGGGAAGCCGAGCCGCTCGTAGATGTTGGCGGCAAATATGGCTCCCTTCAGGGCCGAGGCGGTCACAACAGGGGCCATGAAGAAGCCCTGATAGAAGGACTGGTTCATGGTGAGGGACGGGCCGACCTCCGCGCCGAGACCCGGACAGGTCATGCGGAAGGACGCCCTCTCAACGCAGGCTTTCGTGCCGGCGATGTAGCCGCCGACCGGCGCCAGGCCGCCGCCCGGGTTCTTGATGAGGGAGCCGACGATCATGTCCGCACCGACGTCGGACGGCTCGATCGTCTCGACAAACTCTCCGTAGCAGTTGTCCACCATCACGATCACGTCGGGGCGGACCGATTTTACGCAGGCGATGGCCTCGCCGATCTGTTTCACGGAGAGCGTCCGCCGGACCTCGTAGCCCTTGGAACGCTGGATCGTGACAAGCTTCGTCTTCGGACCGATGGCCGCCCGTATGCCGGCAAGATCGAAATTGCCGTCCGGCAGGAGGTCGACCTGTCTGTAGGTGATGCCGTATTCCGCTAAAGACCCTGTGGACGGCCGTATGCCGATGACCTCCTCCAGCGTATCGTAGGGTTTGCCGGCGATCGACAGGAGCTCGTCGCCGGGCCTTAAGTTCCCGAACAGCGCGGTGGCCAGCGCGTGCGTCCCGCAGGAAATGAGCGGCCGGACCAGCGCCGCCTCCGTGTTGAATGTCTTTGCGTAGACCTCCTCCAGCATATCGCGGCCGATATCGTTGTAGCCGTAACCCGTCGTGCCGGACAGGCAGGCTTCCGAAACCTTGCACTCGTGCATCGCGCGGATCACCTTGAGCTGGTTGTACTCCGCGGTCTCATCAATTTTCCCGAAACGTTCCTTCAGTTCCTCTGCGATCTTCTCGCAGTAGCTGTACACCTCCGGGCTGATGCCGAGGGAGGCGTAGATTGCCTTTGTATCAATCATCTGCTCATCCTTCTATCGTTTTTTTCATGTATTCTGCGATGCGGATTGAATCATTGGCGAAATCCGCCCGGTCAAGCCAGACCGCGTCCTTCTCGCGCTTAAACCAGGTGATCTGCCGCTTGGCGAAATGCCTGGTATCGCGCTTCAGGATCCGCACGGCTTCCTCGAGGTCTGTATTTCCGTCGATGCAGTCCAGCATCTCCTTGTAGCCGAGTCCCTGCATGGAGATATCGGTTCTTGTCAGCCCCATGGCCTTCAGATACCGGACCTCGTCGTAGAGCCCTTCCTCCATCATGAAATCGACGCGGCGGTCGATCCGTCTGTAGAGCTCCGCGCGGTCCATCGTGATCACAAAGAAATGAAGATCGTAAGGGCTCTCCCTCAGCTTCTCTTCCTCGTTGTGCTCGTAGATGCTCTGCCCGGTCTCCTCGAAATACTCGATCGCCCGGATCACCCGCTTGACGTTGTTCGGGTGGATGGTGCGGGCGGATTCCGGGTCGACGGCGGCGAGGCGCGCGTGGAGGGCTTCATTTCCCTCCTTTTCGGCAAATGCAAGCATCTCCGCCCGCCTTGCCTCCCTCGCTCCGGTCTCGGTGAAGTTGATGTCCCGGGTCACCGCCTGGATATAGAAGCCGGTGCCGCCGCAGAGGATCGGCAGATGCCCGCGGGAAGCGATCCCGCGGATGGCTTCCTTCGCCATGGCGGCGTACCGCACCACATCGAACGCGTCCTTCGGATCCGCGACGTCGATCAGATGGTGGGGGACGCCCATCATCTCCTCCTTCGTGATCTTCGCCGATCCGATATCCATGTACCGGTAGACCTGCATGGAATCAGCGGAGATGATCTCTCCGCCGACTCTCCGGGCCAGTTCGACCGCCGCTTCGCTCTTGCCGGCTGCGGTCGGACCCGCTACCACGATCAGTTTCTGTTTCTTATCAGACAATTCTCCTGAACCTCTTTTCCAGATCGCGCTCCGTGAGCGTGATGATCGTCGGCCTCCCGTGGGGGCAGTGATAGGGATCGTCGCAGGTGAAGAGCTCGTCGATGAGAGCCTTCGCCTCAGAAAATGAAAGCCTGTCGCCGCCCTTGACCGCCGCCTTGCAGGCCTCGGTCGCGACCTTCAGCACGTAGCTCTCCAGCTTCTTCGCGTCCTGCGTCACCTCCAGGTGATCGAGGAGGTCCGTGAAGAGCTCCCGCGAGCCGAGCGTGCTGAGCGAATAGGGAACGGCGGAGATCTTGTACTCGTTTCCGCCGAAGGACTCAATCTCAAATCCGCAACGTTCGAAGGCTTCCCCGTACTCGGCGATCAGCACCCGTTCCTCCGCACTCAGGGTCACGATGACCGGAGGCGAGACCTGCTGGGAGGCGATCGCACTGTTCTCATAATCCCGCATGAACCGGCAGTAGAGAACCTTCTCATGGGCGGCATGCTGGTCGATCAGGTAGAGACTGTCGCCATATTCGACGATCCAGTAGGTGTTGAACGCGCAGCCGATGATCCTGCGGAGAGGCGCCGCTTCCGGTGCGAGGAACTCAGGCATGAAGCTTCCCTGCTCAAAGCGGACAGGTTGCTGCTCCGGGACCGGCTGCTCAGAGTCTGGCTGTGAAGCAATCGGCTGTGAGGGAACCGGCTGTGAAGGATCTGCAGCCGTCTGTTCTGTCACAGGCAATCCGGCCTGCCCCTCCGCTGCCGTATCTGCATGCCCTGCCATGACCGCATCTGCCTGCCCTGCCGCTGCCGCGTCCGCCTGCGCTCCTGCTTCAGGATGAGGCGCGGACAGTCTCTCCCCGGCGAAACGTCCTTCATCTGTCCGCGGGGCGGGAGCTGCATTTTCCGGAAGCTTTTCAGCCGGTGCGAAACCGGCTGCGGGGCCTGTCGGAGGCTGTGCCGGCGCATTTTCCGAAGGAAGCTCCCGCACGATCCCCGCGGGTACCCCCTCCTGCCGTCCGGCAAAGCTCCTCTCGCGGATCTCCCGGCGCTCAAACGGCTCCGGATTGGCGTAGCGCTCCCTTTTTTCCGGCCTGGACGGCTTCAACGGCGGATTGAGGGAGGTCTTCACGATCATCTCCTGGTACTGGAGCACACGGGAGACGCCGTGCATGACGGCGGTGAGGACCCCTTTTTCGTCCGAGAAACGGACGTCCATCTTGGTCGGGTGGACGTTGACGTCCACCTTGTCGCCGTCGATCCTGATGGTGAGGCAGGTGAACGGATACTGGTGCTGCATCAGCTTGTTTCCGTAGCCTGACTCGATGCCCAGGGCGATCACGCGGCTCCTGACGTAGCGTCCGTTCACGAAATAATTCTCGAAATTGCGGTTGCCGCGGCTCACGGAAGGCTTGGCGATAAAGCCGGTCATGTGGACAGGCCCTTCAAAATAATCCACCGGGAGCAGCTCGTCGACCACGCTCCTGCCGTAAATATGGTAAAGCGTGTCCTTTAGATTGCCGCTGCCGGTCGTCGAAAGGCGGCTCGTGCCGTTCTGGATGAACTCAAACCCGATATCCGGCCTCGAGAGCGCCAGCTGCTCGACGTAGCTGCCGACGTGGGCTGCTTCCGTCTGGGCGGTCTTTAAGAACTTGGCGCGGGCCGGCGTATTGTAGAAAATGTCCCGGACAACGATCGTCGTCCCGTCCGGAGCGCCGACCTCCTCCAGCAGCTTTTCCTTGCCCCCCTCGATCACGTAGCGGGTCGCCGCAGCGGCATCCTCCTGCTTCGTGATCAGCTCGACGCGGCTCACGGCCGCGATCGAGGAGAGCGCTTCGCCGCGGAAGCCCAGGGAGCCGATCGTCTTCAGCTCGTCGACGGTCCTCAGCTTTGAGGTGGCGTGCCTTAAAAAGGCAAGCCGCACATCATCCTCGGCAATCCCCTTTCCGTCGTCGGTGATGCGGATCATGGAGATGCCGCCGTCCTTTATTTCGATCGTGATGCGGGAGGCGCCTGCGTCGATGGCATTTTCCGTGAGTTCCTTCACGATGGAAGCCGGACGCTCGACGACCTCGCCGGCGGCGATCTTATCGACTGTATTCTGGTCAAGAATATGTATGATGCTCATTGTTTTTTCCAGCGGTTTTTCAGCTTGTTCTGCAGCCGGTAAAGCTCGTTCAGGGCGTCGACCGGCGTCATGTTGGTGATATCCATATCGCGGAGTTCGTTCAGGATGTCCTCGTCCTTCACGGTGTCGAAGAGAGACATCTGGGTCAGGTCGACCTCGTCATAGTGGGTCGACTTGCTCTTCGGCTTCGCGCCGACCCCGGCGATCGACTCGACCGCGGCGGTGATGTCGGAAGCCGAGAGCTGTTCCACCAGCTGGCCGGCCCTGGTGAGCACCGCCTCCGGCACCCCGGCAAGGCGGGCGACCTGGACACCGTAGCTCTTGTCCGCTCCGCCCTTCACGATCTTGCGCAGGAAGATGATTCCGTCCTCCTTCTCACGCACCGCGATGCAGTAGTTGTTCACGCCGTCGATCTTGCCTTCGAGCTCCGTGAGCTCGTGGTAGTGGGTCGCGAACAGGGTCTTCGCCCCGATGATCTTCCGGTCGGCGATGTACTCGATGACCGCCCAGGCAATCGAGAGCCCGTCGAAGGTGGATGTACCGCGTCCGATCTCGTCGAGGATGAGGAGGCTCTTCGGGGTTGCATTTCTCAGGATATTGGCGACCTCGGTCATCTCGACCATGAAGGTGGACTGGCCGGAGGCGAGGTCGTCGGAAGCCCCGACACGCGTGAAGATACGGTCCACCAGGCCGATATTCGCGCTCTTCGCCGGCACAAAACTGCCGATCTGGGCCATCAGGACGATCAGCGCGCTCTGGCGCATGTAGGTCGATTTGCCGGCCATGTTCGGTCCCGTGATGATCGAGATGCGCTTCTTCTTCATGTCGAGGACGGTGTCGTTCGGTACAAAAGCGTCATTTTCGATCATGCGCTCGACGACCGGATGACGGCCCGCCTTGATGTCGATGACCCCTTCGGTGTTGATGTTCGGCCGCACATAGCGGTTTCTTCGTGCGACTTCCGAGAGCGAGGCCAGCACGTCGATCTCCGCAACCATCCGGGCGGTTTTCTGGATTCGTACCAGATTTTCCCCGATTTGATCACGGACGTCCGCAAACAGCTCATATTCGAGCGAATTGAGCTTGTCCTCCGCGCCGAGGATCTTGTCCTCGAGCTCCTTGAGCCGCGGCATCGTGTAGCGCTCGCCGCCGACCAGCGTCTGCTTGCGCGTGTAGGTGTCCGGCACCTTGTCCCTGAAGGAGTTCGAAATCTCGATGCAGTAGCCGAACACGCGGTTGAATTTCACTTTCAGCGTGTGGATCCCGGTCTTCTCGCGCTCTTCCGCCTCCAGTTCCGCGAGCCAGCTCTTCCCTTCCGTCCGCGCGGCCCTATAGCCGTCCACATCCTCATTGTAGCCGTCCCGGATGATGCCGCCCTCCTTCATCGCGAGAGGCGGATCGTCGATGATGGACGCCTCGATGAGGGAGCAGATGTCCTCCAGCGTGTCCATCTCTTCGTAAAATGAAACCATCTTCTCATCCGGCAGCTCCGAAAGAAGTGTCCGGATGTGCGGCAGCATCGAGAGGGAATTCTTCATCGCGATCAGGTCGCGGGGATTCGCGCTTTTGTAGCTGATCCTCGCGACGAGCCGCTCGAGGTCGTAGACCGGGTTCAGGTACTCGCGGAGTTCGGAACAGGTGATTTCATTTTTATTGAGCGATTCCACCGCGTTAAGGCGCGCTTCGATCTTCTTTTTGTCGATCAGCGGCTGTTCGATCCAGGATCTCAGCATGCGTCCGCCCATCGCGGTGCGGGTCTTGTCGAGGACCCAGAAGAGAGAGCCTCTCTTCTCCTTCTCGCGGAGCGTCTCGAGGAGTTCCAGGTTGCGGATCGAGGAGGCATCCATGACCATGAACTCCTCCGTGTGGTAGGGACGGACCGTCGAAATGTGGGAAAGATTCGTCTTCTGGGTCTCAAAAAGGTAG
>DFFD01000044.1 GCA_002369495.1 Lachnospiraceae bacterium UBA3785 | reverse complement strand
AGAGAGTCGGTGAGATAATCAATCGAATGCAGGTGCTTCTGCTGGCCGTCTTTGTCCAGCCCGAGTTCTTTTGCCATAGTGTGTTACCTCCTGGATGGTGTATTGTGATTTTGTTTCGGATCGGGGTGATCCTTGTTTCTGGGAATATTCTAATATCCCAGTTGTTATTTTTGTATCCTTATATTGCTGTTTTTGTCTTTTTGGTGTCTGATTTTAAAAATGATCTGCTTTTTTTTCGGGAACGTTCCTGCTATAATATAAAAAGGATCAGCTATGTACGGAAACTGCCTGAAACGTCGCGAACGGAACGGCGGATGACAAGTATCACTAAGGCAATACGGAAAGGAGAGAGAAATGGACTGCAATCAGTTTATGACCGACTGGATCTGGACACCGGACTGGACCGCAGAGGATGACACCGACGTGCGCATCGTTTACTTCCGCAAGGCATTCACGCAGGAAGCGGGAAAACTCCCGGAAAAACGGCCGGTCCGGATCTCCGCGGATTCCCGCTATAAACTGTACGTCAACGGGCAGTTTGTTCAGGAGGGGCCGCAGAAGGCCCTGAGCCTCAAGGAGTGGTATGTCGACGAGGCGGACCTTGCTCCGTATCTCAAAGAGGGAGAAAATGTCATCGCGGCGGAGGTGATGCGCTTCCCGGCCGCGACGCTCTCAAATGCCAGCCCGAACACGAACGATTCGCTGCTGCACACGCCGATCCCGAATCTTTTCATTTCCGACGGGACAGGAGAACTCTCGGGCCGGAATGGCTGGAAATGCATGGTGAACCGCGAGATCAGAGTCGTCGGGGAGGATGCGCACCCGGCACCGATCCACGCCCAGGAGATCGTCTCCGCGACGCCGGCATTTGCGGGGTGGAAGTGCCCCGGCTTCGACGATGGCAGCTGGAAGAACGCCAGGCTTCGCATGATCTTTGATGTATCCGCGGGCGACGCGCCCGGAAACCTGATCCCGCGCACGATCCCCGCACAGCGCCACGCCGACAGGCGGTTCGAGGCTGCCGTCTGCATGCGCGACCCGGAGGGAATCCGCACGAAGACGAATGAAGCCCTGAAAATGAGGGCGATGGGCAGCGGCTATTCGGAGGAAGAAGCAGCCGCGCTCGCCACGAAGGAAGTCGGCACGATCCCGCTCCTTGAGAACAGCGATGCACTGAGAGACAGCTGGACCGCGATGCTCACGAAGGACGAGCCGCTTGTTGTTCCTGCCCATACGACGCAGATCGTCGAGATCAGCGCGGGCGCAGAAGAGTGCGGCTATCTCCTTTATTCACTGGCAGGCGGAAAAGGCGCTTCCGTTATGACCCTCTGCTCCGAGTGCTACGCCTATCCGCCCGCGGAGGCGGAAGCAGGAGGCTTCGGCGCGGAGCCGCTGCCCACGAAGGGTGACAGAACGGATTACAGAAACGGCAGGCTCTACGGGCATGTGTCCCGCCTGACGGCGGCCGGCTATGGATCGGCGGAAAAGCCGGAGAGCTACGAGCCCTACTGGTTTAGGACCTTCCGCTATATCCAGCTCCGGATCACGACCAAGGACGAGCCGCTCACGTTCCTTGGCTTTACTTACCGCGAGACCGGGTATCCGCTCGATGTTAAGACCACTTTTGAGGTCTCCGATCCGACATTTGTCCCGATCTGGGATATCAGCGTGAGGACGCTTAAGCGGTGCATGCACGAGACTTATTTTGACTGCCCGTTCTACGAGCAGCTGCAGTACGCGATGGACGGGCGCTCCGAGATCCTCTATACCTACATGACCAGCGCGGATGACCGGCTGGCGAGACAGGCCATGGAGGCCTTCCGCCAGAGCCAGCGGCCG
Source organism: Lachnospiraceae bacterium UBA3785 (assembly GCA_002369495.1). Lineage (GTDB taxonomy): Bacteria > Bacillota > Clostridia > Lachnospirales > Lachnospiraceae > Chordicoccus. The sequence goes on along the minus strand of DFFD01000044.1, from coordinate 3,304 downwards.
GACGGCATGACGAATTCCGACGCGCCGACCGTGAAGTCCAACGTGATTCCGGGCTTCTCGATCTATTACCTCCTGATGGTCCATGACCACATGATGTATTTCGGCGACCGGGCCCTGGTGAAGCTGCATATGCCGGCCATCGACCAGATCCTGGCATTTTTCGACCGGAACCTCACGGCGGACGGCCTCGTCGGGAAAGTCGGCGGACCGATCATGCGCGCCCGCTACTGGTCCTTCATCGACTGGTCGACCAAGTGGAACGCGAACGGCGGCGTGCCGCTGGCGACGAACGAGGGAAGCGGCTCGCTCACGATGGAGAGCCTGCTGTACCTCATGGGCCTTCAGAAGGCGGCGGAACTGGCCGAATACGTCGGCCGCAGCGGGCTCGCCTCCGAGTACAGGGAGCGGGCGGGGATCCTCAAAGCAGCCATACGAAAGCACTGCTTCGGGACATACATTTCCCCGGACGGGAAGGAGACGAGGCTTCTTCAGGACGGCCCGGGCATCGAAGAGTACTCGGTCCACAGCCAGGTCTTCGGCATCCTCACCGGCGTGGTGAGCCCGGAGGAAGGAAGGGCCATGCTCGAGGCGACCGTCGGAAATGAAGACCTCGCCCAGTCTTCCGTGTCCTTCATGATCTATCTCTTCCGCGCTTATGAGCTCGTCGGCCTCTATGAGAAGACCGACCGGCAGTGGGACCTCTGGCGGGAGATGGTGAAGGACCACATGACGACCTGCGTCGAGAACGATACCGACGCGAGAAGCGACTGCCATGCCTGGGCATCGCTCCTCTGCTACGAGCTGCCGGCGGTCATCCTCGGCGTAAGACCTGCCGCGCCCGGCTTTGAGAAGATCGAGGTGAAGCCTGTGACGGGAGCTCTTGAATGGGCCAGGGGAGACGTCGTGACGCCGCGCGGCATGGTGCATGTCGAGTGGAAGAAGAGAGAGGACGGAACGTGCGATCTTACGTATGATCTGCCGTGACAGATCCGGACCGTTCACAGGAAAGAACAGAATAAAGACAGAAAATGCGGATTTGCGATATAGCAGGTCCGCATTTGCTTTTATAATGGGGATAATCAATACTGCGATCGGAGGGCAGAAACATGCACGAACGTTTTTACGGAGTAGGAGAACCTCTCATCCAGCGGCAGAGGGACCAGGGAATCGATGCCCCGGCTTACCTTGACCTTGTGAAGGGTCTCGGCTGCACGGCTTACCGCAGCTGGATGCACCTTACAGAGCTGCTGACAGACCCTGTGACCCCCAACACGGCTGAGGTGGAGATGCACCGCGCCCTGCTTCGGCGGGCGAAGGAACTCGATATCGAAGTCACCGCGATGAGCCACGAGTGGTTCCTGCCGGAAGGCTGCAGACAGAGGAGCGGCCATGCGATGCCGAAGCGGGACCTTGCGCCCGGGAGCCTCTACATGCAGGCTCTTACCATGCTCGAGCAGAGCTGGTTCACGATGGTGTCGCTGTTTCCCGAGGTGGATATCTGGGAGATCGGCAACGAGTGGAACCTCAATGCCTTCCTGCACCCGGACGGATTTCTCGATTCGGACATGTCCGAGCCGTTCTCCGCGGACGAGAAGATGGATATCGCGGTGGACATGATGTATTTTGCCGCGCGCGGCGTTAAAAGGGCGAATCCGGAGGCGAAGGTCGCGTCATTTTCGCCGGCGCTCTCAACGCCGGGACTCGGCGGGGACATGCCGGATTACCTGCCGGTGATGTACGGGGTGGCCTGGACGCTCGACAAGGTCTATAAGCGCATCAAAAGCGGTGATTTCCGGAGCACGAATACGGACGACTACTTTGATCTTCTGGCCTGGCACCCCTACGTGTTCACCAACCGCGACGTACCGGACCAGGATCTGTTCCTTGATGTGGACGAGCCGGACCAGCTCTGGAAGAGCTATAACGACGCGGCTTACAAGGTCATGAAGAAGTACGGGGACGGACACAAGCAGGTGCTCCTGACCGAATCGGGCTTCACGGACTGCGGCAACCCGGAGTGGGAGAAGCGCTATGCGCTCTACAACCGGAAAATGCTCGAGATCGCGGGCAGCCTCCCCTATGTGCGCACGCTGCACAATTTCCGCCTGCTCAATGAAAATGCGATGCTCCGCCGCGGCGGCATCGAACAGAACCAGATCGGCGGCCTGACGGAAGTCTACTTCGGCATCTTTACCGATCCGGAAGACGGACTCAAGCCGCGCGCCCGCGCGTACGCGATACAGGAGATGACCGGGAGCACAGCGGATCTTGAGAAGATCGGCGAAAAGCTGTGCCTTAAGTGATAAACCGGAGAAATAAAATACGATACAGGGCGTAACGCCCGAAGAGGCCGGTCCCGGCAGAGGGACCGGCTTTTAAGTACGGAAAGGCCGGAAGATTTTTCTCCTTCCATGACGAAATTTGACCAATTATTACAAGGATTGGCGAGAGATTTCATAGATGTTTTTTGTCAGAATGGTAAACTGAGACCATCAGATGGTCCGCCTTCTCTACTCGCTGATCCCGGCTGCCATGTACTTCATCGTCTTCCTGGTCACCCGCATGTACAACCTGGACAAGCGGATGCCTGAGATCAAGGCTGAAAATGAAAAGCGCCGCAAAGAAGCAGCGGCTGCAGAACAGGGAGAATAATGACGGGACTGTGATCCCGGGGCAGCATCAGAGAAATCTGGTGCTGCCGATTTAATTGTGATATAATAAGGCAAGCGGTTTTTAAGGAGTTTTGGCAATGAAATCGGCACATCAGGAGGTAGAAGTCAGGCTTAATATTCTTCAGGGCATGTTCTATGCAGGATGCGGCAGGTCAAGGACAACCTGATCATCTTTACCGGCGTGTGCGCGCGCCGAGCCATCTCAAGCGGCGTCCCGCTCTACATCGGGAAGACCATGGAGAGCGACTGGGTCAGCCGGATCGAGGCAGCCCGGAGCATCGGAGACACGAGCGGCCTTGTTTCGGGCATGTACAGTGCCTTCCAGAAGGAAGTGAAGCGGCAGAAGGAGGTCTCCGGATTTTCCCAGACGGTGCGGGAATGCATGGACTACGTGCGCATGAATTACACGCAGCCGCTGACGACGGAGGAGATCGCGCGTCACTGCGGCTACGCGGAATACTACCTGACGCGAAAATTCACGAAGGAGACAGGTGTGAAGCTGAACGATTTCATCCGGTCGGTGCGGCTCAGCGCCGCGAAGGTCATGCTCATCACAACAAAGAAGGACATACAGCGGATCAGCGAAGAGCTGCAGTTCGGCTCCAGAAGTTACTTTGACAAGGTCTTCCGGA
>DFFD01000045.1 GCA_002369495.1 Lachnospiraceae bacterium UBA3785 | reverse complement strand
CCCAGTGGACCGGCTTTGCGCCTTCAAGGTAGGACAGGGTGTCGATGTGAACTTCGTCCGCGACCATGAACGCGGAATAGAAACCGAGTCCGAAATGGCCGATGATCTGATCCTGGTCCGTTTTTCCTTCATATTTCTTAAGGAATTCGGTCGCGCCGGAAAATGCGATCTGGGTAATGTATTTCTCGACCTCCTCCTCGGTCATGCCGATGCCGTTGTCGGTGAAGGTGAGCGTGTGCTCGTCCGGGTTCACGGTAACGTCCACGCGGTACTCCGGGGAGACCTCCGGCTTGTATTCGCCGACGCCCTCGAGCTTCTTCAGCTTCGTGATCGCGTCGCACGCGTTGGCGATCTGCTCACGCACAAAAATATCGTGGTCTGAGTACAGCCACTTTTTGATGATCGGCAGCATATTTTCGCTGTTGATGGATAATTTTCCTGTCTTTGCCATAATAATCACTCCTTTGCTTCTTTGAGCTAAAAGACATGATAAACCCTCGCGCGGCAAAAGTCAAGAAAAAATCAGCACTCTTTTCAGATGAGTGCTAACAGATAATAATAAAAGGGGGACGGTTCCAGGAGCCGGTTCTCGCAAGCCGGGCTGCAAATGCAGCCCGGCTTGCAAGAACCGGCTTAAGGAACCGTCCCTGAGGTTTTTACCGTCCCTGATTTTTTCAGCCTTCCACCACCAGGAACTTCCCGTCCGGCATCGCAAACACCTCCGCGGCCTCCGCGAGCTCCTCATCGTCAAGGTCAGACATATCCATGCCGAACCCGTCCAGGCACTCGCGAACCTCGTCGATGCTGTCCACCACCTCGGCCAGGCAGTCTACGAGGAAATCATCCGCCTCCTCGACCGTCTCCGCCACCGGCCTGTCAAACAGCTGCCCCTGGTTCTCAAGAAATGCTTCCAGATACTCTCTCTTAAAGACAGACACGCTCAGCCCTCCTTTTTTATGATCTCCGGAATCTCCTCCGGCTTTCTCACAATATAATCGGCTCCTTCGGCGATCAGCTGCGCCTCGTCCTGGTACCCCCAGGCGACGCCGACCGTCTTCATCCCGGCATTTCTCCCGGTGTTGATGTCGATCGTCATATCGCCGATGTAGAGGCATTCTTCCGGCCGGATCCCCATCTCCTCCAGGGTCATGAGGGCTCCAGTCGGATCCGGTTTCACCGGCACGCCGCTTCTCTGTCCGTGGACTTTCTCGAAAATATCCCCCGGATACGCACCCGCAACCGCCTTCCTCGTCGAATCGTCCGGCTTGTTGGAGTTGACCGCCAGGCGGATGCCCGCCTCCTTAAGTTCTCCGAGGGCTTTGCGCATTCCCGCGTAGGGAACTACCTTGTAGAGCGGATCCTCCGCGAGAAATTTCCGGTAGAGGATGATCCCCGCGTCGTAGTTCTCCCGGTTGTAGCCTCCGGCCGCCACGAGCGCTTTCATGACAAGCGTGTTCGCGCCGTCGCCGCAGTAGGACCGGAACGACTCGATTGGCTGCGTCTCGAAGCCGAGCTCCTTCAGCATACGGTTCCCGGCCTTCGCGATCGATTCGAGCGTATAGAGGATCGTCCCGTCAAGATCAAACATGCAAGCTTTAATCATTCCCGTCTCCTCATGCCTTCGGCATCTTGAATGAGCTCTTCAGGGTGACAATGCGGTTGAAGACCGGTTCACCGGGCTTTGAGTCATGGCAGTCGACATTATAGAAGCCGCTGCGGACGAACTGGAAGCTGTCGAACGCCTTCGCGTCCCGAAGCGCCGGCTCGAGCTTTGCATGTTCAATGACGGTCAGTGAATTCGGATTCAGGTTCAGCTCGCCCGTCTCCTTATCGTAGACGCCCTTCTCCTCGTCGACGAGGTTCTCATAGAGACGCACCGTCGCGTCGAAAGACTCCTTCGCCGGAACCCAGTGGATCGTGCCCTTGACCTTGCGGCCGTTGAAGCCGGATCCCACCTTCGTCTCCGGGTCGTAGGTGCAGTGAACGACGGTCACATTTCCGTTCTCGTCCTTCTCGCAGCTGACCGCTTTTACGAAGTAGGCATGCATAAGGCGGACTTCATTTCCCGGATAGAGCCTCTTGTACTTCGGCACCGGTTCTTCCATGAAATCGTCCCGCTCGATATAGAGCTCCCGGCCGAACGGGATCTCGCGGGTCCCGAGCTCCGGATTCTCCAGGTTGTTCTCCGCGGTCAGCATCTCGGTCTGGCCTTCCGGATAGTTGTCGATCACGAGCTTGATCGGGTCAAGGACCGCCATCATGCGCGGCGCCTTCATCTTGAGGTCGTCGCGGACGCAGAACTCAAGCATCGCGTAGTCGATCGAGGAGTCCGCCTTGGAGACGCCGGCCAGCTCGACGAATTTCCGGATCGAGTCCGGCGTGAAGCCGCGTCGGCGAAGGGCTGCGATCGTCACGAGGCGCGGATCATCCCAGCCGTCAACGATGCCGTTCTCAACCAGCTTCTTGATGTAGCGCTTGCCGGTGACGACGTTGGTCAGGTACATCTTGGCAAATTCGATCTGCTTGGGCGGATGCTCCCACTCGGTGTTGGCAACGACCCACTCGTACAGCGGCCTGTGGTCCTCGAACTCCAGCGTGCAGATCGAGTGTGTGACGCCTTCGATCGCGTCCTCGATCGGATGCGCAAAATCATACATCGGATAAATGCACCACTTGTCCCCGGTATTGTGATGGGAAAGGCGCGCAATGCGGTAAATGACCGGGTCGCGCATATTGATGTTCGGCGCAGCCATGTCGATCTTCGCGCGGAGCACCTTGGAGCCGTCCGGGTAGACGCCGTCCTTCATTTCCGTGAAGAGCTTCAGGTTCTCCTCGATCGAACGGTCGCGGTAAGGGCTGTTTTTGCCCGGCTCGGTCAGCGTGCCGCGGTACTCGCGGATCTCATCCGCCGTGAGGTCGCAGACAAATGCAAGGCCCTTTTTGATCAGCAGCACGGCCTTCTCGTACATCACGTCAAAATAGTCGGACGCAAAATAGAGATGCTCTCCGAACTCCGCTCCGAGCCAGCGGACATCCGCTTCGATCGACTCGACGAACTCCGTCTTCTCCTTCGTGGGATTGGTATCGTCGAAGCGAAGATTGAACTGGCCGTTGTATTCCTGAGCCAGACCGTAGTTTAAAAGGATCGATTTCGCGTGCCCGATGTGCAGGTAGCCGTTCGGCTCCGGCGGAAAGCGCGTCACGATCTTATCGTATTTTCCCTCTGCGAGATCCCTGTCGATGATGTTCTCGATAAAATTTCTTGAGACGACTTCTTTTTTCGTATTATCTTCCACTTTTTCTCCCTCCGAAATCAGGGGATGTCCCTGTATTCGGTAATCATACCATAGCTGTCCTGAAGATGCAAAGGTTTATCCTTGCGAATACACTGGTAAAATCCCATTTTCTGTGCTATCATAGTGACCTGAAAGGATTGGAAAGGAGTTTTCTATGGATAAAGTCTTCAAATACGTGGCTTCCGTGCCGGATTACCTGAGATATATGTGGAACAATCATCTCGTTCTCACAGTCATCCTTCTTGGCGTGTTCATACTGGTCGCCTTCTTTAATTTCAAGTTCATCCCCTTCATCCGCAAGGTCACCGTGGCCGCCTGCTTCCTTCTGGGGGTTGCCGGAGCCATCAACGGCCGGCGGCAGCACGGCTATCAGATGCTCTGCACCGCCATCCTCGCGCTGATCGTCCTCTTTCTCATCCGCCTTCTCATGAACACCATCATGGAAATGAGAAGAAACCGGCTGAACGCGCGTCTCGAAAAACGCCAGCTGGAGCGGGCCCGCAACCGCCGGGGCGATTTCTCGCGCCGCCGCGGTTACAGCGGCAAGGTGAGGCCGGCAAGCGCTCCCACCGACATCGAGGCTTCCACCCGGGCCGATATCGAGGAGATCATCGGCAGCAAGGTCGGCGGAGATGCGAAGGAGAGCTGGCATGACTCGAATGAGCCTGACGTCCCGGTGCTTCCGGGTGATGAGACGGGCAGTCTTCCGGAGGGCGTCTTCTACGCGAAGCCGGAGACAAAAAAATTCGAGGGCAACTCGGTTCTCTCCGCTGACGTTTATGAGGCTCTCTTAAAGCTCGGGACGCTCAGGGAGAACGGCATCATCACAGAGCTTGAGTTTCAGAAGAAAAAGACAGAGCTTCTGGATAAGATCCGGTGAAAAATCAGATACGTTTCTAATGAAAAAGGCTTCCGCAGCGATCGCTGCGGAAGCTTTTTTGATCCGCGCCTCACGGCTCCTTATAGATCAGGATCGCCGTGCCGACGTCAATATTCTCATAGAGTTTTCTCGCTGCGGAGGTCGGCAGGTTCACGCAGCCGTGGGAACCGCCCGTCACATAGATGTCTCCGCCGAAGGAGCCGCCGCGCCACGGAGCGTCGTGCAGGCCCTGTCCTTCATAGAACGGCATCCAGTAGTCGACCCACGTCGAGTAGCTGCCGCTGCCGCCGGCCTCATCGCCGGTCAGTGTGCGTCCCTGCTGCTTGAACGCAAGCGGGAAGACGCCGGTCTGGGTCTCCTTGTTGGAGGATACGCGGCCCGAGACGATGTCGCTCTCGAGGATCAGGGATCCGTTCTTGTAAAACCACATATGCTGGCGGGTCAGGTTGACTTCCACATAAGTCCCGCAGAGATCGTCCACGCCGTTTCTCGCGAGATAATAGGGATTGCCATACTCATTGGTCGAGTAGTAGATTGGCTCGCGCTCGACGGCCTTAAAGCTTCGAAGGTCCGCGAAAAGCTGCTTCAGCTCCTCCGCCTGGTTGATGCGGTAGCCGTATTCGTTCTCCCCTTCCGGGAAGACGATCGTGACGCCCGGCGTAGACTTGAACCGGCGCGTCAGATACTGCGTGTCGTACTTCTGCTTGAGCGCGATCACGTAATTTTCCGCCGAATCATCGTCGATGTAGACTTCATAGGCGTCGTTGACGGTCAGCCAGGAGCCAAACGTATCAAAGTCGAGCACCTGCTTTTCATTTCCGAAGAGGTAGGTGATCGAGGAGGCTTTGAAGGCGTCGATCGCCCGCTGCTTCCGAAGCTCATGGTTCTTCTCGTCGCGCTCCGCCTCGAGTGCCGGTATGTCGCCCACCGGATCCACCGACGTGTAGACTTCCTCAGGCACCGCCAGTGTGAGCTCCTCAAACAGGCCTTCCCCGTCAAGCGCTTCCTCGATTTCGCCCTTCACGAATTCCCGCAGTGCCCCGTCGTCGATCATATTGCCGTGCGTGCCGCCGACGACGTCGTACTCGCCGTTCTCATCCGGCACCATCTCGATGTGCCAGTCCACGGTCTCCTCGCGCGGGGTGCTGAAGCTCCCGCTCTTCACGAACTGTTCAAACGCCTTCTCATCGAAACTGTAGGCTTCCTTGAACTGCAGCTCCGTGCCAAAGATCAGCGATTTCAGCAGACGGAAGATGTTGCTCTTCTCCTCATAGTAGCTCCTGACGAAAAATGCCTTCACCGCCGTCTCATCGCAGGTCCACCCGAACTCCGCCAGCGTACCGGAAAGCGCTTCTTTCCCGTCCTCAGTCAGCGTGATCTTTGTCTTCCGCGTATCGAGCCTCGATGCGTACTCTTCCGTGAGCTCGTCCGGCGTCCGGCCGCCGATGTCCTCGCCGTCGATCGTCGTCCTGGAAATAAAGGTCTCCTGCGCGGCGTAGTGTTCAAACAGGAAATAGCCGCCAGCTCCGAGAGCGGCGCACAGCAGGATCAGGAACAGAATGATCAGTATTTTCTTCTTCAATGCATTTCCCTTCTTTTTGCAGGCATGATGAAAACCGGTATCACCCGTGTTATTGAGTATAGCAGAATTTCCGCGATTTGCAACAAGCCTCTGAAAATGTAATAAAAAAGTAAGAAGCGCTTAACATTCAAAAAGTCCGAAAAAAACGGGACGTGCCGCTGACGGCACGCCCCGCTGTCACATTAAGGAATCATCTTTTTCTCTTTCCGGCACCCGCAATCACCGCTGCGAACACGATGATGGCTGCCGCCATCAGAAGAGCCAGCCACAGCCCTGCATGGCTCTCATCGCCGGTTTTGACCATCCTTGTGCGCTGCCCGGTCTGCTTCTTTTCTTCAGTTGGCTTCTTCTCTTCGGGCGGCCGGCCGGGTTTCTCATCTTCGACGATCTTCACGATCTGTTCTTTATTGCTCCTGTAGCTGTCTTCCGAGACGAGCACCCTCTCGCCGTCGACCGTCAGGTAATTCTTTTCAGTGATCCCGAGCGTCCTGCCGGCAAGGGACGTGCTGTTGAAGCTCACCGTGATCTCCGTTCTGCCGGATGCGTCTGTCCGGAACGTCTTCTCCGCGGTCACCGGCACACCGTCGACGAGGAGCGGTTTGTCCGTCGCCATATCAAAGACTTCGAGGACTGTCGTGATCTCCGTGCCTTCCGGATACATCTTGTACTGAAGCATATCCCTGATGACTGCCCCGTTCGCGGCGGGGATGACTTTATCACCATCCCTGCCATCGGCCGCTGTAGTGATGATCTTCGGGATGCGGATAGTCTGGCCCTCGTCCTTCGGCATGAAATGCATCGCAACCGGGCTGCCCGATTCATCGTACATCGTCTCGCCGGCGACGACCTTCTTGCCCAGGAACGGGACACCGTTGTAGCTGACCTCGACCTCGACTGAGCCGTTCTTTTCCGTGAGCGTCACCGTCCTGCGTGCATAGAGGATACCCAGCGCTTTAAGGTTCGACTCGACCGCATCCAGCTTCTCTTCCGCTGTGAGCGTGTCGTCTGTGCAGGTGTTCAGCGTTTCCGCCTTCGCCTCCGTGTAAGTCGTGCCGTCCGTCTTGTAAGCATAGCCCTGATCGTCCATGTAGACGGTCATGACTTCATGCTCGCCCAGCGGCATGTTCTCGTAGACAATCGTGTCGATGTTCGTCACGGTCTCATCGCCATAGGAGATATGCGTATGGGTCTCAGTGTCGATGAGCGTTGTGCCCATCTTCGGGACGTAAACGGTCTGCTCCTCATCGTCGCGGTCAACATGCTCAGAGATAATCTCCTCGCTGCCGTCCTCCTTTTCGATGTAGACGCGCTCCGTCACATAAAGCGTCTTGCCGCCCAGTTCGGAAGCGTCGAACGGGAGCGCCACTTTGCAGCGGCCCTTTCCGGATACGGCCTGCGTGCTCCGGACCGTCGTGATGGCGGTATCCTCCGCTTCGGTCTCACCCTTCAGGACAAGCTCGGTCACGGTGGAGACGGTCGTGCCTTCCGGCATCTTCTCATAGTCGATCGTGTCGGTCACGGATGCCTCAGCTTCGGCCAGCAGATGTTTGCCGCCGGTCTTCGTGTTCACCGCCGAGGTGATGATCTTCGGCAGGTAAACAGTCTGCTTTTCGTCGCCCGGCTCGATGTGGATCGCCAGCAGCGCGCCGTTTTCGTAGACACCTTCTGCCGCTGCCATCTTCTTGCCCAGGAACGGTGTGCCGTCGTAGCTGATGGTCACGGATGCGGTGCCATCCTCCGCATCTGCCTTGAAATCAGTCAGCGCGTAAAGGATATTGGCTGCATCCAGTTTCTCCGTCGTGCCCGGCTCCTCGAATTCCTTCATGAAGTCCAGAGCACTGTAATAACTGCAGACCGGCTCAGCAAGCTGATAGTCAACCTCGTACTTTCCGTCGGGAGTGGCCGTGTAACGTCCAATCACGCCATCGGCATTGATGAGGGCTTCCGCCTCTTCGACGGTATCGACGATCTCATGCCGCGTCCAGGATTTTGCGGATTCCGCACAAAGGGAACCGTCTCTGCGGTATACCCTGCCCTTGTCGTCCATGTAAATGCAGAGCGCCTTGTAAGTCACATCCTTCTCCAGTCCCTCGAACGCGATAACGTCCGTGTTGCTTACGTCCGCATCCGCGAAGGAGATGTGCGTACCTGTCTCGTCGTCGGTCAGCGTCGTGCCGATCTTCGGGACCTTGACGGTCTGTTCCTCGTCATCGCGGTCAGCGTGCTCGGAGATCTTGACCTCTTCCTCGGTCTCGTTGCCGTCCTCGTCTGTCCTGACGACGATAAGGTAATTTTCTTCGGTGACGTAGAGCGTCCTGCCGCCCAGGCCGGCCGCGTCAAACGGGATCTCGACCTCATAGCTGCCGTCCGCCGCTTCGATGAGCATGGCCGCGTCCGCTTTCACTTCCGCGATGACTTCGTCCTCTTCCGCGGTCTCGCCCTTCACATAGAGCTTCGCGACCGTGATGACCGGCGTGCCCGGGACCATCTTCTCATAGTTGACAGTATCCTTTACTTTTGCATCCTCGCCGTCAAGCTCGGAAATGCGCTTCGTGCCGTCCTTCGCATCCTCGGCAGATGTGATCAGCTTCGGTACATAGACAGTCTGGCTCTCGTCGTCGCGGTCAACATGGTCGGAAATGATTTCCTCACTGCCGTCTTCCTTGACGATGTAGCTGCGCTCGGTGATGTAGAGCGTGCTTCCGGCAAGGTCACTCGCGTCAAGCGGGATCTCGACCGTATAGCTGCCATTTCCGCTTACTTCCTGCTCGCTTCTGACCGTCGTGATGACTTCGTCCTCTTCCGCGGTCTCGCCCTTTTTCACAAGCTCGGTCACGGTGACGATCGTCGTGCCTTCCGGCATCTGCTCGTAGTCTACCGTGTCGATGACCGTCCGGCCGTCAAATGCGCCGACCATCTTTGTGCCGGTCGCCTTGTCGGCAGCCGTCGTCAGGACCTTCGGGAAGCCGACCGTCTGGTCTTTATCCTTCGGGTCGGAGTGGAGCGCCAGCAGCTTGCCGTCGCCTTCCTCTTCGTAGAGCCCCTCAGCCGCGACAGTCTTCTCACCCTTAAACGGTACACCTTCAAACTCGATGTCGATGAAGAAGCTTCCCCTGGCCGCTTCCGCTCTGCAGACGGTCTCCGCGAAAATGAGTTCGTTCGCGTCGATGACTTCCTTGATCTTCGCCTCGCGGACTTCGCTCGCCATCGGCGGATCTTCAGGGCCGAGGTCCTTATCCGGACGCAGGGCGTCGGCGGCGATAATGCCCGTGACTTCTCCCTTCGTGTTGCAGGCAAAGCCTTCTTCATTCTGGAGCAGCGTGTAGAGCCTGTACTCCTTGCCTTCGATCAGGCCGTCGTACCTGACTTCATCCCGGAGGATGACCTTCTTGCCTGCGTACGCGGTATGAGTCTTCGTCTTCGTATCGGTCAGGGTCGTCGCGATGGTCACAGGCGTGACCGTCTGCTTCGCATTGTCGCGTCCGCCTTCCGTGCTGACCAGTTTACCGTCGATGTAGTTCTTCTCGACGACATAGACCGGCTTGCCGGCGATATCGTCCGTGATGGCGAACTTCAGGATGACATCGTAGCTGCCCTTCTCTGTTTCCGTCGTGTAAGTGCCCTCGACAGAGGTGATGAGCTTATCGGCATCCGCCTTGTCGCCCTTCGCCCAGGCTTCCGTCACCGTCGTCATCGTCTCGCCGGCTTTGAAACCAGAGAAATCGACCGTATCCGTGATGGAGACATTGCCAATCGACGGGATCGCTTTTTCCTTCGTGTCGGTCGCGACTGCCGTCGTGATCAGCTTCGGGATGCAGATGTACTGGTCGATGGCCTCGCGATCCGTCTCGGATGCAATCAGGACTTCCCGGCCGCCCACCGCAACATAATCTTCCTCGGTGATATAGAGGACGCTGCCAGCGTACTTCGCCGTGTCAAGCACGACGACGACATCATGGGAGCCGTCCGTGCTCTCGACAGTATAGCCGCTTGTGAGCGCCGCTTCGGTGATTTCCTTATCCTTCGCCGCTGTCTCGCCCTTGATAAAGACGCGTGTCTTCGTGGTGAGCGGGGTGCCCGCCGGCATGCCGGCCCAGGTCACCGTGTCGGTCACTTCCGCCGCGTCCGCAAGGGAAATGTAGTGGCCGTTGTCGCCTTCCGCAACCGTCGTGATGGCCGGGAAATAGATGGTCTCGTCCGCATCGTCGTGCGCTGCGTTGTGCGTGAAGGTGTTCCCGCCGCAGGTCACAGCTGTCTCGATGCTGAGCACCTTGCCCTTGCAGGCCGTGCCGTCCACTGTGAAGGGAACCGCGATTTCCTTACGGCTGCCATCTGCGCTGATGGCCGTCCGGATTTCGGAAGAACCGTCCGCAAACTGCGCATACGCGCCGTCGGTCACGTTGTAGAGCTTCATGACCGCTTCCGCTTCGCCTGTAATGCCGGCGATGGTCTGCGTGTCGGTGAAGGCTGCGTCCGCCTTCGCGAAGGCAAGGCCGGAACCGGTCTCCGCATTCACGACCTTCGTTTTCAGCTCGATAAAGGTCACGTTCTGGTCTGCGATGTTCCTGCCGTTCTCCTGTGCGATCAGGAGATCCCTGCCGCCGACTGTGACGTAGATCCGCTCGCTTACGAAAACGGTCTCGCCCGCCAGCTCGTCGGTGTTGACGGCAAGGTTCGTGGTGAACGAGCCGTCAGCCTTGAAGGGTTCGGTCTTTGAGGCTGTGGCGATGAGCACATCATCGGATGCAGATGCGCCCTTCTTATAGGCCCGGGCGACCGCTTTAACCTTCGTGCCCTCCGGGAATCCGCTGTAAGTCACCGCATCTTTGATGGTCTTTGTGCCGCCGGCCATGGCAGCTTTTTTGCCGCCGACTGTGGCCTTCGTCGAGACGGTCGGGAAATAGATCTTCTCCGCCTCGTCCGCAAGGTCCTCGTTGTGCACGATGGTCTCGCCCCCGTTTGCGACCGTGGTCACGACTGCGACAGTCCTGCCGGCAAGGCGGGAGGCGTCAAATGTGAACGGAACCGTGACTTCGGTCTCCTCACCGTTTGCGGTCACTTCGGTCACGAGTTCCGCCGAGCCGCCTGTGAAGGTGAGCTGTTCTTTACTTTCGGTATCATAGATTCTGGTCGTGATGCTGCAAGCGCCTTTGAAGCCGCTCAGGGTAACCTTGTCTTCAAAGGCCGCATTTTTCTCTGCAAGGGCCGCCTGGGTCTCCGTGCGGGCGGATTTGACCGCCGTGCTGACGGACTTATTTTCATCCACCTTCGTCCCCCGGTCGATGACCGTGCCGTCCGCCGTTTCTGCGCTGATCTTCACTGTGAACGGCGCGATCAGGGAAAGGCCCTCGTTGGCCGAGGAGCGGAGCTCCGTGATGCGGTAGTCGCCGTAAGGCAGCGCGCCACGCGCATCGTCGATATGCGTAAGGTCTGTCGGTTTGTTTCCGGAGAACCAGACACCGGCGGAGGCGTCAAGCTCAGACTCGTCGATCCTGCCGCCTCTCAGGGCCGCGTCATTTGCGTTGGTGTTTATGCTGTGCTTATTGCCCTCCGTCGAGAGGAAACCATTCGCGTCGGTCAGTACGATGTGCTGCTCGCCGGTCGCGATGTTCCGGATGAGAAATGGAACGTTCTTAAGCCTCGTGCCCTCAGAATCGGCCTTCGTGAAGGAGATGCCGTAGCGGGCACGCTTCTCTTCGACCTTCTTTTCAAGGGTCGCGACGCCGTCCACCATGACGAAACCGTCGTCCAGGTTGTAGTCCTCATTGATGACGTACACGCCGAGGACCTTCCCCGCCTCGAAGAGGTAGCCTTCCGGAGCGGCAAGCTCCACGACGGAGACGGTGCCGTAGGGAAGGGTCGGCATGCCGAACTGTGTGTCCAGATACAGAGGATCGCTCTCATCGGGAAGGAAGGATCTTGTCAGGCCTCTTTCTGTATTGGTCTCAACAGTCAGTCCTGCCCGATAGACGCCGTTAACATCAATCGTCTGCACCACCCACGTCCACATCGGCCTGGCCGGGAGAGTCTCCTCCGTGTACTCGCCGTTGTAGTAGTTGATGGCGAACTTTGCCCCGGTAAGCGGAGCAATCTCTGCACCTTCCGCGTCGACCTTGCTGATGACGATCGCAATAGGGTCATTTTTCAGGGGTTCACAGCACTTCGCGATGACGGTCTTCGCGCTTGCGATGTCATTTTCCGTGATGATGACCTTCTCCGGGCTTACCTTTGTGAAGCTTGATTTCGGGAGCCCGAAACCCTTCGAGGGGGTTTTCTCGACAATGTAGTACTTGCCGGCTTTGAGACCGTCAAGGACCGGCGTTCTGCCGTCCGGACCGGTCGTCAGCGTGCCCCCGCTGACCGGCTTCGTGCAGGCTTTGTCCTCATAGACTTCAAAGACCGCGCCTTCGAGCGAGTAGCAGCTGTTGCCGGTGACGATCTCCTTCGCGGACTCTTCCGGCTCCTTCACGATCTGGAGGCTGCCGGAATTATTGACATCCTCGGGGACTTTCAGATTCTCGTTGACGTAGCCGCCCGGTTCAAGCGTAACTTCGAAAATACCGTCATTCAGCTTATAGACGCCGTTCTTCGGGGGCTGCAGCTCCTTGATGTAGACCTTGCCGCACGGAAGCAGAAAATGTCCTGTCGAGCCGTTTGCGTTGGTCTCAACATAGCCAAGATAACCGGAGAGCTTGCCGTCGCTGTTCCACTTGTAAATGCCGAACTTCGCGCCGGCCATGCTCGCGTCCACGTCCGGATTCGTCGAAACCTTGTCGATCTGATACCAGGCGCGCTTCGCGCCGTCCTTCGATCCGACGACGACCGGCTGGCTGGCTGTGTTGTTTTCCGTTATCCTGACCGTATAGGTCTTGCTGTCCAGATCCGCCCAGCCCTGGGTCGGAGCCTTCGTCTCCCTGACATAATAGGTGCCGACAGGGAGCTCGACCGTCTGGGACTCGCCGTAGAGTTTACCAGCGCTCAGCTGGTTGCCGCGTCCGTTCGCTGCGCCGATCGTGAGGGTCGTGACCTTTTTCGTGCAGGCCGAGTCGCTGTATACAGTGTACTGGGCGCCTTCCGGGCTGTAGTTCGTGCCGAGGAAATAGTTTTCAGGAAAATCCTTCGGCGCTTTATCCTTATAGGTTGCCTGCGCGACGATCTCCTTGTGGATTTTCAGGAAGCCCAATTTCCCGCCACCGGCCTTAATGACGACATATGCAGTGTTGGCGTATTTCGGATAAATCTGTGACACAACATTCCAGTCATAGAGGGAAACGACCTCATTGCGTCCGTTCCGAAGCTGGCCGGTGCCGTAAGTCGAATGCCAGAAGCGGTCCGAATGACCGTCACCGATGTAAAGGCCCCAGTGCGTATCATACGCACCGGATGCGTTCGACATACGTGCTGCCGGGACACAGTAAATGATGTCGCCATATTCGAGGACACCGGAATTCAGCATCTGTGCCTTCACGGATTCCCAGTTGCCGGCAGGGGTATTGC
>DFFD01000028.1 GCA_002369495.1 Lachnospiraceae bacterium UBA3785 | reverse complement strand
ATGGGCATCTACTATATGACCTATGTCCTGAAAAATGCAAACCTCCTCGGCGTCTTCTCCTGGGCCATCAACATCCCGATGATCATCGGCCTGCTGTTCACGCCGACCCTGGTCGCAAAATGGGGCGGCATGTACCGCCTCAACCTCACCGGCTACACGGTCGGCACGATCGGCCGCCTCGGGGTGGTCATCGCCGGCTACCTCGGCTCGGTCCCGCTCATGCTCGCCTGCACGGCGGTCGCCGCGATCGGCATGAGCCCGCTGCAGGGCGACATGAACGCGCTGATCGCAACCTGCTCCGAGTACACCTACCTGACTGAGGGCAAGCGCGTCGACGGGACGATGTACTCCTGCACCTCCCTCGGGACGAAGCTCGGCGGCGGGATCGGCACGGCCCTCGCGGGCTGGCTGCTGGCCTTCAGCGGCTACGTCGGCGGCGCGGCGGAGCAGTCCGCCTCCTGCATCAACATGCTCCACATCATGTATCTCTGGATGCCGATGTGCTTCAACCTCCTGATCACCCTGATCCTCACCCGCCTGAACGTCGAGAAGGCGAACGAGGAGCTTCGGGCGAAAGGCTGAACACAGAGCCTCAGGGACGGTTCTTGTACCAAAAGAGGTTCTCTTTGCGAGAACCTCTTTTGGTGCCTAGAACCGTCCCCAAAACTGCAGGGACGGTTCTAAGCCCGTCTGGGACGGTTCCTGCGGAACCGTCCCAGACGGACAAGAACCGTCCCTAAAAAACCTTCCCCTGCTCCTCACCCGCCCTTCCTCTGTCTCCGATACTGCATCGGCGTCACGCCGTACTGCTTCCTGAACACATTCTGGAAATAGGACTGGCTCGAATACCCCAGATACGCGCTGATCTCCGCGAGGCTCCGGTCACTGTAGGTCAGCAGCTCCTCCGCCTCCTCGAGCCTGCATTTTGTGATATAATCGCCCACGCTCATCTTAAGCTCCGCCTTAAACCGCCGCATCAGGTAGGAGGTGCTGCGGCCGATCTCCGCAGCCACATCGTCCAGGCTGATTACGCCGTTGGTGTGATTCCGGATAAACGTCATCGCGCGGCTGATCTCCGCGGAGACCCCCTCCGGGACCTTCGTCTCGCCGCAGCGCCTGCAGAAATCCATCAGCATCACGTACTGCAGGCGATGGACGTCCTCGATCGACTGCATCTGCTCGCATTCGAGCGTGTAGAGGTCGGCCAGCTGGTAGGCCCGCTCGGGATCGATGCCTCCGGGGATCGCGGCGAGCACGCAGATCTTGGAGGCCAGCCCGATGAAACTGTTTTTCGCGTGCCGCAGCTGCGTGTGCGCGAGCTTTCCCTCGGAGGGAAATTCCCTCGTCCTTTCGAGAAAACTCTTCAGCCGCGCCGTGTCACCCTGCTGCACATGGTAATACAGTTCTTTTTCAAAGTCATAGGAGCTGCGGCGCTCTTCATTTTCCTTCGCGTCCACGCTTTTCTCTGCAAGACGCGTGCCGCGGCCGGAGCCTTTCTCCTCCGTCTCCGCGTAGAAATCCGCTATATCCGCCTCTTTTCCGTTGAGAACAAAATGCAGCAGAAGAAGCGTCCTCACAAAACGGGCGTGGCTGTTGATCGGAATGGCGTACACCAGCTCCGCCACGTTCTCACGGAGCTCCGGCGGCGTCCCGGCTTCCTCAAAGAACTCCTGCATCAGCTTCTCAGTGACCGGACAGGTGAAGACCGGTCCCAGAAAGAGATCATACCCGGTACCCTCTATACGCACATGTCCGTACTCGAGATCCGGATTGATGGACGCGAACTCCGGGTTGCGGTCCGGGTCGTAGACTTTCCATTCGTCCGACGGCTCGATGCCCAGCATTTCCGCCAGGGAGGAATAGATCACGTGGCCGTTCCGGTACAAAACGGCCGGGATGCCCGTTGCCGAGTAGAGCTGGCGGCAAAAAGAGAGATAGTCCATTTTCCTCACTCCTTTCTCATTCCAGTATAGAAAATAAAAAGATCCGGGACAAGCGTGAAATTACAATTTCAAGCCGTATTTTGCAATATGTTCCCCTTCCGTTCTGTTACAGTAGCCTCAGAAATAAAACCTGTACCGCAAAGGAGGCCATCATGAAACAGAACATCCGGATCTCTCCCGTCGAGCCCGCCACGGGCGCTCTTGATTTCTCCCACCTGCTGGACGCGCCGGCAGGCTGCCACGGATTTGTCCGGGCCAGAAAGGGACATTTCTATTTTGAGGACGGCATGCGCGCCCGCTTTCTGGGCTTCAACATCGCCACCCGCTCCAACACGCCGACCCACGAGGATGCGGAGAAGCTGGCCTGCCGTTTTGCCGGCATGGGTGTGAACGTGATCCGCCTCCACGCCGCCGACGCGCCGCTCGGCGACGGCGCCGGAAACTGGTCGAGCTGCCGGGTGGCCCCGCTTCTTGACTACGACAGGGGCACGACGCGCCTGTTCAACCCGGAAGGGCTGGACCGCTTCGACTATCTCTTCGCAAAGCTCAAGGATAAGGGCATTTACCTGCACATCGACCTCATCGTGGCCCGCGCATTCCTTCAGGGCGACGGTCTTGAGTACCCGGGTTCCGTCCCGTCCTGCATGAAGCGCTACCCGATGTACAACGCCCGCCTCATCGAGCTGCAGAAAGAGTACGCCCGCGAGTTCCTCTGCCACGTGAACCCCTACACCGGTCTGGCCATCAAGGACGATCCGGCGGTCATCACGGTCCAGATGAACAACGAGGAGACCGCGATCAAGGGCAATACGGGCGGGGACGCCGGCGAGGAAATGAAACCCTACCGCGACGAGGTCGCCCGCCGCTTCGGTGATTTCCTGCTCATGAAATACCACACCCGCAGAGAGCTCGAAAAAGCCTGGACGGAAAACGGCGTCTCCGCTCTGGGAGCGGACGAGGACCCGGCGGAAGGCACCGTGCGCGGCATCGAGGGCGGTTTCTATCAGTCCGTGAACGAGCCCACCGGCGCATGGGACGCTCCGGAAGGCCCGGCCCGCTACGCCGATTTCATGGAATTCGGGGCCCGCATGAACCGCGCATTCTATCAGGATATGAAGGATTATCTCATTTCCCTCGGCGTCAAGGTCCCCATCGTCGCCAGCAACCTGATGGCCGGGGCAGCCGACGTCTACGGCCACACCGACGGGGATCTCATGGAGAACAACACCTACTTCAACCACCCGCTGCTGCCGGTGCAGAACGACACATACATGGTCTTCGGGCCGGCTGAGTACGTCTCCACCAATCCGCTGACTGTCCAGCGCGGCGTCGGAGCCATGGGCACGACCCTCCTCAGCCTGGCCTCGGTGGCCATCGTGCAGGGCAAGCCCTTCATGCTCAGCGAGTGGAACGAGTACGGCCTCCATCCCTTCCACTCCACGGCTTTCGTCCAGACGGTCGCCTACGCCTGCCTGAACGACTGGGACGGCCTGATCCTCTACAACTACAACACCTCCGAGCATCCTGAGGACGAGCCGGCGGACAGCATTCTCACGATCTTCGACGCCTACAACGATCCGGCGCTCATCTCCCAGTGGGGCTTCATGGCGAGCATGTTCTTAAAAGGCCTGGTCAGTCCCGCGAAGAACAGCGTGGAGGTTGTCTACACGCAGAACGACTGGAAGACCCTGCCCAATTTCCATGCAATGCCCATGTGCACGATGCCCTATATCAGCTCCTTCCGCAACGTCTTCCTGGACGGCGGCGACCGCTATGAGGGCGATGCAGATGTGGCGATCAACGCAGGTTTCCTGAACGGCGGCGATCTCTCCGACGCAAAGCACGGCGTGTACTACGCCTGGTCGCCCTTCCGGGACGCGAAGCGCCGCTATCCGGGCGGAGACCGCCTGAAAAATGCCGCCCGAAACACGGAAGAACTGCAGCCCGGCGTTCATCTGGGTGATCAGGCCCTTGTCCTCGACGACGTCGCAGAGATCGCGCAGGCCGGCGACTACAGGCAGTTCGCCTCCCTTATGGACATGGCCATGAAAAAATGGGGCCTCCTCGATGAGTCCCGCGGCTATGTGGACGGAAAACTGATCTCCGACACCGGCGAGATCATGTTCGATCCGGATCACGCCCGCTTCTCCGTCAGCACGCCGTCCTGCGCTTATTTCAGCGGCGCTCCGGAGGAGAGCACGGTCCTCTCCGGCCGCGTGACGGTGAAATCCGCCAACGAGCGCATCACGCTGGCCCTCCTGCCGAGAGACAAGGAGGATCTTGAGACGGCGAAGGATTTCCTGCTCACCGCCATCGGCAAGACCGGAACGGACGCGCAGAGCTTCACGCCGGGTCCGGAGCTGATGCCCGGCATCAAGTTCACCATGGTGCGCATGGACGGAAAGCTCTATGCCGAGACCCTGGAGGGCAGCGTGTTCGTGAAGGCCTCCTCCGCAAAGATGACCGTGCTCGACCCGGTCGGCCGCGAGCTCGGCGAGATTGCCGGCGAGTCGCGCGACGGAGGCATTTATTTCAATATGCTGGGCGATCTGCCCGGCGTGCAGTATCATCTTGTGATCGGGGACTGACATGAACGAAAAGACCGGGCCTCTCGGCAGGGCCGTGTATGAATTTGCCGAAAATAACACCGCCGTCGTGATCCGCGACCCCGAAACGCCCCGCTACTGGTACAACTACCTCTGGAACGATCTGGGCTACTGCGCCCAGGTCTCCCAGATCGGGCACGGGCGCAGTTATTATCTGAATGAAAAGGCGGATATGTGCATGATAAACAGGGACGCCGCCCGCTATATCTATCTGCGCGATGAAGAAAACGGCGTCTGCTGGAACGCGGGCTTCGGACCGCTGTGCGAGGATGTGGAGGACTACTCCGCCGTGCACGCGCTTGCCTTCTCCAGGGTCCGCTCAAAAAAGGACGGGATTGCCGCCGAGTGGCGGATCTTCGTCCCTTCCGACCTCATCGGCGAGTGCTGGACGCTCCGCCTTACAAATAACGACGACCGGGCCCGGATGCTCAGCGTCTTCCCGACGGTCAGCTTCTCAATGGACGGTTTCGCGCACCCCCGCTACTACGAGATGTACCGCAGCAT
>DFFD01000181.1:7968-18836 GCA_002369495.1 Lachnospiraceae bacterium UBA3785 | reverse complement strand
GCCTCCATCGCGACGCCGTACTGGGAGGACCAGATTTCCATCGCGTCATGCTCGACCCAGCCGGGTTCCGGGTAGTACTGGGTGAACTCCATCTGGGCGATGCTCGCGATCCTGCCGGCATGGTCGAACAGGATACAGCGGGAGCTCGTCGTCCCCTGGTCAAGCGCCATTATGTACTTTTCCATGATAAATGCCTCCTATAATCACAGCCTTCCGCTGTTATTTCTTCGTCTCCGTCCGATACTCATAGGCGCCCTCGTCGAGAAGTTTCTCCACTCTGGTAAACGCCTCGTTGTCCGCGTAATCGTCCTGGAGGAGCAGGGACATGCCGTCCTTAAGGTTCTCCTCCACGGCCGCAAGGACCGCCTCGTCACTATCGCAGAGCGTCTCATCCACATAGATTTCCATGTTGTGGACGCGGATGACGACCTCGGTCTTTCCCTCAGCCACGCTCTCCGCCGTACTCTCCGCCGCTGTGTTCTCCGCAGCCGTGCTCTCCGTCTTCACCGTTTCCGAAGCCGTGCCCGTGCCTGTCCCGACTCCCGTGCCGTTCCCGGCTCCGAGCCCGAGGC
Source organism: Lachnospiraceae bacterium UBA3785 (assembly GCA_002369495.1). Taxonomy (GTDB): domain Bacteria; phylum Bacillota; class Clostridia; order Lachnospirales; family Lachnospiraceae; genus Chordicoccus. The sequence goes on along the minus strand of DFFD01000181.1, from coordinate 18,264 downwards.
CACGCCCCGGACCGAACAGGAGCAGCAGGGCCGCCGCCACGATGCCGACTCCCGCCACGCGCTTTCCTCCGCCGCCTTTCTTCTCTTCGCTCATAGCTTCCTCCTTATCATTTTTCAGTAGACAAAACTGTATGCTTCCGTAAATTCATCGATCATCGCGTCCAGCCTGAGCTTGTCCCGGTGCTGGATATTCCTGCTGTTGACGGAAAATACAATGACCGTCCGGTCCGACTCCGCAAACATCCCGATATAATCCTCCAGCATCCGCCGGATCCGGCTGAAGCTGCCGTCCATCGTGTCCGGCGTGATCGAAAATATGACCGGCGCGCTCCCGTTCAGCATCACCGTCACCTCACGCTTCTTCGAATCCTCCCGGTCGTAGGAGCCCGATATGGTCACGATCTTGACGACCTCGCCGATGACCTGACCCTCGTAGTCGCGGATCCGGTCCTCGTAGGCGGCCGCGAGAGCTTCTTTCTCGACGATCTCCTGCCGGTCTTTGGCCAGCTCCTCCTCCGCCAGCCGGAGCGCTTCCTCCGCGCGGGCTGTCTCCGCCCGGGCCGCCGCGACCTCTTCCGCCGCTGCCGCCCCCGCCTTCTCGGCGGCCAGGGCATACCCGATCATCACGACGAAGAGGAAAATGAAAATCACATCCAGAAGCGGCGTGAGATCGATCGGAGCGTTCGGCAGGCTCGAGGGTCCGGGGTTTCTGCGCCTCATTTCGGCGCCTCCGGGGCGGGCCCTGCATTTTCCTTAAAATCCGCCTTTCTTGTCAGGATCTGCCGCTCGATGACCGCATCCTTTGAGGCGAGGTCGGCGTCGATGGCGTTGACCAGCACGCCGATAAAGACCGCATCGGCCAATTTCAGGACGATGGAGAAGACAAGCCCGATGGCTGTCGTCCACATCGCCGTTCCGAGACCCGCGACCAACCCGTCGATATCCGCCGCGCCGGTGCCCGTAATGAGGCCAATCACCGTCCCGAGGATCCCCATGAGCGGAAGGAGCGCGATGAGCTGCCCGTTCCGCACATAATCCGCGTAGGCTGTATTGAAATCGCGGCGGTTGTTCTCGATGTCCGCAAGGTCATAGACCGTGGCTTCCGCGTGGCGGATGCGCATTTTCCCGTCAGGGCCGACCGACTCGTCGTGGATGCCGCCGCTCTCCCGGACAGCCAGCGAGGAGAGTTTTGTCTGGACGCAGTGAAGCCGGTTCCAGTTCCGGAACATTGCGAAGCTTATGGCAAAACCGACGAAAATTATCAGCATGCACAGGACAATATTCAGCGGGCTCATCTCTTTTCACTCACCTCCTATATATGATATGATAACATGTATCAGCCAATAAAGCAAAGCGAAGGTGGTAAAATGTCACAAAAGTCTGTTGAACAAGCCGTAAAAGACCGTCATATTTACATGACGACGACCCCTGTTCCGAAGCTGATCACGCAGCTCTCGATCCCGACGATCATCAGCATGCTGGTCACCGGGCTTTACAATATGGCGGACACCTTTTTCGTCGGCAGGATCTCCACCAATGCCACCGCCGCCGTCGGCGTCGTCTTCTCGCTGATGTCCATGATCCAGGCACTCGGGTTCTTCTGCGGCCAGGGCTCCGGCACCTATGTCTCGCGCAGGCTCGGCGCGGACGACATCAGGGAGGCCAACGAGATGGCCGCCACCGGCTTCTTCCTCGCGTTCGGCCTCGGGGTCATTTTCTCGATCGCCGGCCAGATCACCGTGCGGCCGCTCGCGTCCTTCTTGGGAGCGACCCCGGCCATCCTCGAGGACACGATTGCCTACATGCGTTACATTCTCATCGGAGCCCCCTTCATGATGTCCCAGCTCGTAGTCAACAACCAGCTGCGCTTCCAGGGCAGCGCGGTCTACGCGATGGGCGGGCTTGTCTCCGGCGCGGTCCTCAATATCGGGCTGGATCCGCTTTTCATTTTCGTCTTTAAAATGGGCGTCGCCGGCGCCGCACTCGCCACGATCCTGTCCCAGCTCGTCAGCTTCTGCGTGCTGCTCTACGGCAGCTATCAGGGTCCGAACGTCCGGATCCATATAAAAAATGTCCGCCTGAACGGACATTATCTCTTCCATATCGTAAACGGCGGCACACCCTCCCTCTTCCGGCAGGGTCTCGCCAGCATCACCCACATCATCCTGAACAGCACCGCGGCCGCGCTGGGCGGCGAGGCGGCCATCGCCGCGATGTCCGTCGTCAGCCGCGTCATGATGCTCGCGATCTCCGCGCTCATCGGGTTCGGCCAGGGCTTCCAGCCGGTCTGCGCCTTCAACTACGGTGCCGGCCTCAAGGCGCGCGTCCGGGAGGCCTACTGGTTCTGCGTGCGCTACGGGACCATTTTTCTTGTGGTCATGGCGGCTCTCTGCTTCATCTTCTCGGGAAATATAATCGCGTTCTTCCGCGACGACCCGGACGTCATCGCGATCGGGCGCGTCGCGCTCCGCTTCCAGGCGGCGGTCTTCCCGCTCAACGCTTCGGTCGTCATCTCCAACATGATGATGCAGTCCATGGGCAAAGGCGTCAAGGCCTCGATCCTCGCGGCCGGCCGCAACGGGCTCTTCTTCATCCCCGCGGTGCTCACGCTGACCCGGCTGTTCGGCCTCACCGGTCTTGAAATGAGCCAGGCTGCGGCGGACCTTATGACCTTCCTCCTGATGGTTCCGCTGACGCGGTCGATTGTGCGGGAGCTCGGGGACTGATTTACCTGCGGGGACGGTTCCTGGGGGACGGTTCTTAAAAAACGCGATTCTCACACGAGAATCGCGTTTTTTTAAGAGAACCGTCCCTGGGAACCGTCCCTAAAACAGCGTCAGCTGCCGATACTCCTCCCTGGGCCGCTCCGCCATAAGCGCCGGCCCTGTCTTCCGAAGAAGCGCCGCCGCTCTACTCTCATCAAACACCCAGTCCGCGGCCTCCGCCTCGTTAAGGATGACCGGCATCCGGTCATGCACGTCGGCGACGCTCGCGTTCGCAGCCGTCGTCAGGATGACAAACCGCTCCTCCTCACCGAACATGTTATAGATCCCGGCCATATAGATCGTCCGCCGATCCGGCAGAAAATAAGTGACCTTCGTCTTCTTTGCGTCCCACTCATAGAACCCCGCTGCCGGGACCACGCAGCGCCTCTTCTCCGCGCTCGCCGCAAAGCTCGGCCTTGCAAAGACCGTCTCCGCCCGCGCGTTGATGAGCAGCTGCCCCTTGCGCGCTGCCGGGAATCCCCAGCGCATCGCCCGCGCGGCAAATTTTCCGCCGGAGCCTGTAAGGACAAGCCCGGTCTCCGAGGGATGGATATCCCCGTAACGGTTGAGATGAAGCTCCTCATCTGAAAAAGAAGCAAGACGCAAAACGTCCTGCTCCGTCACTTCCCTTAAAATATATCTTCCGCACATACCCTTACCGTCCGCGAGGGGGTTTTTATTCCTCCTCGTCTTTGATCTCCGTCAGGTCATCGGTTCCCGGCATCTCTCTTTTTCCGCCGAGCAGGGCGCTGAAGAGGTCATTTTTGCCGGAGCCGCCGAGAAGCGAGCTCAGAAGATCATCCGACTTTCCCGAAGACGAACCCGCGCCCTGAAGGAGCGAGCCCAGAAGATCCGCCGCGCCCGAAGACTCGCCTTTGAGGACGCTCATCGCCTTCTTCTTCGTGTCCGAATCCGCCGCGCGGTAGAGCTCCACCAGCTTTTTCTCGGTCGCGGTCAGCTTCACTGACGTCCCGGAACTGCCGGAGGCGGGCTTTTTCGCGGAGGACGAGCTCCCTGCCGCAGGCTTCTTCGCCGAGGACGTCGCAGCGGCTGAAGAGCCGCCCTTCGGGGCCTCGAGGAGCGATTTCTGCGTCACCCCCGTGACTTTCGCGATCGCTTTCAGCTGGGCGTCCGTAAGATCCTTCTCGCCCCGCTCCGCCTTGCTGATATCCGAGGCGGTGAGCCCGCTCACGCGGTCCGCCAGCTGCGCCTGCGTGAGACCTGCCTTTGTCCGCGCTTCCTTAATGAGCACGCCGACTTTCTTAGCTGCCATAAAAAGCCCTCCTTCCGCATTCTTCGTATCCGTCTTTCGGAAAATGAAAAGACGCGCCCGGCTGCCCCGTGCTCCACAGGGATATTCAAATAAGGTGCACCTGGACACAGGCAATACCCAAAAGGGCACTCCTCCCGGAACCGAACCGCGTCTTATTTTATTATATAATATGAAAGTATCTCCCGCAAGGATGATTGCATAATTCCCCGCTTTCAGGTAAGATGATAAGAACAGCAGTAAGGAGGTCACATGATGAATATCGTCGTATTCGGCACTACATTTGTCGACATCAAGGGCTGCCCCGACGGCCCCTACATTCCCGCCGGCCGCAATGCGGGCACGATCCACGAGGTCCACGGCGGCGTCGGCCGCAACATCGCGGAGGACATCGCGAACATCGGCATGCCCGTCACGTTCGTCAGCACCGCGGATCACTCCGCGCTGAGCCAGGGGGTCCTTGAGCGCCTCGCCCGCTCCGGCGTCGACGCGTCCCATATAAGGAGAACAGCCGACGGCCTCGGCACCTGGCTTGCGGTCTTCAACGAACAGGGAGACGTCGTCGCCTCGATCTCAAAACGCCCGGACCTGGCCGCGATCGCGGAGACCTGCGCCGCGGAGGGCGATCGGATCATGGCGGACTGCTCGGCGGTCCTCGTCGAGATCGATATGGAGCCGGAGGTCCTCGCCCCGGTCTTTGACCTTGCGGAAAAATACGCCTGCCGGGTCTGCGCCGTCACCTCCAACATCACGATCGCTGCCGAGCGCATGGATTATCTCAGAAAATGCTGGCTCTTCGTCCTCAACCGGCAGGAGGCGGGCATTTTCTTCGGGGAGAACTATGACGCGCTCTCTCCCGGCGAGCTCATGCGCCTTCTCCCCTCCCGGCTGGCCGCGGCCTCCCTTCCCCGGATGATCGTCACGCTGGGCGATCAGGGCGCGGTCTTCGCGAGTGCGGGCGGAAAGACCGGTTTCGTCCCCGCGCTCACGGTCCCCGTCGTCGACACGACCGGCGCCGGCGACGCCTTTTTCGCGGGCGTATCCGCATCCCTCGCCTGCGGCAAAAAAATGGCCGAAGCCTGCGAGATCGGAACCCGTCTCGCCGCTTCGGTCATTCAGACGACTGAAAATGTCTGCCCGCGCATAAACCCCGAAGAACTGGGGCTTGACCCGGAAATCGTTTAGTTGCTGCCGCCGGTCGGCAGGTAGGGGATCAGCGCCCCGGCGACACCGCTGATCGGCATCGTCTGCAGCCAGACTTCACCCGGACCTGTCAGGACCGTGTTGAAGAGGCCTTCGCCGCCGAAGAGCACGTTCGAGACACCCTTGATCGTCTGGATATCCATGGAAACGCCCGCGGAAAAGCCCGCGACGTTGCCGGTGTCCACGACGATCTGCTGCCCGGCCTTCAGGTTGTACTTCACAAGCTCGCCGTCGATCTCGACGAACGCGAGGCCGCGGCCTTCCAGCTTCTGCATGATGAAGCCTTCGCCGCCGAAGAGGCCCGCGCCGAGCTTCTTCTTGAAGTGGATGCTCAGCCTGACCGTCTCCTCACTCGCAAGGAACGCGGATTTCTGGAAGATCCACGGCCCTGCGGAGACATCGACCGCCTCGATCCTGCCCGGGAAGCTGGATCCGAACGTGATCATGCCGTTTCCGCCCTTCGCGGTGTAGATGTTCTGGAAGATCTTCTCGCCGGAGAACAGCCTGCCCAGGCCGCCGGTACCGGTGGTCTTCATTTCCATGTTCGGTGACATCCAGACCATCGAGCCGCTCTCGGTGATCATCTTCTCGTTGTTCTCAAGCCTGCACTCGACGACCGGAAACGGAGTTCCCTTGATTTCGTACTGCATAAAAAGCCTCCTTCTTAATGATGTGAGATGATACTTTCTGATACCAGTATAGTACGATTTCAGACAGTGCGCAAGAAAAATGAATTTCTCCGCACAGCCGGTCTTCTCTATTTTCTTTTGACAGAAAGCCGCAAAAAGGGTATAGTATTTTTCATGAATAAGATGAACGGAAACACCATAAAAATCACAACCGGCGCGATGATCCTCGCGATTTTCGCCATGATGCTCCTCTTAAACCGCCAGACCGGATCCTTCTTCGAGGGCTTCTTCATCTACCTGCTGCCCATCCCGATGGTGCTCTACGCGGCGCTCTACGGCTTCCGGGCAGGTCTCTCGGTCTTTGCGGGCATGTGCCTGTTTTCATTTCTCTTCGGGGGCTTCACGACGATCTTCTACGCGGTGACGGCGGCGCTTCTGGGGCTCATTTTCGGGACGCGGATTTATCTTAAGTGCGATATGACGCGGACGCTCTTTATCGTCATGGGCCTCTCCGCGGTCTTCAACGTCGTGAGCACGGTCGCGCTCGCCTCCCTCTTCGGCTACGACGTCACAGCCGAAGTCACCCAGATGCGCGATGCCATCGGCCAGGCCCTCGCGCAGATGGGCAATGAGGAGGTCATGCAGTTCTACACCCTCGATTTCATGAAGCAGATCTTCATCATCTCGACCGCGGTCATCGGCCTCATCGACGGGTTCATCGTCTACAGGCTCTCGCTCTTCATCGCAAAGCGCCTGCGCATCAGCACCGACCGCGCAATCCCCATTAAGGACCTCTATCCGCCGAAGTGGACCGGCATCGCCGCGATCCTCCTCTACATCTACGGACTTTACTCCTTCATAAAGCCCTCCGCGGACCCGCTTCTCAACGATATCCGCCAGGGGCTCTGGGTCATCGGCTTCATGTACCTCGTGGTCTTCGGAATCATCGCCCTGACCCAGTTTTTCCGGGCGTTCGTCTCGCGGAGCGCGCTCGTGATCACGCTGCTCACGATCCTCGCCTACTTTGTCCTCTCCCAGGTCCTCCTCTATGTGGGCTTCGCCTACATATCGCTTGGCCTTCACGATTATCTGAAGAAAAAGAACGCGGCGGTCTGAGACTGCCCTTCGCTTCATTGCTGCGGGTGACATCATGCCGGTAATTCGTATTGCGCTGGTCGAAGACGACATCAGTCATGTTCAGAAGATAAAAGAATACCTGGACCGCTTCCGCACAGAGCGGGGGCTGGCATTTTCCGTGCGAGTTTTTAACGACGGCGAGGATATCACGGAGAACTATGCGCCCGACTACGATATCATTTTTCTTGATATCCAGATGCGCTTCATGGACGGCATGTCCGCGGCACGCCTGATCCGGAAAAATGACCCCTCCGTGACCCTGATCTTCCTGACCAGCATGTCCGGTTACGCGATCCAGGGCTACGAAGTCGATGCGCTGGACTACATCGTAAAGCCCGTCTCCTACGAGCTCTTCGCCCGGAAACTCGAGCGGGCGATCGACAGGCTCCGTTCCGACTCCTGGTATTCCGTACTGATCTCTTCGCGGGAGGGCACCGTAAAAATGCCCGTCTCCCGCATCCTCTACATCGAAGCGAGCAGCCACCAGATGACCTATCACACGAAAAACGGCTCGTTTGCCGCCCGCGGCCGCCTGGATGACCTTGAGAAAGAGCTCGCTCCCTACGGTTTTTTCCGCATCAACCGTGGAACGCTGGTCAGTCTCACACATGTAAGCGCTGTCAGGGACGGCTGCTGCGTGATTGAAAATGAAATGCTCCCCATCAGCCAGAAGAAAAAATCTGCGTTTATGGAAGAGCTGACAAAGCTTCTCTAAGGAGGGATCGTCTTGACACCGGAGATGATGATTGCCGCTCCGGGAACGGTCTATGCGGCAAATTTTGCGCTCGCAGCCCTGGCGCTCGGCCTGTCGAACCCGCCGCGCGGCACACTGCTGCGGAGGCTTCTGATCGGATTCGGACTGACAGCCCTGAACATCCTGTTCGCCCATGTGACTGACTTCGATATAAATGCGCTGTATTTTCCGACACTTGTCTTTGCTCTGGGGATCGCCGGACTAATTCTGCACCTCATCTGCGATATGCCGGCGGAAAACACGGTGTATTTTACGCTTCACGCCTTCATCGCGGGAGAGTTCTCTTCGGCTTTCTCGTGGCAGATCTGCCTGTTCCTTCTGCGACGCGGCCTCCTTGCCGCAAGTCCGTTCCGGCTGAACCTGCTCTGTCTTTTGCTCAGCGCGCTTGTTCTTGCCGGACTCGGCTTCTATTGCAGCCGCCTTTCGGAGGAGCATGCGCATTTTCGCGCCGACCGAAAGACGCTCGTCTCTACCGGTCTTACCGTGCTCGGCATTTTCCTCTTCAGCAACATCAGCGATGTCTTCACGAACACGCCGTTCTCCGGGAACTCCGCCTTTGAGATCAACCTGATCCGAATGCTGGCGGACGCCGGAGGACTTATTCTGCTGGAAGCGGCGCGCAGCCACCGGGCGGAAGTGCAGCGGGCGGCGCAGCTGCAGATCATGGACAACCTGCTGCAGTCCCAGTACAGCAGCTTCAAGACTTCGGAGCGCAGCATGGCGCTGATCCATCAGAAATACCACGACCTGAAGCACCAGATCGCTTACCTGCGCGAGGACGCGCACAGTCCCGATGGTCTGGCCGGCCTTGACCGGCTCGAGCGGGAGATCCGCAGCTTCGAGGCGATCAGCAGCACCGGCAATCACGTGCTCGACACGATTCTCACCGACAAGACGCTTCAGTGCCAGCAGCTGGAGATCAGCCTGACCTTTACCGGCGACGGGAGACTGCTCGATTTTCTGCCGCCCATGGACCTTGCCGCCCTGCTCGGAAACCTGCTCGACAACGCGATTGAACACGTAAGCGGCCTCTCCGGGCCGGCACAGCGCTGGATCGAGCTCTCCGTGCGGAAAAATGCCGGTTTTATCGTACTCGAAGTAACGAACCCCGCCGGCGGGGACATACAGTTCGAGAACGGGCTGCCGAAGAGCACCAAGGGCGACGACCGCTACCACGGATTCGGCACCATGAGCGTGCGGGAGACCGGGGAGCGCTACGGCGGCAGCGCCGGCTTCACCCTGAAGAACGGCTGCTTCACGGCCAAGGTCAGCTTCGCGGCGCCTTCCGCTTAACTCCCTGCATTTCACGACAAAAATACCGTCTTTTACGCCATTCCCCGCACACCTTCCCTTCAGGTGATAGAATTGACTCAGCTTTAACAATCACCAATGCGCTTTTTCGCAGAAAGGGAGGTTCTATGAAGAAAGGAATGAAACCATCAACCTGACGCGGCCTGATGACCATCTGTGCGGTCCTGCTTGCGCTCCTGATCGGCGCGGGCAGTATCACGCAGGCGCGCGCTTCCTTTATCAACAGCCGTCTCGGCACGTCAAACTACAAGACGATCAAGCACGAGTCTGACAACGACGGCACCTACTTTGATTCGGAGTTTGGCTCCATCGAGGAAGTTGTCGGCGAACTTGAAAATGTCGCCGCCGAGATTGCCTCCGAAGGCGCTGTCCTTCTGAAAAATGAAAACAGCGGTCTCCCCATCGACAAGAGCAGCGAGAAGGTCACCCTTTGGGGCCTCAACTCGCAGGAACCCGTCCTCGGCGGCCTGGTCGGCTCTTCCGTCGCCTACGACCCGAGCACCGGGCAGAAAGCCTACGGCATCGAGGAAGCCCTGACCGAGAAAGGCTTTAACCTGAACGCGGACATGATGGCCTTCTACAACGGGGACGCCACCGCGAGCTACCGCATGCGCTCCCAGTTCTTCGGCCAGGAAGTCTTCGGTCATTCGCTGAGCCCCATTTTCTGGGCGATGCCCGTCGGCCCGATGGAGTATTTCGTCGGTGAGGCGCCGGCCAGCCTCTACAGCGACAGCCTGCTGGCCTCCGCGGATGACTCCGTCGCGGTCGTCGTGATCTCCCGCGACAACTCCGAAGCAGCCGACTACTCTCTCCAGATGCACAATACCACCGAGGGCGACAGCTTCGAGCGTCCGCTCGCGCTCTCCCAGTACGAGCGCGATATGATCGGCCTCGCCAAGGCGCACTCCACCCGCGTCGTCGTCCTCCTCAACTCCGACTGCCCGATGGAGATCCGCGAGCTGAAGGATGACCCGGAGATCGACGCCATCCTGTGGATCGGCCTGCCCGGCATGTACGGCATGCTCGGCGTGGCGGATGTCCTCTCCGGCGATGTGAACCCCTCCGGCGGCCTGCCCGACACCTACGTCACCAACGTGACCTCGAACCCCGCCATGGTCAACTTCGGCGTCTATCTCTACGACAACTCCGAGTACATGGGCGGTGAGCTGACCGAGGCCAACAAGGGCAACTGGTTCGTCGTGGAGACCGAGGGCATCTACGTCGGCT
>DFFD01000181.1:0-7901 GCA_002369495.1 Lachnospiraceae bacterium UBA3785 | reverse complement strand
AAGTACTACGAGACCCGCTATGAGGATCTGGTCCTCGGAGCCAACAACGCCTCCTCCGAGGCCGGCTCCGCTGCGGGCGGCTCCTGGAATTACGCAGTCGAGATGGTCTATCCGTTCGGCTTCGGCCTCTCCTACACGACCTTTGAGCAGACGCTCGAGAGCGTGGACGTCACGGTCGGCGGCCAGGGCACGGCGGTCGTGAACGTCACCAACACCGGCGACGTCGCGGGCAAGTCCATCGTCGAGCTCTATGTGCAGGCTCCCTACACCGCGGGCGGCCTTGAGAAGGCAGCTGTCAACCTGATCGGCTTCGGCAAAACCTCGGTCCTTGAGCCGGGCGCATCCGAAAAAGTCACCGTGACCTTCGATCCGGCCTACATCGCCAGCTACGACGAGAACGCCGTGAAGGCGGACGGCACCATGGGCGCATGGACGCTCGACGCGGGCACCTACTACTTCTCGATCGGCAACGGCGCGCATGAGGCTCTCAACAACATCATCGCCGCGAAGACCGGGTCCGAAGCCGGCCTCTTCATCAACACTAACGAGTCGATCAATGCGGAAAATGCAAAGACCTGGGAACTCGCCGACACGGACATCGAGACCTACTCCGACGGTGTCGAAAATGCGCTTCAGGACGCTGACATCAACAAGCTGATCCCGGGCGCGGCCGAGTACATGACTCGCTCCGACTGGTCGAAGGGCTGGACGACCGTCGAGACCCTGCATCCGACGGATGAGATGATGGTCGGCCTCACCAACAGGACCTACAGCCTCGCCGAGAACTCCGGCGACGTCACCTGGGGCGCCCAGAACGGCCTCAGGCTCTGCGACTTCATCATCACCGACGATGACGGCAACTACGCCGGCGTCCTCGACTTCGACGATCCCCAGTGGGATCTGCTCCTTGACCAGATCACGCTCGACGAGGCGATCAACTTCATCGAGTGCGGCGGCGACGACCTCGAGAACATCGACTCCATCGGTTTCCCGAGGACCTACATGAACGACGGCCCGATCGGCTTCGTGTTTGACCAGGTCGGCGGCTACTCCGTCAAATGGTCCGATTCCAACTCTGACGAGCCCACCTACGTCGGGACCGACAGCCCCTACGCAAAATACTCCATGGCCGTCATGCCGACCGCTCCGGTGGCCGCTGCGACCTTCAACCAGGAGCTCATCGTGCGCGAAGGCGAGATGCTCGGCGAGGAGTCCCTCTGGTCCAACGATGCGAGCATGATGGGCCCCGGTGCAAACCTGCACCGCGCTCCCTACTGCTCCCGCAACCATGAGTACTACTCCGAAGATCCGATGCTGGTCAACCTGATGTCCGTCGCGGTCTGCATCGGCGGCGAGAGCAAGGGCCTCATGATGGAGCCCAAGCACCTTGCCTTCAACCATCAGGAAATGAACCGCTCCGGCATGTCCACCTTCCTGACCGAGCAGGCCGGCCGTGAGACCGAGCTCCGCGGTTTCCAGGGCTGCCTGTCCTCGAACCACGCGAAGATGGTCATGACCGCCTTCAACCGCATCGGCACCGTGTTTGCCGGCGCTCACATCGGCGTGCAGGAGCAGATCCTCCGCAACGAGTGGGGCTACACGGGCGGCATCATCACCGACATGATCAACGGCGCTGACTACATGAACTGGAAAGACTCCGTCCTCGGCGGCGGCGGCACGATGCTCGCCGGTCCGACCTCCTACGACGGCACGGAATGGGGCACCATGACCGCCAGCCGTTCCGCGATCGCTTCCGACGCGGTCTTCCAGCAGAAAATGAAAGACGCCATCAAGTACTACCTCTACACGACCGCGGGCAGCAACGCCATGAACGGCATCACCAGCGATGTGGAACTCGTCTACGTCCGCACCTGGTGGCAGAACGCCGTGACCGGCGCGACCGTCGCAGCAGGCATTCTCACAGCCCTGTGCGCCATCTTCTACATCCGCGCGCTCAGCAGGGGCAGAAAGGAGCAGTAAATGAATCTCAAGGATAAAAGACTCAGCTTCTACCTGATGATCGCCGCGGCGGTCCTGGCGGTGGTCGGCTTCTCCTTCTACCGGACCGCGTCCGTCGTGGAGGGGAACGTCCAGACGATTGTGATCGTCGGCGTCGTCCTCACGGTCGCCATGGTCGTTCTCTCGATGCTCAGGGGCAAACCGCGCTTTCTGAACCTCTGCGCGACCGTGATCGCGATCGTGCTCGCCTGGGGCTTTGTGCAGAGCGTGAATATGCAGCTCGATCCGCTCGGCTGGTGGATCTCCGGCCTGTACACCTACGATCAGGTCAAGGGTTACATTTTCTTCGCGGTGCTCATCGCGATCGCCATCCTGCTTGATGTGATCGCATCTTTCATTGACCTGCAGAAATAACACTTATGCCTGCGGGGCCCGGGCCCGGGCCCCGCACTTTATTTTATAGGAGGAAATCGTGAAACAAGAGAAAAAAGGTCTGCCGCTTCCGCCCACGCTGATCAAATCCGACAAGGTGACGATCTTCCCCGAAGCCGTGCTGGGCTACCTCGTCGGTCCCACCCTGGCCGCGACAGCCAACGCGGTGCTCGCCAACTATTTCAACGCCTACATGTCCAACGTCCTCAACATCAACCGCTGGGCGAGCTGGTTCTTCGCCTGGATCCCGGTGATCTCGGTCGTCTTCGTCATCATGGGCAACATCATGGTCGGCCGCCTGATGGACAGGAACCGCACTATCGCGGGCAAGGCGAGGCCTCTCGTCCTGCTCTCGGTACCCTTAAGCGTCCTCGGACTTCTGGTTCTTTTCGTGCTCTCGCCCTACGTCAATGAAACCATGCCCGAGAAGCAGACCGCCGCGCTCATCCTTCTCGCGATCGGCTACATCCTGTGGTTTGCGATCGCGTTCCCGATGTATTCGGCGCCGCACGCGGCCATCGTCAGCCTCTCGACCCGCGAGAGCAAGGACAGAGGCCTCCTCGCCACGATCTCCAACGCCTGCGCGATGGCGGCGATGGGCATCGCCTCGATGGTTCTTCCCTTCTTCCTGCGCCTGCTCTTCGTCTACGACATGAACCCGGCCGCGGGCACGCCGGTCACCAACGACGCCGGCACGATCGAATACTACATCGATGAAGGCGGAGCGGTCATCTACGACGGCCTCGCCTCCTACAACCACTGGAAGGTCTTCGTCCTCGCGCTCATGGTCATCACGGTCATCGGTGCTCTCATCGAGTACTTCTTCACCCGCGAGCGCGTCTCCGAGGAAGCTTTCCGCGGCGGCGGCGAGGAGAAGAAGGAAGCGATCCCGATCGGGAAGCAGGCTTCCGTCTGCCTCCACGATCCCTTCTGGATCATCATGATGGCCTTCTTCTTCTGCTTCCAGCTCGGGGGCATGATCAAAAATGTATCCCAGCTCTACTTCTGCCAGGCCATGTTTCCGGATGCGAGCGGCAACTACACCGTCTCCTACGGCGGCGCTCTGCAGGGCACGCTGGCGATCGTCGGTGCGGTCCCGACCGCGCTCGGCATGCTGGCCGCTGTCCCGCTGGCCAACAGGATCGGCAAGGGCAAAGCAATCTTAAGCGGAGCCGTCATGGCCGTCCTCGGCGGCATTCTCGGTCTCCTTTTCCCCTCGAACTATCCGATCGTCCTCGTGTCCTTCGTGATCAAGGCGCTCGGCTCGACGCCTGCCATGTACCTCGGCCTCGCGCTGCTCGCGGACGTTTACGACCACCAGGAGGCGCTCAACGGCTTCCGGACGGACGGCTTCAGCCTGATGATCTACGGCGCGATCATGGCCGGCATGACCGGCATCGCCACCGGCATCATGAACAGCATCCTCTCCGCCCTCAACTACTCCGCATCCAACATCTCCTCCCCGGCGATCCGGGCGGCCATGCCCTGGCTCTTCATCGGCGGCGAGACGATCTGCTACCTGATCATCTTCGCGATGTTCCTCTTCATGAAGGTGGAACGCTGCTCCGCGCTCGACCACGCCGCGATCAAACTGGACAGCGGCGAGGAGCCGGACCTTTCGGGTATCGCCGACAACGAGGAGCTTCGGCAATTCAATGAACAGCGCAGGAAAAACGGAAAACCTGAACTGAAGATAAAAGGAGCATAAAGATGAAACAGGGATTTATCCATGCATCCGGAAAAAATCTCATCGACGGCAGCGGTTCCGTCTTTCAGATCCGCGGTGTGAACCTCGGCAACTGGTTCGTGCCGGAGTGCTACATGGCAGCCGCCGGTGTCGGCAGCTTTGAGACGGGCGTCTACACCACGGAGCGCGCTCTCCGGGCCATGAAGGCCAATCCGAACCTCACCGACGAGGAGATTGAAGAGCTCTACCATATCTACATGCAGAGCTACATCACCGAGGAAGATTTTAAGGAGATCGCCTCCGTCGGGCTCAACACCGTCCGCATCCCCTTCACCTGGCGCGATCTCACCACCGACGGGATCACCCTCCGCGAGGATGCGTTCCATTATCTTGACTGGGCGCTCGCCATGTGCGAGCAGTACGGTCTCTACGCGATCCTGGACCTCCACGGCGCGATCGGCTCCCAGAATATGGACTTCCACTCCGGCGACGACGCGAGCTTCAATCTCTACGGCAGTCCGGAGAACCGTGAGAAGACCATCGGACTCTGGAAGATCATCGCGGAACGGTACCGTGACAACACCGTCGTCCTCGGCTACGACCTCTTAAATGAGTGCCGCAAGGCGCCCCACAAGTTCGGCGGGAAGATCTGCAGCGATTTCTACGACGAGCTCTACCGGGCGGTGCGCTCCGTGGATACGAATCACCTGATCTTCATCGAGTATTTTACGTTTCCGATCCACGGCGTGGGCATAAGGCACTACAGCTGGGAAAATGTCGCCGCCGAGTACCACATCTACAACCTCACGCCATTTTCCCAGAAGACCTGCCTTCGGATGATCTACGCGATGCACCTCATCTCCGGGAACACGCGCGTCCCGGTCTACGTCGGAGAATTCAACGCCTGGAACAAGGTGAGCGACTGGGACGCGACGCTGGACTTCTTCAACAGGCACGGCTGGTCATGGTCCTCCTGGACCTACAAGGCCAACGAGCTGGTCTACAAGAGAGACTACAAGAAGGAGCACGCCGGCCGCGACTGGGGACTCTACGTGCTCGATATCGAGCCGGTCGACCTCTCGACGGCAGGCTTCGACGAGATCGCGGAGGTCTACCGAGCCACGGTCACGGGCAATGCGAGGAAAACCTATATTCACGATTTTTACCGGAGAAGGCTGAGATAACTCATTTCACATAAAGGAGGATCCATGAAAAAGTATGATTTCAACCACGGCTGGACCTGCCGCGCCTTAAAGCCCGGTGCGGAGGCGATCCCGGTCACACTCCCGCACGACGTGATGCGCACGGAGGCGCGCGTGAACACGAGCCTCGGCGAGGGCAATATCGGCTGGTTTGAGGGCGGCGACTATGAGTACCGCAGGATCTTTACCCGGGACGAGCTTCCTGAAAATGAAACCCTCATCCTCGAGTTCGAGAGCGTCTACCGAAGTGCGGAGGTCTGCCTGAACGGGGAGAAGATCGCTTACCGTCCCTACGGCTACACCAATTTCTACGTGGATCTCACCGGCCGCCTTAAGGACGGCGAAAATGAGCTCCAGGTCATCGCCCACAACGCCGACCAGCCGAACTCGCGCTGGTATTCCGGGACGGGCATTTTCCGCCCGGTCTGGATCTGGGCCGGCGACGAGAAGCACATCCCGGTGAACGGTGTGAAGATCACGACGCTCGGCATCAGCCCGGCAGTCATCCGCATCGACGTCGCAACGTCGGTCCCCGGTGAGGTCAGCGTCGAGATCCTCGACGGGGAGACCGTCGCGGCAAAGGCTGAGGGCACAAGTCCCTTTGAGATCACAGTCCCCGATGCAAAGCTCTGGAGCACCGACGCGCCGAACCTCTACAAAGCCCGCGTCCGCTTCGGCGAGGATCTTGCGGAGGAGACCTTCGGCATCCGCACCCTCACCTGGACCCCGGAAAAAGGCGTGGCGCTGAACGGCGAGCGCGTCGTGATCCGCGGCGCCTGCATCCACCACGACAACGGGATCCTCGGGGCCTGCACGTACCCTGAGGCGGAGGAGCGCCGCATCCGCATCCTCATGGAATCCGGCTACAACGCGGTCCGCTCCGCCCACAATCCCTGCTCCAAGTACCAGCTTGACGTCTGCGACCGCCTCGGCATGCTGATGATGGATGAGTATGTCGACTGCTGGTACATGCACAAGACCCAGTACGACTACGCATCCTACGTCTCCGACTGGTGGAAGCAGGATATGAAGGACATGGTGGACAAGGATTACAACCATCCCTCCGTGATCATGTACTCCACCGGCAACGAGGTCGCCGAGACCGCCCAGGAGAAAGGCATCGCCCTGCAGAAAGATTTCACCGAGTACCTGCACAGCCTCGACGCGACCCGCCCGGTGACCTGCGGCATCAATATTTTCTTCAATTTCCTCTCCTCCATGGGCATGGGCGTCTACAGCGACGAGAAGGCCAAACAGCAGGCGGAAGCCGCCAGGAAGGCCGCCCAGAACTCCAGGGCCAAAAAGCCGAAGAAGAAAGCGGTCGGCTCCGAGTTCTACAACATCCTGGCTGCGAAACTCGGCTGCGATTTCATGAAGTTCGGCGCTTCTCTTCCGCCCTGCGACTGGAAGACGCGCGACGCGTTCGCCGTCATGGACATCGCCGGCTACAACTACGGCAACTGACGCTACCGCAAGGATGCGAAGAAGTATCCAAACCGCCTGATCCTCGGCTCCGAGACCCTGATCGGCGACGCCTACGATTTCTGGGAGGACGCGAAGGCGGTCCCGCAGGTGGTCGGCGATTTCGTCTGGGCCGGCTGGGACTACATCGGAGAATGCGGCGACGGCGGCCCAGAGTTCGCCGACTACAAGTCGGAAGCCCCGGAGGACCGCATCCGCGGCGGCACGTGCCGCATCGACGTGACCGGCAAGAAGACCCCTGAGGTGGACTACACCCGCATCGCCTTCGAGCTTGAGAAGGGGCCGAAGCTGGCCGTCTTCCCGGTCTATGAGAAGGAAAGGCCCGGCATCTCCGGCTGGCAGCTGACCAGCGCGAAGCGCTCCTGGACCTACCCCGGCTGCGAAGGCCAGGAGACCGACGTGGAGGTCTACGCCCGGGCGGCTCTCGTAAAGCTCTATGTGAACGGCAAATGCGTCGGCAAGAGGAAACCGAACAAGGCGCGCGCTGTCTTCCGCGTGGCCTACCAGCCCGGAAAGCTCACCGCCGTCTCCTATGATGCCTCCGGCAGGGAAATCGCCAGGGATACGCTCAAGACGGCCGGCAAAGAGACCGAGCTCCGCCTTGAGCCGGAGAAGCTCTCCGCAAAGCCCGGCGAGATGCTCTATCTCAGAGTCCGCTACACGGACAAAAACGGCGAGATCAAGCCGATGGAGAAGCACCGCGTATCCTTCACCGCCGAGAACGGGACCGTGATCGGCACGGCGAACGGCAGCACCTATTTTAAGGGCAATTACGCACAGTCGGAAGTGCCGACCTACTTCGGCGAAGCCCAGGTGATCGTGCAGGCCGGCGAAGCCGGGACGATCCGCATCACCGCCTCCGACGAGAACGGGAGCGTTACGGCAGAGATCAGCTGCGGCTGAATTTCACAGAATAAAAAATGCGCCGGCAGGCGCTCACATCCAAAAAACGGGACGGCTTAAGCCGTCCCGTTATCTTATATCCGGAAGGAACCCCGCTGCAAGCACGATCCCGCTCCCCTCCGGCGCGGCCTCGCGGGCCTCCCGGAACCCCTGCGCGATCGCCTCCGCGCTGTAACCGTCGTGGTTCACGAGAAATGCATTCACCCCGCACCGGGCCGCCATCATGATGTCGGAGG
>DFFD01000187.1 GCA_002369495.1 Lachnospiraceae bacterium UBA3785 | reverse complement strand
CGGAAAATGAAAAAAGACGCAAGATGTGCCGGCATCCCGGTCATCTTTGTGACGGCGAAGACGACGGAGCTCGACAAGGTGCGCGGCCTGGATCTCGGAGCCGACGACTACATGGTCAAGCCGTTCGGCATCATGGAGCTCATCTCCCGCGTCAAGGCGGTCCTTCGGAGGACCGGCACGACCCACGACCAGAAGGTCACGGTCATCGGAAAACTGATGATCGACGATGACAAGCACCTTGTGACCGTGGACGGCAGGGCTGTCACGCTCACCTTCAAGGAGTACGAGCTTCTGAAATACCTGGCGCTGAACCGGAGCATCGTTATCCCCCGGGACAAGCTGATGGCGGATATCTGGGATATGAATTTTGAGGCGGAGTCGAGGACGCTGGACGTCCACATCATGACGCTGCGGCGCAAGCTCGGCGAGGCGGGCAGCTACATCCGGACCGTCAAGAACGTCGGCTACGTCCTGGAGGAGAGTACCGATTGAAGAGGAAGATCACCGGCGAATTTATCCTGATGACGCTGATCGCGATCATCGCCTCCGCCCTGATCACGGCTTTCATTTTCTACCGGATCGCGCGGGAGGAGATCCTCGTTGACCTGAAGAACTGCGCGAAGCTCGTGGAGGCGGTCGACCTTGTGGGCGGCGACCTGCCGGAGATCCCGGGCCTTCGGGTCACGATCATCTCGGAGGACGGCACCGCCGTCTACGACAGTTTCGCGGATACCGGGCTTATGGGCAATCACCGGGAGCGGCCTGAAGTAGCGGAGGCTTTTGCCTCGGGGGAAGGGCAGATCATTCGTGAGTCGGAGACGGCCGGCAAGATCGCATTTTACTACGCGCTCAGAGTTTCCGGCGGCGAGGTGGTCCGGGTAGCCCGGGACGTCTCCTCGATGGCGGCCTTTATCGCGGGATCGCTCCCGCTTCTCATCCTGCTCGGCCTGCTTCTCTTTATCGTCTGCTTCTTTCTTGCGCAGGTGCTCACAGCCTCGATCCTCCGGCCGATCGTGAAGATCGCGAAGAATCCGGACGCCAACGTGAGCGACGGGGGCTACGAGGAGCTGACGCCGATCGTCGAGATGATCCGCGAGCAGCACGAGCTGACAAGGCGCGACTCCGTGAGAAGGCAGGAGTTCACGACAAATGTCTCGCACGAACTGAAGACGCCTCTGGCGGCAATCTCAGGTTACGCGGAACTGGTCGCGAACGGCATGGGCAGCGAGGCGGACATGCGCCGCTACGGGCGGGATATTCACCGCAACGCGGAGCGGCTTTTAAGCCTCATCAACGACGTGATCCGGCTCTCCGAGCTCGACATCTCTGAGGAGGACCTCCGGCATTTTGTGCCGGTGGATCTCGCGGCGGAGGCTGAGAAGTGCTGCGAGATGCTCATTTTCCAGGCCGAGAAGAGAAATGTGACGGTCAGCTACGAGGGCGTGCGGGACAAAAGCTGCACGGTGTACGGCGATCCGCAGATGCTGAGCGAGCTGGTCTACAACCTCTGCGACAATGCGGTGCGCTACAACAACCCGGGCGGGAGCGTCACGGTCTCTGTCCATACGGCGGGGGGCGAGGTGCTGCTGACCGTGAAGGACACGGGCATCGGCATCCCGGAGAAGGACCGGAAGCGGATCTTCGAGCGGTTCTACCGGGTGGACAAGAGCCGATCCAGGGAGACCGGCGGAACCGGGCTCGGGCTCGCGATCGTGAAGCATATCGTGGAGCAGCACCCCGGCGCGAGTATTTCCATGGGAAGCGAAGTCGGGAAAGGGACGGAGATCACCGTTCGATTTCCCAAAATGAAGGGAGAATGATTTATGTCAATGTACGAGATTTTCAGCCTGCTGGGAGGTGTGGGACTTTTCCTCTACGGCATGAGCACGATGTCGAACGGACTCGGCCGCGCCGCGGGCGACAAGCTCCGTGAGATCCTCGAGAAGGTGACCTCGAACCGGATCATGGCCGTCCTGGTCGGTATTCTGGTCACGGTCCTCATCCAGAGCTCCTCCGCGACGGACATGATGGTCATCGGATTCGTCAACTCCGGCCTCATGGGCCTCTCTCAGGCGATCGCGGTCATCATGGGCGCGAATATCGGTACCACCGTCACCGCGCAGATCACCGCCTTCAACCTGGCGGCCTGGACCCCGCTCATCCTGTTTATCGGCGTGGTCATGTATACATTTTTAAAGCAGCCCCGCGTCCGCTACATCGGTATGGTCATCCTCGGGTTCGGCATGCTCTTTGTCGGCATCACGATGGTCAAGGCGGCGATCGCCCCGCTCTCCCAGAGCCCGGCCTTCATCAGCTTCCTCGACCGGCTGTCCAACCCGTTCATCGCGGTGCTCTTCGGCGTCGCCTTCACGGCCCTGCTGCAGAGCTCATCCTCTTCGGTCGTCATCTTCCAGGCGTTCGCGGTTCAGGGAATCCTCGAGTATAACACGGCGGTCTATCTTGTCATCGGCGCGGCGATCGGCTCGGTCACCCCGAACCTGCTCGCGGGCCTCACGACCAACCGGAACGGCAAGCGCACGGCGATCCTGAATCTCATTTTCAACCTGTTCCGCGCAGCCCTGCTGATCATACTGATCAATATCTTCCCGCAGATTCTCACCTTCATCCGTTCGCTCTCGCCGGATAACGTCGGCCGTCAGGTCGCGAACACGCACACCGCCTTCGCAATCATCGCGGTTCTTGCGGGCATTCCGTTCATGAACAGCTTCGTCGCCCTGACGAAGAAGATCCTGCCGGACCTCCCGGAGGAGACCGAGCTCAACGAGGAGAAGAAGCTGAAGTATATCGTGAACGCGGATTCCGTCCTGCCGGCGGTCGCGGTGCGCCAGGCTGCGCTTGAGACAGCCCGCCTCGGCCGTCTCGCCAACGACAACCTGGTCCGCGCGATGTCCGCCCTCCGGACGCGCGATCCGAAGACCATGAAGAAAGTGAGCCTCTACGAGGAGATCATCGACCACCTGACCGACGAGATCTCGAACAGCCTGATCCGGATGCGTTCCCGCCAGCTGTCCGCCAGGGACGCCTACAAGGTGGGCAAGCTCCTGCTGGTCATCTCGAGCTTCGAGCGCATCGGCGACCACGCGGACAACATCCTGAAATACATCGCCAAGCTCGAGGAGACGAAGTCTTCGTTCTCGGAGACCGCGCTTGTCGAGCTGGAGGATCTCGCTTACCTCACGATCGAGAACAACGAGATCTGCCTGGATATCTTTGAAAATGAAGACAAGTCCCGCATCCATGAAGCTGAGGAAGCCGAGCAGGCGGTCGACGATTTCCAGCGGATCATCATCAACAATCACGCGGACCGTCTGATGAAAAATGAATGCCAGCCGATGGCCGGCATCGTCTTCACGGATATCTGCACGGACCTCGAGCGTGTTTCCGACCATGCTCTGGACGTCGCCTTCACGATCGTCAACGACGAGTCCGTGGGCTACGCGGAGAAGGAAGCCTGATAAAACTGATATTAAAAAATCCCGGCGCGGTCACGACCGTCTGCCGGGATTTCTTTTAAGGGTGTGCGTTATGATTGCATTTCCGCGAGGAGGCTGTTGATGGCCGAGAGCACTCTCTTCTTGTCGCCGCACCAGGATGGCGCGATGAGGAGGTTCTTCGGGCCGTCACCGGTCAGGCGGTGGACGATCACGTCGTCCGGGATGAGCGGCAGGAGACCGCGGAGGAGTTCGATGTACTCCTCAAGGGACATGACAGGGACGCGGCCGGCGGCGTATTCGTCCGCGAGATCCGTCCCGCGGAGGACCTGGAGGAGCTGCAGCTTGATCCCTTTGGCCCCGGAGGCCGCCACGTGGCGGACCGTCGCGCGCATGTCTTCCGGTGTTTCGCCGGGGAGCCCCAGGATCACGTGGGTGATGACGGTGATGCCGGCGGAAGTGAGCCGATTAACCGCCTCGTCGTAGACGGAGAGCGGGCAGCCGCGGCGGATGTATGCGGCGGTCTTTTCATTTACCGTCTGGAGGCCCAGTTCGACCCAGACCGGTTTGATGCGGTTCAGCTCCGCAAGGAGGTCCAGGACTTCAGGGGGGAGGCAGTCCGGGCGGGTCGCGACCGAGAGGATCACGACGTCGTCGGGCCGGATGGCTTCATAGAAGATCTTCCGAAGATAAGAAACCGGGGCATAGGTGTTCGTGAAACTCTGGAAGTAGGCGATGTAGAGGCCGCCGGTTTTCATTTTCCGGCTGACGCGGGCGCGCGCCTCCGAAAGCTGCTCCGGGACCGGCTTTGTGCGGTCCGCGGAGAACTCTCCGGAGCCGCCCGCCGAGCAGAAGATGCAGCCCCTTGTTCCGCAGGTGCCGTCCCGGTTGGGGCAGGTCACATCGGCGGAGAGGCAGAGGCGGTAGACTTTGCAGCCATAGATTTCCCTGAGATAAGCGCTTACGGTTTTCATGCTCCTAAGATACCACAGATTGGTGCCGCCTTCAAGCGCTGCCCGCCGGTATTGGACATCCCCCGTCCGCAGTGCTATACTTATCTCTATCAGGAAGCAGGAGAGGAGAAAATATGAAGTATTTCGGACGTCTCTATCTCGACAAGGAGAAGGATATCATCGTGGATCTCTATATGGAGGGGGAGACCATGCACTATGTGCTCAGGACCCCGAACCACGGGACCGGCAACCTCATCACGAACCTTGCGGCGATGTGCGAACTGCCCCTGAGCGAGGATGCCGGCGGGATGAAGATCATCGAGGGGACGCTCCCGTGTTATGTGGACGCGGAGAACCGGAAGATTTTCATTTTCCGCCTGAGGGACACGAAGGTCGCCAACATCTTCCCGGACGGGACGATCGAGCGCAAGGCCTCGATCCCGGCGATCTCGAAGACCCTGATGAGCCAGACCAAGGATTACCGGCTTGATTTCAGGAAGACGGTAGTCAAGACCTATATCCTGCGGGAGTGCAAGTTCGTGACGGACCTGCACACGCACATGAACGCGAACCTGGACCCGGACGTCCTGATCGCGCTCGGGATCCGGCACCAGATCCGCTACCCCCTCTACTATGTGAAGAAACTGGGGCTTCTGCTTGCCCCGGAGCAGGAGAAGGCGCTCGCGGAGCGCCGCGCGCTCACCGCGGAGCGCTTCCGGGATTCGGCCCTCAGGGGGAAATATCTCACCCGGAAGATCGACGACAACACCTTTATCAATTTTGCGGACCTGATCCTGGGCAATCCTGAAAATGCAGCCCGCAACATCCCGAAAATACGCGCCTCCCTCGCCGTCATGAAGGACGGGCAGGCGGTCTTTACCAACCTCGAGAAAGTCTATCTCTACCGCTACGTGTTCACCAAGGGACAGGAGAGCGGGGAGAAGATCGCGCTTCATGACATTGAGAGGATCCCGGATCCGGACATCGTCCGGGCGCTTCGCCGGATGCTCGCGGACGCGGAGTCCGAAGCCTACCGGCACAACACGATCTTCGAGGATAAGCTCCTCTGGATCGCGAGGGGCTATGCGGCGAAGGGCATCCGCTACGCGGAGATCGCGGACACGACGCTCGTGAAGGCGGAAGGCGCGGCGGAGATGCTCCGGCAGGTCCACGAGGTCATGCCGCACGTGACGGAGGAGACCGGCGTGCTCATCCGTTTTCTCGCGGCGATCCGGCGAATCCCGCTCACGATCGTGCGGGACCAGGTGGAGGCATTTGATCACGCGCGGGAGAACCTCCGGGTGCTTGCGGCGGTGAGCGCCGACCCCTACGTGGCCGGGAGCGATATCATCGGGGAGGAGATCAACGACATCCGCGAATTAAAGCCCCTGATCGGCGAGATCGTGAAGATCGCAGCCGGGGAGAGCGGTTTTGTGATCCGCATCCACGCCGGTGAAAATGACAGCCTCCGCGACAACGTCGCCAACAGCATCCGCTGCGTGCGCGACTCTCTGGCCCCCGGGCAGAAAATGCCCATGATGCGCATCGGCCACGGTCTCTACACCGCGAACCTCTCCTCCGCGAAGGGCCGGCAGCTGATCCGGGACCTCAGGGAGGCCGGGGCAGTCCTTGAATTCCAGATCACCTCTAACGTGCGTCTCAACAACCTGAGCGCCGTGGGCGGCCACCCGCTGAAGCGCTACCTCGCCGCGGGCATCCCCTGCGTGCAGGGGACGGACGGTGGCGCCCTCTACGGGACGGACTCGA
>DFFD01000011.1 GCA_002369495.1 Lachnospiraceae bacterium UBA3785 | reverse complement strand
TCCCGGCTCGCAAGGATCCCCTCCTGCTCCATGCCGGCAAGCACCTCGGTGAGGGGCATCTCGACGTCTCTGAAGAGACCGAGCATCTCCTCCGCCGCGAGTTTCTCCTCAAGGTTCTTCCGCGCCGCCAGCGAGACGGCCGCCATGGAGGCCGCGAGCTCTGCAAACCGTTCCTTCGCCTTCTCCTCGGCCTGCTCTTCGGAAATATTCTCCTTCGCGGCCTGCTTCCTCACATCGGCGAGATATCCAGCCGGGCCCTTCTTTCCGATCAGCTCCTCCGCGGACTGCACCTTGAGGGAGGTGTAACCGCCTGCGATGTCGCCGTAGGACCAGTCGGATTTCAGCGGGTCGATAAGGTAGGCGGCGATCACGCAGTCAAAGAGTCTGCCCGCATCCGCAAAATGAAGATCCCGGAGAAGCTCCTTGGCATTCATGCAGGCGGTGAGGTCTGCATTTTTGTAAAGATCCGCGAACCGGCCGGCCAGCCAGCTCTCCGAGAGGAACCCTTCCGGGACAAACGCGGCGTTCGTGCCCGGGAAAGCCAGCGCGAGCGCATAGACCCGCCCTTTTTCTGCGACAAGGCCGACGCCAATCTCCTGCTCATTAAAGGCCGCGGAAAAGATCTCGTCCGCCCGCGCGAGCTCCGCCACGCGCTCGTAAGAGAACGTCTCCTGCGCCTTCATCTCCTTTTTGTCGAACGCGGAGAGCAGGCTCTTGAAATTGAGGCGCTTAAAGACCTCGTAGGTCTTCTCATTGTAAATATTGCCGAGCCGGAGCGCATCGAAATCCGCCTCGACCGGGGCTTTCGTGCAGATCGCCGCCAGCTCTTTCGAGAGCACGGCGAGATCGTAGTGCTCCTCCATCGCGGTCCGCGCCTTCTTCGGGGTGATCTCGGAGACGTGCTCGTGCGCATTTTCGATGCTGTGATATTTCGCGATGATCGCGGACGCCGTCTTCGGACCCACGCCGGGCAGGCCTGGGATATTGTCCGAGGAGTCGCCCATGAGGGCCTTCATGTCGATGAACTCCTTCGGCGTGACGCCCATCGCCTCCGTAACATCTTTCGCGAAATAGCGCTCGTACGTCGTCTGGCCGCCCTTCGTCTTCGGGATAATGATCTCGGTCTTCTCCGTCGCGATCTGCAGCAGGTCGCGGTCGCCGGAAATGAGGGACACCTTGATATCCTTCTCCTCCGAGAGGCGCGCGAGCGTCCCCAGGATGTCGTCCGCCTCCCAACCCGGCATCTCGATGTGCGGGATCTCCATCGCGTCCAGGATCTCCTTGATGAGCGGCACCTGCTCGTGGAATTCCTCCGGAGCCGCCTGCCGGGTGCCCTTGTAGGCCTCGTACATCCTGTGGCGGAAGGTCGGCGCGGAGGTGTCGAACGCTACCGCGAGATAATCCGGCGTCTCGTCCGCGAGGACTTTCCGCAGGATCGCGAGGAAGCCGTAGACCGCGTTCGTGTGGGTCCCGTCCGGGGCGGTCATGGTGAGGGGCATTCCGTAGAATGCCCGAAACAGGATGCTGTGTCCGTCGATCAGTACGATTTTTTCTGCCATTACATGCCTCCAAACCATCGAATTCCGCCGGATACAAGATCATAGAGATCCGGCACAAAGCGCAGAAGCGCCGTGAAGATGAGCGCGCCTTCCGCCGCGATAATGGCGGCTGAGAAGATCCTGTACTCTCGGCGGGTACGCCGGATACGCTTTTCATTTTTCTTAAGATCGTCCGTCAGGAGTTTTCTCATATTGTAGGACTGGGATTCATTGTCCCCGCCGTCCTCCAGGTAGGAAAGCACCCGGTCGATCGTGTAGTAAGTCTCAAGTTCCTCGTAGCAGGAGGGACAGCCTTTCACGTGCCCGATGAAAGCCTGGCAGGTCGGATCGTCCATGTTCCCGGACAGATAGTCATTTACGAGGCTCTTTGCTTCTTTGCAGTCCATGTCTTCTCTCTTGAAAAAATATTTTCGGCTTGTTATACTCGATACAGAGCGATTATACCATTTTTTCACAAGGCAGGAAACAGATATGGAAAATTTAACCGGAAAATGCGTCGTCCTCGGCGTCACCGGCGGTATCGCAGCCTATAAAATGGCTAACACCGCCAGCGCCCTCAAAAAATGCGGCGCCGACGTCCACGTCATCATGACGAAAAATGCCGCCAACTTCATCACCCCGATCACCTTCGAGACGCTGACCGGGCATAAATGCTTTATCGACACCTTCGACCGGGATTTCCGCTTCGAGGTCTCCCACATCGAGATCGCCAAGGCCGCGGACCTCATCCTGATCGCCCCGGCTTCCGCCGACGTCATCGCGAAACTTGCCCACGGGATCGCGGACGATATGCTGACGACCGTCGTGCTGGCTGCCAGATGCAGAAAGCTGGTCGCGCCGTCGATGAACACGGCGATGCTGGACAATCCGATCACGGCGGACAACATCGAAACATTAAAACACTACGGATTCGGCATCATCGAGCCCGCGGAAGGTCTTCTGGCCTGCCGGGACACCGGCCGCGGCAAGCTCCCCGAGACTGAAGTCCTCATGGACCACATCATGCGCGAGCTCGCTTTTCCGCACGATCTTGAGGGTCTCAGGATCACCGTGACCGCGGGGCCGACACAGGAAGCGCTCGACCCGGTCCGCTATCTCACGAACAGAAGCTCCGGAAAAATGGGCTACGCCATCGCCCGACGCGCCATGCTCCGCGGCGCCGACGTGACGCTGATCGCCGGCCCGAACGCGCTTCCTCCGGTTCCGTTCGTGCGCATCGTCCCGGTGACCTCCGCCCTCGATATGTTCAACGCCGTGAAGAAAGCCCTTCCCGCGACTGATATCCTGATCAAAGCCGCCGCGGTCGCGGACTACCGGCCTGCCTCCGTCGCGGAGGACAAGATCAAGAAGAAGGATTCCGATCTCTCGATCCCGCTCGAGCGCACCGACGACATCATCGGCTGGTGCGGGAAGAACCGCCACCCGGGGCTCTTCCTGTGCGGCTTCTCGATGGAGACCCGGGACATGCTCGAGAACTCCCGGGCGAAACTCACAAAAAAAGGCCTCGATATGATCGCGGCCAACAATGTCAAGGTCGAGGGTGCCGGGTTCGGCGTCTCCACCAACGTCCTCACCCTGATCACGGAGGATTCCGTCCGCGAGCTTCCCCTCATGTCGAAGGACGACGCGGCCGGGGAGCTGCTCGACGCGATCCTCGCGAGACGCGCCTGAAAACCGCAGGGACGGTTCCCAAAAAGCGCAGGGACGGTTCCTGGGGGACGGTTCCCAAAAAGCGCAGGGACGGTTCCTGGGGGACGGTTCCTGGAATAAACGATTCCCGAAGGAGAATCGTTTATTCCGAGAACCGTCCCTGGGGAACCGTCCCCGAAGTAAGAACCGTCCCCGAAGTAGGAACCGTCCCCGAAGTCCCCTCACACTTTTTTATCCAGGTAACTCTTCCTCATATACATCCCGACGGGAAAGACCGGCGTCTCCCCGTCGGTTTTTATTTTCCCCGCGAGCCTCTCGTTCGCGCAGGCGCAGACCACCGGCAGGCCGGTCCTTGCGCCTGCCTCCCTCGCAAACGCGAGCCCCTCCAGCACATCTGCCTCCGTCGTATCCCAGATGAAATGGGCGTTCGAAACCAGCCCCGTCACGTGAAGCGCGGTCGTCCGCTCGATTTCCGCGATCTCCGCGGCGATCTTGTCGACCGTGTCCGTCCCCGGCCGGTACATATTCACGACGTAGAGCATCCTGTACTCCTCGCCGTAGTGCCGGCGGAACTGGTTCAGGATCATCGCGCCGGTCGCATTTCCGCCGGTGTCCATGATAACGCGGCAGCTTTTGTCCTCCACCGGGGCCAGGATCGCCGGGTCAAGGGTCTGGAGCTCCGACCCGTTTCTCCCCTGGTAGGGGTCCGAGTAGACGCGGATACCCATCCCGGCGAACTCCTCCGTCAGCTCGCGGCTGCGGAAGTAGGGATTTTCCACATCGAGATCGCAGAGCGCGAGCGAGTCGGCCAAGGCTCCTTCTGTCTTCATTTTCGCGAGCGCTGCCGCCAGAGAGACCGAAAACTCCGTCTTTCCGCTTCCGAAATGCCCTGTCACGATGATGATCCGCGGTCCTTCCGCCATTTCCTTTAAAAATGCATCCATCTTCCTCCGCCTCCGCTTCTTTTTGCCCATTATCCGACAGGATTTTCGAATTGTCAATAATCGTTCGAATTATGTATACTTTCTCTTGACACGTTCATTTTTTTCTGCTAGAATTGCTGAAAATAAAAACCGAATACCCATTCTCCCTCTTCGAGGGATAAAGACTGTGACGAAGACGATCGGGAACCATCCGGAGCACAGAGATTCCGCACCTGCTGAGAGCGGAAAGAAGGACCTCCCAATGATCTATCACTTCCGAGTCGGAGCGCTGAGCGGCCAGGCCGTTAGGTTCTCCCGTGAAGGCCGCGTCAGTGCCAAAGACTTGGTGGAGTCTTAAGAGGCGCTTTTATAGCGCAATTTGAGTGGTACCGCGAGTTGATAATAGTCAGCCCGTCTCAAAGCTTCTTTGGGATGGGCTTTTTATTATGATAAAATGAATTTCAGGAGGTTAATGACAATGCCAGCAAATGCAGTACAGCACAGTGCGGCAGTACAGATGGAAAAGGAGGTCGCCAGCCGTATCATGGCCTTAAGGCTTGACAGCGGCTACACCCAAAGCGAGATGGCCGACATGACCGGCTTCGACCTTGCCGACTATATCGCCTACGAGAGCGGCACGGCGGATCTTCCCTTCTCCTTCATCCACAAATGCGCCTCGGTCTTCAACGTGGAGATCATGGAGCTCCTTGAAGGCAAGACCCCTCTGCTGACCGGCTATACCCTGACGAGAAGCGGCGGCGGCCAGCTCACGAGCGTGGAGCCCGGCATCGTCATCAAGAACGTCGCCCACCTCTTCAAGGATCGCATCGCGGATCCCTACTACGTCGTCTACAACTACAATGAGGAACAGCAGCATGCGCCGATCGAACAGGTGACCCACCCGGGCCAGGAATTCGACTATGTCCTTGAAGGCTCCATGAAGATCCGCATCAAGGACAATGAGGAGATCCTGCATGCGGGCGACAGCATTTTCTACAATTCCGGCAACCCCCACGGCATCATCGCCGTCGGCGGCAAGGACGTCCGCTTTCTCGCGATCGTCCTTCCGGAGGAAGGCGCCGACCTCAAATGGGAAAAAGGCCGCCTGATCTCGAAGGATGCTCCCGCCGCAATCAAAAAGGAAGCTTCCCCGGACGCCCTCAAAGCCCCGAACTTCGTCTCGAATTTCGTGTCCGTCAAGGAGCGCGAGGACGGCTATCCGCTTCAGGTCACCTTTAAAAATACAGACCGCTTCAACTTCGCCTTCGACGTCGTCGACGCGATCGCCGAGAAGGAACCGGACCGTCTCTGCATGGTGCATCTCGATCGCAACAAGGTCGAGCGCCGCTTCACGTTCCTTCAGATGAAGAAAATGAGCGCCCGCGCCGCCAACTACTTCAAGGCCCACGGCATCAAAAAGGGCGACGCCGTCATGCTGATCCTCCGCCGCAACTGGGAGTTCTGGCCGATCATCATCGGTCTCCACAAGCTCGGCGCGATCGCGATCCCCGCGACGGACCAGCTCAAGCAGAAGGACCTCGAGTACCGCTTCCAGACCGCCAATGTCAAGGCCGTCTGCTGCTGCGCTCTCAGCGCCTGCGCGGAGGAAGTTGAAAAATCGCTCCCGGCCTGCCCGAGCGTCAGGGAACTCTTCGTCACCGAAGGCACCCGCGAAGGCTGGCACTCGTTCGATGACGAGTATGACATGTACTCCAGCCGCTACCGCTTCACCGGCGACTCCATCCGCGGCAACGACACGATGCTGATGCTCTTCTCTTCCGGCACCTCGGGTTACCCGAAGGCCGTCACGCACAGCTGCAAATACGCGCTCGGCCATTTCGTGACCGCCCGCTACTGGCAGTGCGTGCACGCGGAAGGCCTGCATCTCACAATCTCCGACACCGGCTGGGGCAAGGCTCTCTGGGGCAAGCTCTACGGCCAGTGGATGAACGGCGGCGCGACCTTCGTGTACGATTTCGACCGCTTCCACGCGGATGACATTCTGCCGCTCTTCGCGAAGTACCGCATCACGACCTTCTGCGCACCGCCGACGATGTACCGCTACTTCATCAAGGAGGACCTTACCAAATACGACCTCTCCTCCATCCGTCACGCCAGCATCGCCGGCGAGGCCATGAACCCGGAAGTCTTCAACCGCTTCCGCGAGGCGACCGGCATCTCCATCATGGAGGGCTTCGGCCAGACCGAGACCACTCTCACGGTCGGCAACTTCATCGGCATGACCCCGAAGCCGGGCTCCATGGGCAAGCCGAGCCCGATGTACACCGTCATGCTGATGACTGCGGACGGAAACGAGGCAGGCGTCGGCGAATCCGGCGAGATCTGCATCCGCTATGCCGGCACGGAGCCCTGCGGCCTCTTCAAGGGTTACCTGAACAACAAGGAAGCGACGGACAGCGTCAAAGTCGACGGCTGGTACCACACCGGCGACCTCGCCTGGAAGGATGAGGACGG